>CAYZEJ010000117.1:0-8022 GCA_964477545.1 uncultured Anaerolineaceae bacterium | reverse complement strand
GCAAGCGTTTCCTGATCCCGAAGCAGCTCGAGAACCATGGTTTGACCCTCAAGAACGTCGATTTCACCGATGCCGCGATGGTCGAGCTGGTGCAGGCCTACACCCACGAGGCCGGCGTCCGCAACCTCGAGCGCGAGATCGCCAACATCATGCGCAAGATCGCGCGGCAGGTCGCCGAGGGTCGCAAGCGCAAGGTGACCGTGGATGCGAAGAAGCTCAACGAGTACCTCGGCCCGCCACGCTTCGAATACGGCGAGCTCGAGAAGGAGAACCAGATCGGCTCGGCTACCGGCCTGGTCGTGACCGAGGTTGGCGGCGACGTCGTGGCGGTCGAGGTGACCAAGATGCCGGGCAAGGAGGACTTCATCCTCACCGGCCAGTTGGGCGAGGTCATGCGCGAGTCCGCGCGTGCCGGGCTCTCCTGGATCCGGGCCCACGCCGACGAGCTGGGCATCGAGCGCGAGATGTTCGAGAAGAACACGCTCCATATCCACGTCCCAGCCGGAGGGATTCCCAAGGACGGGCCGTCCGCGGGGATCACCATGGCCCTGGCCATGGTCAGCGCCTTCACTGGCATCCCGGTCCACAAGGACATCGCCATGACCGGCGAGATCACGTTGCGTGGAAGAGTCCTGCCCATCGGCGGCCTCAAGAGCAAGATTCTCGCCGCGCACCTATCCGGTGCCGGTGCGGTGATCCTGCCGCTCAAGAACCAGAAGGACCTGATCGATATCCCGCAGGAGATCCGCAAGCAGGTCAAGCTCATCCTCGTCGAATCGATGGACCAGGTGCTTGAGCACGCGCTGATCCGCCTGCCCAAGCGCCTCGAGGCCAAGCCGGCCGAGGTGGTCGAGAAGGGCGAGCCAATTGACGAGACGTCGCCTGCGGCGCCCGACAAGATCCGCCGCGGATTCCCGGGTACGGATCAGCCACCGGCGATCGCCTCGCCCGACGCCAGCTAGAGGCGACAGGAGGGCGGGCGCGGCCTAGGCTGCGCCCGTGGCGGACGGAATGGAATACCGGGATTACTACGCGACGCTGGGTGTGCCACGCACTGCCAGCCAAGCCGAGATCAAGAAGGCCTTCCGGAAGCTTGCCCGTCAGCACCATCCTGACGTCAACAAAGGCGACGCCGCAGCCGAGAAGCGGTTCAAGGAGGTCACCGAGGCCAACGAGGTCCTGTCCGATCCCGAGAAGCGCAAGCTGTACGACGAACTCGGCGCCAACTGGCAGGCGTACCAGGGTGGCGGTGCCACAGGTGCCGGGCCCCGGACAGCCCAGGGCGGCAATCCGTTCGCCGACTTCCAGGGCTTTGGAGCCGGTGGACCGGGCGTCCGCTTCGAATACCGCGGCAACACGGAGGATCTGGCCGGTTTCAGCGATTTCTTCCGCACCTTCTTCGGAGGCGGGGGTGCGACCGCCTTCGGCGGCGGTGGTGCGTCTGGATTTGGAGCCTCTGATTTCAGCGAGTTCGCCGATGCGGGCGGCGGCGCGGGCACGCGGACGCGGATGCGGTCCGGTTCGCTAGACGATCTCCTCGCTGGTTTCGGCACGTCGCAGCCGAGCAGCGCAAGCCGACGGGCTGCCCCGCGACAACGCCTGGAGGCGGAGACCGATGTCACGCTCGAGGAAGTAGCCACTGGCACGAAACGGCTGCTCGACCTGGATGGGAAGCGCATCGAGGTGACGATTCCGGCGGGCGTCGGCGATGGCCAGCGGATCCGGTTCTCAGGTGTCACCGCCGACAAGGTCGACGTCTTTGTGCGGATGACCGTCAAGCCCCATCCGACGTTCACGAGAAAGGGCTCAGATCTGCACCGCGAGATCCCGCTGACGCTGCGCGAGGCGCTACTCGGCGGCGAGGTTCACGTGCGCACGCTCAGCGGTCGGGTCGCGCTGCGCATCCCGCCCGAGACACAAAACGGTCGGGTTTTCCGCCTTGCCGGCAAGGGCCTGCCGAAGTTTCGCGGCGAGGGCCGCGGCGACCTCTACGTGAAGGTGCGCGTCGTCCTGCCAACGGGTCTATCGGAAGAGGCTCGAGCCGCCGCGGAAAGCTTCCTCGAGCTGATCGACCAGCCCGACCCGCGTCCAATCTAGAGACAGGCAGGCGCCGCTGAGGGCGCCAGCGGGCTCACTCGGGCTGATCGCTTGATCGACCAAGGAGTTGATCGATCGATACACCAAGGGCATCAGCGAGGGCAACTAGATGTTCCACCCGCGGGTAGCCACCGTGTTCGAGTCGCCAAACTGTCGACAAGCTCACGTTGGCCTCAGCGGCGAGCCGCTCGCGGCTCCAGCCACGGCGCTTTCGAACTCGGAGGGCCTCACTCTCCTCGGCCATTCACCTGACCGTATCACAATTGAACGTCACAAAAGGATGCGGAAGTGATATGATCGCGCAGTGAGGGAAGCCGATTCAGGCAGCAGGCTAGGAAGGTCTGCGAAAGCAGGTCCGCACGTTGTTTATCGGACCACGTTGGGCGTCCAGTACGCAGGTGACAGCCGCGCGCTGTTGCGAGGCCTCCCGGACTCATCCGTGGACCTGATCGTCACGAGCCCGCCGTTTTCGCTGCTGCGGCCTAAGAGCTACGGAAACGAATCCCAGTCGGAGTACGTCAGCTGGCTCTCCGAGTTCGGGTCGCTGGCGAAGCGCGTACTCAAGGAATCGGGCTCATTCGTTCTGGAGGTGGGTGGGGCGTATCAACGAGGGCGGCCGGTACGATCCCTGTACAACTATCGAGTCCTGCTCGAGTTTTGCGATGTGCTCGGCTACGAGTTGGCCGAGGAGTTCTTCTGGTTCAACCCAGCCCGGATTCCGTCGCCGATCGAATGGGTCAACAAACGCAAGATAAGGGCGAAGGACGCGGTCAACCCAATTTGGTGGTTCTCAAAGACCGACGCACCAAAGGCCGACATTAGGCGAGTCCGAGTGGACTACTCACCGCGCATGCGGGAGCTGTTGCGGGATCCTGAAGCCTTTTACAAGCCGGGCACCAGACCGTCCGCACACCGGGTAGGTAAAGGTTTTGCGACAGACAACGGCGGCGCTCTTCCGTCGAATCTCCTGCCCTTCGCAAACACAGAGAGCACGAGTACCTATCTGCGTGCTTGTCGGCTGCTGGGTGCCGATCCGCACCCGGCGCGCTTTCCAGCTCAGATTCCGCGCTTCTTCGTGAAGTTCCTTACGGAGCCGGGCGACATTGTCGTGGACATCTTCTCTGGGTCGAACACGACTGGCCGCGTCGCCGAGGACGAAGGTCGTCGCTGGCTGTCATGCGATCTAAACGCCGACTTCGCTCGTCTTTCGGCAGTCCGCTTCATGGAGGGCTGGTCTCCTGACTCCATCGAGGCGAGTTGGAGGTCGCTCCGAGCAGGAACTCCGATGCAGATCGAGCCTCGTATACCGTCACCCTCGGATCAGGCGAGTTCCCGGTCAGCTACGGGAACAGGCGTCAGTGAGCCGGACGAGCTGAAGACTTCCTCCGCGGCGTAGACGCCGATTCGAAGACTTCGACGTCAGTCACCTGCGAGATATGGCATAGAGGGAGTAGCTCGTTCAGCATGCGATAGCGTCGAGCGTAGAGCTCCTCGGCAGCGATCTGTCTCTGTCGCAGTTGGCGTCTCAGCACATCCAGCACCGTGAGATCCGCCACGATCTCTGCGATCAACATCCTCGCGGCGACGGTCTCCTGGCCCGGGAAGTCAGGCTGTGGCCCGAAGTAACGTCGCGTGGCCGGATGCGAAGCATTGACCGTGATCGTGATAAGGCCTGACTCATCTGTCTCGAAAGTGCCGCGCACGGGACTGCCCATGGCCGCGAGCTTGATCTGCGGCGGCATCGGCCCCGAATGGTCCCGCCGGACAGACACGGATGTCTCCGCCCGGAGGCTGCCTAACGCCGCGGTAACTGTCGATGATGCGCCGTGACGACGTCCTTCTACGGTTACCTCGGCTTCGAACCAATCTCCGTCGTCGGATAGCACGAAGTCGACATCCCCGCGGCGGATCAAAATGCCTTGGCTATCAGAGCTGACGACGCTGGCGCGGGTTCCGTAGGTTCCGACTTCATCGGCTGTGGCGAGCAAGACGATTCGGCGCTGTTTTCCTGCGCCGACGCGATAGGTCGGTCGGTCGAAGGAGAAGGACACCGGAGCTGGCGACAAAACCGGCTCCTCGGGCTCGACGATCTCGATCTCGACGAGAGCGCCAGGCAAACCCACGTGGGTTACCTCGACGATGGCCGTGCCATCGGTGGTGATGGCTTTCGCGGAGAATGTTCCTGTCAGCCGGCCTTCGAGACGACCGTCCTTCGCTAATGCACAGCTCGTCCCAGACAGCTCAACGCATCCGTCGGGATCCGCAGCGACGGACAGTGCGACGGACGCCACCGTTAGTTCATCAAAGAGGGCGTCCATTCGCAGTCGCACCGAGAAGGTCTGCACCTTGCCATATTCAAGCAGCTTCCGCGGCGGGATGACCTCGAGGATCGGGACTTCCGGGGTGAGTTCGACGCCTTGCGACCCATGCTGGGAAAGCTCGAAGTCCAGCTCTTCTGCTTTGGTCGCCTGGAACCTCGCGACGATGCGCGCAAGCGCGTCGAGGCGCTGCTTTGTTGCCCGAGATTCCCTCCCTCCGCCAGCCATTTCACGCGCCTTGCGCTCGAAGTGCGGGCGCAAAATGCTTTCGACCGCCGACCTCAACGCTTTCACCGCCGGGTGCTGCGCGTTCAATCCGCGCCGATCGGCACGAATGATCTGCATCGGATTGGCAGGGTCGATCGGGTCGCCAGCCTCGTCGCGATTATCGAAATCGCGCGACAGGTCCTCAATGGTGTCCCAGTGCGCAGATCCGAGGAAGTGGCCGGCGTACGCGTTGTTTTCGAAGCCGTAGAGCGTGGATTCGTGAACCGCGCGACCACTCTTAACTAGCATTCCACCTTGACGGGACAGATCGCCCGGCTCTTCCTGGAAGGGTGTCGGGACCTCGGCAACGGTGACGAATGCGCGCCCTTGGTAACCGGCCACCTCTACCTCGACCGGAGCGTATGCACGCATGCCCGTCGGGGGGAGGTATCGAAGGCTGATTGCCTCTTCGTCGCCGTACTGGAACTTAATGGTTCGCTTGGGATTCGACATCACGTTGCGTAGCTGAACGGCATACTCCAGCCTTTGCCGGATCCGGTCCCGTTGGGGTCGGCGAATACGTGCGCGATCGCAAGTTACCGTGGCGACCACACCGTTCTTGGGAATACCGAGTTCAGCTCGAATGGGGTCCGCTGACAGCGGCTTGAGGATCTTTTGCCCGCGGCCATGCCGATCCAGCCAGACCCAGCTGTACTTGCCGTCCTTGATCATGTCCCAGCGGATTTGGCCGAAGTGACTTACGTCCTTGCCCCCGCGCCCGCGGTTGCCGCGCTTCGACTCGCCTAACTCGTGGCCGCTCGTTCGTCCGCCGAACCGCAGGAGCTTCGATTCGATATCGCTGTATGCGATCCCCGTGGCCTTGTCGCGAACTTCGACGGTCCAAGTGCCGTCGGGCTCCGGCTTGGGAAAGCGGATCAGGATCGAGCCGCTTTGGTCACCATACTGGTCGTCGCAGTTTGTGATTAGCTCGATGAGGCCGACCAGGATGTCGTTGCCCATCGCGCCCTCAGTGGCCTGAGCGAAGCTGCGCTCGGTCTGCTCGACCTGGACGGGCATCCCTAGGCTTGATGTTTCTCCCGCTGGCCCCGTCACGAGATCCTCCTCATGTGTTTGCTCTCGTGGACAGTGCGGCCCTTACAGCCTGAAGAAAGTCTGAAACTTCCGCGTCCTTCCAGCGTTCTGCCAACCCAGCGAGGTGCTCGGTCTGCCCAGAGATTGTGTCGGCTGGAGCGTCCGGCAGGCAGTTGAGGGAGTCCAACACCTGCCATCGCTCGACTTCGCTTAGATCGTCGCCGTCGGCCCATGCTCGATAGGCGGGGTGGCGACGGAGCTCAGTGAGCTCTGATTGCGCACGGCGTTTGTCAGCCGGTGTTGGCTCCGGCGCGTCAGGTTCACGACCGTGTAGGTAGGAGACAGCGCTGACCAGATCGGGAAACGTGCGCGCCGCGTAACGCTCGGCAACTCGTAGCGCCCTCTCTCGGCCCTCGACTGTAAGACGGCGGGTCGCCACCCTGTCCGCCTGGTCTCGGACGCCCCTACGTGTGAACTGATCGCGGGAATGCTTTGCCTCGAGGTCAGCGATCGCCTGGACAACCGTCTTGTCAGACGGGTAGTCGCGCGTGCGCCAACCGAAGCGCGTTCGTGAAAGCGCGTACGCCTGCTCGGCTATCTCTTCGACATCAATGAAGTCATCTCCTGCGCCCGCCATCGCCATTGCCAATAAGACCAGATCGGTATTGCCTAGGTCACTGTTCGGACTCAGAGCGATCCCCTTTGCCATTCGAAGTGAGCGTAAGCGGACCGCAACGTCCAAGCGTTACTAGGCGGGGAAAAGAAGGACGTTATGTCGAAGAGTGCCCTACGGATTTCACCACACGCTGGGCAGGTGACGACTAACGCGTCGTACCAGCGGTTCATGATCGGCACCACCTCCTCAGCGGCAAGGCGCCATTCGCGTCCACAGGCGCACCCGCAAACACCCAGAATTGCATCCTCCTCGTCGATGGAGTCAACCTTGACGACGTTACCCACCTGACGTGCTCCTGCGGGATGGCCTCTTGCCCGTCCGGCGCGTCCCAGCGCGTCTGGCCGACCGGCCCGAACCTGAGATCATCGATTGGACGATTGACCACTCAGCAAGGCCATACATTCCGCGTCCCGGTGCGCGGCCGAATCGCGCATCACGGAGCATGTGGGCAATCAAGTTGGCTCCTGGATCCTTACCTGGGATGTAAACCCCTTGCTCACCGAGTATTCGAGCTACTTCCTGATAGTGGATGGGGCTCCCTCGCTCGTCGAGCAGTGCAACCGCTGCATCTGTGAAGCGCTGCGACTGAGCGGAAGACGGGCGAGGAGGACTGTCAAGCGCGGAGCTCCGCGCGGCCGGCCCATCAGCTTCAATGGCCAACAGGTCGTCCAAATTGCGGAGCTGGCCTTCCTTGGCGCCGATGCGCGCGCCAATCTCAGCTGCCTGTCCTCGGAGGCCCTCTATCTCTGCGAGGACTTCGAGGCGCTTTTCACGAAGCACGTCCACATACGTCACAGTCTGCGGCTCCCAATTCGGTCAATCAGAGGGCTCATTGCTAGGATTAAGCATGTCGTGCGGCACAGCACTTGTCAAGATGTGTCGCACGTTGTACGTCACATCTTGATACAGAGCCTGGCTACTGGGTTCGCTCTCGCCGGGCACGGGTCAGACAAGTTATGGCGGTACCCGAGAGAGCTAGTCCTTGACGTTGACAACAAACTTGTCAATACTATTGGCAACTTTGATCGTAAGATGGACACCTACCGCAGACTGATTCGATGAAACTGGACCGATACACCGAGAAGGCGCAGGAGGCGATCGTCGCTGCCCAGCGCCTGGCAACCGACGCCGACAGTCCCATCCTGGACGCCGAGCACATCCTCGCCGCGCTCGTCTCGGATCCCGAGGGCATTCCCGCCGTAACACTGCACCAGCTCGGCGCCGATCCCGGTCAGATCAACGTCGAGCTAGCGGCGGTTCTCGCGCGCCGCGCCAAGATCGAGGGCGGCAGCTTGAGCCTCGACCCACGTGCTCGCCAACTGCTCGAGCGCGCCGAAGACGAGGCCAAGCATCTACAGGACGAGTACGTCTCGACCGAGCACCTTCTGCTCGCGGCTGCCGAATCGGGTGGCGATGCTCAGCGAATCCTCGAGTCTGCCGGAGCCTCGCACGAACAGATCCTCAAGGCGCTCCAGTCTGTCCGCGGCAGCCAGCGTGTAACGAGCCAGAACCCGGAGGGCACGTACCAGGCGCTCGAGAAATACGGCCGCGACCTTACGGCGGCGGCTCGCGAGGGCAAGCTCGATCCCGTCATCGGCCGCGACGAGGAGATCCGTCGCGTCATCCAGGTCC
>CAYZEJ010000116.1:0-8030 GCA_964477545.1 uncultured Anaerolineaceae bacterium | reverse complement strand
TGGTGAGCCGCGAAGGACTCGAACCTTCAACCAGCTGATTAAGAGTCAGCTGCTCTACCATTGAGCTAGCGGCCCACGAACCTCGATTTTACCGCACGACAGGTGACGCGCCCGATCAGGGCGAGGGCTGACTCAGCACCACGAACCCGTCGATATCGACACGCGGCCTGCCTCTCGTGCCCAGGACCACGATCTTCAGCCTGTGCGGTCCACTCGTGAGCCCGGTTGCGGTGTACGAGATGCGGCGCGCGAATGACGCGGACGAGTACAGGTCCACTTTCCCCTTCAAAACGCCGTCGAGGTAGATCTTGACCTTGCCTCGCTTTGGCCCGCGGGTCGAGATCCAGGCCACGTCCGTGCCGTTGAACGAGAACCTGACCGTGGCGCCGGCCTTGCTGGCGTAGCGAACCGAGCCCCAGGTCTGGCTGGCGGGGGTTGCGGACCACGCCCCCTTGTAGGTCGCTGCCCTCTCCTGGAATCGACCGATACCCCACGGGCCAGACGGCGCAGAGGTGAAGTCGTTGCCCAACGCATCGGTCGCAGTCACCTGGAATGATTCTGTGGCCGCCCCGGTGATGACCGTCGACGTTCCGCCGGTTCCCCCTGAAGCGACCGCGCCGTAGGCACCACCGTTGTGGCTTGCTTCAAGCTGCGAGTTCGCGACTCCGCTGGCCGTATCGGTGGCCGACCAGGTCACGCGGAGGGGCATCACTCCATTGACAGAAATCTGGCCAGAGTTACCCAGCCGCACATCCGAGACCCCGCCAACCGGCGGCGTCCCGTCAACGACAAGGGCGCCATATGCGTACCGGGTTGTCGAACCCTCGGCTGCGGAGACGACGATCGGGTAGCGCCCGTCGGCCATGTCTGCCGGCACTGCGATGCCAATCGTGGCCCCAGTCGGGGTGGAGTCGATTGTGGCCGTCGCCGGTTCGATACCTGCCACAGCGACGTTCGTGAACCCACTCGCCACCGTTGCCGCCAGGTCCCCAGTGCCGCCCGGCGCCAGGAACAGGGACCGCGCATTCAGCGAGATGGGCTGCGGGCCGTGGCATGCAGTCTGTCCGCGACCAACCGCCGCCCAGGCAAGCTCCGCCGCGGTCCGATGCAGGTTCGAACCTGGGAACAGGAGTTCCGCCTGGGCCACAGTCGCGTCGTGCGCGTCACAGAACGTGCTGGTGTATGGAAGCGTGCCCCACGCGGCGAAGAAGATCTGTGCAACGTCCTCGAGCGGGACAGGGGGCACCACAACCTCGCAATCGGTCTGTGGATCGGTTGGCCCCGAACAGCGGCCGTTTTGGCCGCCGTTTGCCATCAGATAGAAGGCGTGACTGGGAATGGTGCTGTTGATGTGCACGCCGCCGTAGTCGTAATTGCTGGTCAGGCTGACGCGATCCTGCCAGTGCCCGGGCTGGTTCCCCGCCTCCGGATCGGCCAGGCTTCGGAACCCGAAAGGTGATCCGCCAACGATCACGTCCTCGCCGACCCACCAATCCGGGCATCCCTGCTGACCACTGGCACGCGGGCAATTCGACGACGTTGGTTCAGCGAACTTCCACTCCATGGCCGTCGCCATGATGTCGGAGAAGGCCTCGTTCATTGCCCCGGGTTCGCCCCTGTATCTCAATGGCGCGCGGCATTCGGTGACGCGGTGCGACATCTCGTGCGAAACGATGTCCTGACCGCCGGAGAACCCTCGGGTCGTTACTCCGTCGCCATCTCCAAAGACCAGGTCGCCCGTTCCCGGATCAAAGAAAGCGTTGTCGTAGCCAAAGCCGTCGTAAGGCGTCTCATCGAAGTGGACGACCACTCTCAGTGGTCCGTAGTCAGTCTCGACGCCGGAGCAGTCATCGATCAGATCGAAGCCGCCGACATTTGACGGATCCAGGAAATAGTCGTCCGTAAGCCGGCCGTAGTAATGGGCGTCGACGGCGACCCGTTGGGATGCGGCGGCCCAGTCGTTATCGCTGTCACGCATCAATGGGATGCCCGAATCGTAGAAGTAGTCGCCCTCGGCGTCGTATGTCGCGATGCGCAGATCGGTCGTCTGCATTCGCCAGGCTCCGCTGACGTACCTGGTCAGGTCATCGCCCGTGCCCGGGTCCTCACCGAGCAGGCTCTTGCGGTCGCCCTTTACGCCGGTGCCCATCCCGTTGGCGTGGGCAATGGCGTTCCACGAATCGAGGACAGCGCCGGTCTCGGCGTCGATCTCGTTGATCACATACAGGCCCGGGGCACCCGACGCAACGCGGTGGAAGAGGCGGCCGGTCTCAGGATCGAGCCTTAGCTCCGTCCTGCTCACGATCGCATTGCGGACCACTTGCGGCACGTTCCCGAACAGTGTCCTGTTGCCGAGAGCTCTGACCGCCGCCCGGGCACCGTCAACAAGCAGCCGATTGCTGATCTCGACGGATGGATAGTGGGCACCGATTACCAGCTCGATCCTTGCGCCGCGCCGGACCACGGTCAACTGGCCGCCCTCGACCAGCACGTTCAACGGCCGTGCGTATTGCTGGTACCGGCTGTAAATGAGGTCGCGCCCGCCGTCACGCCAGGTTCGGACAAGGCGGACGTCCTTGGGCAAGACGAAGGCGTGCGCGGCACGGCCGCTGACGACGCGGAATCCGCTCGTGGTCACGCTTGCCGGCTCGCGGGCGGCCACAGCCGAGCTCGCAACAAGCGCGAGCACCAGGGCAGACACAATGATGGTTGGGACGAGGCTGTGACGATGCCTCAAGCGATACCTCAGTTTCCCGGCCAGAGCATGGCGGCCGGCCCCCCACGAAACGCTATTCGACCGGCCCTGCTAACGGCATGACCCAATCGACGAAGCGCCCACGCCAATTGTCACGTTTTAGAGTCAATGTGTCTGGTCGGTCGCGGCAATCCGCTCCAGGTACTCAGCAATTTCCGGCACGGCCACGAGGCGCTTGTGGAAGTACTCGTTGACCGCGGTCATCGTTTCGAGTCGCAGGAATTCGACCTCGTCGCTTCGGTCGCCGGGCTTGCGGCCGCTGAGCTCATCGCGCAGCCGCAGCAACTGCGCGACCACCTGGGCCTCCTGCGGTCCCTCCATCGCATTGATGGCCGACATGATCAGTTGGTCGGCCTGCGACACGAGGACCTCCGAATCGAACGGCGAGCCTTCCACAGCCGCCTCGTCGAGCGTTCGGATGAGCGCGGCGAGCTGGTAAAGCGCGGTCGTAGGCTCGTCGAACAGCTCGCGGATGTAGGCCGCAGACGCGTACTGGCCGGATAGTCGGAAGATGTTGTACAGCCGGCGAGCGACCTTGCCCCAGTTCGGGTCCTTGACGCTGTACTTCCAGACCTCGTGCTCGAGCTGCTTCACGTAGTCGTCCACGGAATCGGTGGACAGGTCCTTGATCAGCCGATCGAAGAGCGGCCTTGCGTCCGTATCGATGTAGACCTCCTGGAAATACGGGTCCAGGAAGCCGTCGAGCGGGACGATCGTGCCGTCGGGCGCCAGCCAGGTGGGATCGAGAACGTTGCTTGCGTTGGCGAGCTGGCCGCGTTTGCGGTCTGCAACGACCCAGTCGAGCTTGCACCAGCCCGGGTTCTGCGCCGCGTCGGCCCACTTGACAGTCCGTGCCGAGCCGTCGGCGGCGATCACGTTCATCTCGCCCGATTCGATCTCCTGTGGCATCCACGTGATCGGGCTGCCTTTGTGCTCCGTTTTGCCGTCCTTGGTGACCTCGGCGTCCCAGGTCCCGAGCTTGACCTCTGACAGTCGGTGCGACGGGCCGGACATGGTCGACAGCGCCTTCTCGCGGATGACTTCGCCCAGGATGCGGCAGGCCTCCTCCTTGGTGTCGGCCGTGATGTGGACGCGCTCAAAGAAGTCAGCGTCTGCCGGATAGGCCTGGATGCGGCTCTGCGCGGACGAGCCGGAGAGAGCCAGCGCGGTCTGAACGCCGGGCTGGTTCTGGAAGCCGACTATCGGTGCGATCTCGCGGAAGCGCGCCAGGTCCGCCGGATCCAGGTCCAGCATTGAGGCGCGGTGGCCAAACACCCCGCTGTCGACGTCGACCACGACGTCACCGCCCACCGACTCGGCGGCCATGGCCGCGATCCACTTGTCCGCCTCGTCCTTGTTGATCTCGACTCCCAGCCGCCGCGCCGAGTCGATCACCTTGGCAATCGCGTCCTGCTGTGTCGTGTCGGTCATTTGATCCCTCCTCGCCTATTGGTTGTCGATCTGCGCTCGCTGGAGCTTGCCTGAGTAATCGACGTAGATCGACTTCCACTCGGTGAATGTGTCGAGCGCGGCGTGGCCCGCCTCGCGATGCCCGTTGCCTGTGCCCTTCATGCCGCCAAACGGCAGATGCGTCTCCGCGCCGATCGTGCCCGCGTTGACGTAGACGATACCGGTCGTGAAGTCGCGCATGGCCCGGAACGCCGCGTTGGTGTCGGTCGTGTAGATGCTCGAGGAGAGCCCGTACCTGGTGCCGTTGACGACCATCGCGGCCTCCTCGTAACCGTTCACGCGGATGACCGACAGCACGGGCCCGAATATCTCCTCCTGCGCGACTCGATGCATGGGCCTGACGCCGTCGAGGATCGTGGGCGCGAAGAAGTGGCCGTGCTCAAGGCCGGCAGAATCCGTGGCGGATCGGCCGCCCGTGGCAAGTCGGCCGCCCTCCTCCATCCCAGCCTCGACGTAGCCACTCACCTTCTCGACGGCAGCCGCGTTGATGAGCGGACCCACATCGGTCGTCGACTCCAGGCCGGAGCCGAGGCGGAGCTTCGACGCCCGATCGACCAACCGACCGACCAGGTCGTCGGCAATGCTTTCATCGACCACGAGTCTGCTGCACGCGGTACAGCGCTGACCGGTGGTGCCGAATGCCGACCACAGGATGCCTTCGACTGCGAGGTCCAGATCCGCGTCCGCCATGACCGCGATGGCGTTCTTGCCGCCCAGCTCGAGCGAGATGCGCTTCATGCGTTTTGCTCCGCGCACGTAGATCTCGCGACCGGTATCCCCATTGCCGGTGAACGAGATCACGTTGACGTCCGGGCTCTCGACGATGGGCATGCCCACCTCGTCGCCCGAGCCCGTGACCATGTTGACGGTGCCTGGCGGGAAACCGGCCTCGTGCATCAGCTCGAGGAGGAGGGCGGCGCAATGCGGCGTATCCGACGCGGGCTTGAGCACCACGGCGTTGCCGGTGATGAGCGCCGCGGTCATCTTCCAGCACGGGATGGCGATCGGAAAGTTCCACGGGGTGATGATGCCGGCGATGCCGATTGCCTGGCGGATTGACATCGCCCACTTGTTGGGCAGCTCCGACGGCGTCGTGTCACCGAACATCCGGCGTCCCTCCCCGGCCATCAGGTACGCGATGTCGACGCCCTCCTGAACATCGCCGCGTGCCTCGGCGAGAACCTTGCCCATCTCACGGGTCATGGCATGGGCGAGGCGCTCCTTGTTCTGCGCGAGCAGGGCGCCGAAGTCGTACATGATCTCGCCACGTTTCGGGGCAGGCATGGCGGTCCACGCCGGAAGAGCATCCTCCGCGGCGCGGATCGCTGCCGCCACGTCGGCCGCGTCCGAGGCCGCGAACCGCCCGATCAGGTCACGGGTGTCGGCCGGGTTGCGCGACTCGAAGGTCCGGCCGCTCTCCGCCGGACGCCACTCCCCGCCGATGAAGTTGCCGAACGTCGGCACGTTCTCGTCGCCGCTGGCCGCGGGGCCCGATGTCATGGTCTGGGTCACCGCTCGATTATGGCGGGCGATGGGGGGTTGGTGGCCCTTTGGGTTTCTGAGTCGTTCAGTCACATAACTGGTCGACGTCAAACGGCCGCGGCGCCGAACCTCCGAACCGGCAGCTTTATGCGACTGAGCGACTCAAAGGAGTGAGCAACTACTCCGGGCTGGTCACGACGTGGGTTCGACCAACGCCCCGGCGATGTGATGCTCGTAACGGCGCAGCCAGAACAGCGGCGGCAGCGCGATGGCCATGAAGATGAGGGTGGCGACCAACAGTCCGTCGATCGCCGCGATTTCTGCTGCGTATCCGCCGGCGAAGGAACCGCCGATCTGGCCGATCGCCAGGAAGACGCTGTACAGCCCCATCACCGCACCGCGGTCGTCGGGATACGCCTCGGACATGTCCGCCAGCAGGCCGAGCGCGGCGGGCGTTGCCCCGGCGAGTACGAAAAGCCCGACGCCGGCAACGATCGCGAACGGGATCCGAATCAGCGGGTCGAGGCCGCCGCTGTGGTTGAAGGCAATGGCGCCGCCGACGAGGGCCACACCTCCCATGATCCCGTAGACGATGATCGTCGTGCGGCGCATCTGTTTGAACCGATTGCCCCACCACACGATCCCGGCCACGAAGACGATGCCGGCCGCGATGAGCCCGGCAGTGATCTCAAAAGCGCCGAGTCCGCCTGCGAGCAACTGGTCCGCAAACCTTGGATCCGGCGTGCGGACGAGGTTGAACAGGCCCTGACCGGCGTAAACACCCAGCGCTGCGTTGACCGCGATCCACGTCGGCGCCAATAGCCAGATGTGAGACGTCCGAATCAACCGGCCGTATCGGCGCCAGCCGTACTCGGGTTTGTGGTGCGGTCCGGCCGGAGCATCGGGCGCCGCCACGCCGTATCGGTAGATGGCGTATGAGCCCATGTAGAACGCCGCATTGAGAAAGAACGCCGTAGGGCCAAGTAATTCCCAAAAGACCCCCGACGCGCCGATGCCGGCTCCCAGTCCGGCAATCGTCGCCAGCTCAAAGCGGGCGGAGACGCGGCCGCGCAGTCCTTCGTCGTTCATCGTCGCCATCGCAAGGAACCCGAGGATGCTCGGGATGCTGGCCGCGGTCGCGGCGCCTTCGAGCACGCGCGTTCCGCTGAGCAGGAGCAGGTCGCTGGTAATGCCGGTAATGAGCACCGCAACGGCACCGAACAGCGGGCCGAACAGCATCACCCGGTGATGGCCGAGCTTGTCCGACAGCAGGCCGAAGAACGGCGACGCGACCAGCTCGGTGACATAGAACGCGGCGTGGATCACCGCGAACGCGAACGCGCTGACCTCGGGGCCGCCGTGGTCCTGGAGGTTGCCGAGGTAATAGGCGAGCAGGCCGCCCGTCAGCGCCGTGCTGAAGCGCAGCGTGAAGGTGCCGAAGAGGACGTTGTTGATCGACCGGTTCACGAGGCGGCCAGGTTATCGAGCCTCACGCCCACAGGGGCCTGATCTGGAGTGCGCCGATCACGACGACGATGAGGATCGCGATCCCGGCGATGCCAATCGCAGGCGCGTAGCGCTCCCGAAAGCCCTTGGCGTTCTCGGGTACGCGCTGCCACAGCGACCGGAGCGTGGCCGCGCCGCGTGGCACGACTACGAGGCCCAGCCAGGCTCCGAACAGGAGCCCGCCGATGTGCGCGGCGTTGTCGATCCTCCCCGATAGGGCGAAGCCGAAGACCAGGTTAATCACGATCAGCATCCCGATCTGGGCGGTCAGAGCGCGCGCCTGCCTACCCAGCGCCGGCTTGTGCACCCAGGTCGCCACGAACAGCAGGCCGAAGAGCCCGAATATCGCTCCGCTGGCGCCGACCGACGTGAACGGGAAGAACACGTAACTGGCAATGGAGCCGCCCAAGGCCGAGAGCACGTAAATCGTGACGAACAACACGCGTCCATAGAGGGCTTCGACGAGCGGCCCAACGATGTACAGCCCGTACATGTTGAGCGCAAGGTGCAGCAGCCCGCCGTGGATCAGCGTGACAGTCAGCAGCCGCCAGTACTCGCCGGCCCGGACAGCTCCCTTGTCGAGCGCCAGCAGGTCGCCCAGGGCAGGCCCCTGTGGGCCTATCTCGATCCATAGGCTGACGGCGACCGTGACGGCCAGGATTGCCCACGTCGCGATTGGGCTGAACCCGCCGCGTGCGCGGCTGAAGTAGCGGTTCGCGGTAGATGAGTTGCCCATTTCCTTGTTCAGCCAGCCGAGGCGTGAGGCGATGGCCGTCTGCTCGTCGGGCGGCGCGCGGCGCTCGGCTTCGCGATAGGC
>CAYZEJ010000115.1:3810-8091 GCA_964477545.1 uncultured Anaerolineaceae bacterium | reverse complement strand
GGTGGATGAACGTGCCCTTCTCGTCGGCCGCGCCAGCGCGATCCGCGTCGCCGTCAAGCAGCAGTCCGAGGTCGTAGCCGCCTCCGGCCAGTAGTCCCAGCGCCTCATCGATGTTCGGGCGAATGGGCTCCGGGTTGACTCCTCCGAAGAACGGGTTGCGCTCCTGGTGGATCTCGTGGACGCGGATCCTGCCGCCAGCCAGCATGCGTGAGATCCAACCGGCCCCGGAGCCCCACATCGGCTCGACCAGGACGCTCATGTCCACCTGGCGCAGCTGATCGAGATCGAGCGTGCGCTGCACGTAGCGCTGGTACCCCTCGAACGGATCGAAATGCTCGACGCGGCCAGCCGCCACGCCGTCCGCGAAAGGCCGGCGCTCGGGTGTGGCGCCCGCGCGGTCGCGGATGGTGGCTTCGAGGGTGGCCAGGATCTTGGGCCCCGCGGCGGCGCCGGTCTCGGACTTGACCTTGAAGCCGTTATCGGTCCATGGATTGTGCGACGCCGTTATGACGATGCCGCACGCGGCGCCGCGCTCGACCACCTCGTACGAGACCACCTGGGTCGGCAGGGCCTCGCGCGCGAAAGCGACCGGGACGTCGTGCGCGAGGAGGACCTCGGACGCGGCCTGGGCAAAGAACTCGCTCGAGAAACGGCGGTCGTAGCCGACGACGACTCCGCGCGCAGCCGTGCCCGAATCGAGCACGTACCTGGCCACGCCCTCGGCGCAGCGCCGAACCGTGTCATACGTGAAGTCCTCGGCGATCCGCGCCCGCCAGCCGTCCGTGCCGAAGACGATGGGCGGTACGGGCACGCTCGGAACCGTCACAGGTAATCGGTCTCCTTCGCCTCGGCGAGGCGGTCGACGATGGCGCGAACGTCCTGGGCACGGTCGCTGGCGCAGACGAGGACGACGTCCGGGGTATCGACCACGATGGTATCGCGCAGGCCGACAGTGACGACCAGCCTGCCGCCCGAGGAGTGGGTAAGCACGCCCTGCGAGGAAAGGTCTTCCGCCCGACCGATTGCAACGACACCATCGATCGACCCGGAGCGCCCTGCGAGCGCGCGGTGCAGCGCATCCCAACTGCCCAGGTCACTCCAGCCCACGTCCGCGGGGACGACCTTGACCGCTCCCTCGAGGGAGGCAGGCTCGAGCAGCGCGCGGTCGATCGATACATCGGGCAGCATCTCGTAGATCGACCGCAGCGATTGGCCGGCGTCGAGACCGCGCCTGATCGGGCCGATGATCGCCGGCGCGTGGCGCTCGAGACCGTCGAGCAGGGCGTCGTGGCGCCAGACGAATATGCCCGCGTTCCACCACGCGCCGCGCGGATCGGCGAGCAACTCGAGAGCGCGCTCGCGCGCCGGCTTCTCGACGAATCGGTCGACCCGGCGCGCTCCCTCGCCCTCACTCGCACCCTCGCCGCCGACGATGTAGCCGTAGCCGGTTTCGGGGCCGTTCGGGCTGATCCCGAGAGTCACCAGCGAGCCGTCACCCGCCGCGTCGGCGGCCGCGGTCAGGACACTGCGAAAGCCCCCTTCATCGGCGATGAAGTGGTCCGCCGGGAGCACGACCATGACGTCGTCCGGCCGCCGCTGCGAGGTCAGCGCCGCGAGCGCGATTGCCGCCGCGGTGTTTCGCCCGACCGGCTCGCCAACCAGGTGTCGCGACAGAAGCTGTGGCGCCTGTTCGGACACGAGTGGCAGGTGCTGCTGCTCCGCGACGACGATCGTGTCTTCGGGCTGGATGAGCGGTGCGATTCGCGCCAACGTCAGCTGGAAGAGACTGTCATCCCCAAGGAGCGGCAGGAAGGGCTTGGGACGTGCGCGGCGGCTGAGCGGCCACAGTCGGGTACCACCGCCGCCAGCGAGGATTACGGCGTACATGGCGGGCTTGTTCTGCCCGAGGGTCACCCTCCTACGGCGGCGGCGGCGGGCTCCGGCATGCGCATGCCGGCAGCGTCGGCCAGCGCTTCGGCTCGGTTGACCTGCTCCCAGGGGAGATCGAGGTCCGGACGTCCGAAGTGGCCGTAGGAAGCAGTCTGGCGGAAGATCGGCCGGCGCAGGCCGAGCGTCTCGATGATCGCGCCCGGACGCAGGTCGAAGTGGCTATCGATCAGGCCCAGGATGCGCTCGTCGGTGATCTTGCCGGTGCCAAAAGTCTCGATCGAGATCGAAATGGGCTTGGCGATGCCGATCGCGTAGCTGATCTCGAGCTCGAAGCGATCAGCGAGGCCGGCCGCGACCACGTTCTTGGCCACCCAGCGCGCCGCATAGGCGCCCGAGCGGTCCACCTTCGACGGGTCCTTGCCCGAGAAGGCCCCGCCGCCGTGGCGGGCCATGCCGCCGTACGAGTCGACGATGATCTTGCGGCCGGTCAGGCCCGTGTCGCCCATCGGACCGCCGATGACGAACCTGCCGGTCGGGTTGACATGGACCTTTGGATCGACCTCGCGCAGCTCGGCCGGGATGACCTCCTTGATGACCATCTCGATCATGTCGTCGCGCAACCGATCGTTGGCCACGTCGTCATCGTGCTGGGCAGCGATGACCACGGTGCGCACCGCAACGGGCTTGCCGCGGCTGTACTCGACCGTGACCTGCGACTTGCCGTCCGGCCGGAGGTAGTCGACCAGCTCTTCCTTGCGCACCTGGGCCAGGCGTTGTGACAGGCGATGCGCGAGTGTGATCGGCAGAGGCATCAATTCCGGCGTCTCGCGGCAGGCGTAGCCGAACATCATTCCCTGGTCGCCGGCGCCCTGATCGTGTTTGTCGCTGCGTCCGCGAGTCTCGAGAGCGTCGTCCACGCCGCGCTTGATGTCCGGTGACTGCTCGTGGATGGAGACGAGCGTGCCGCAGGTGCGGTAGTCGAAGCCAAAACGTGCGTCCGTGTAGCCGATACCGCGCACCGTTTCGCGGATGACCGCCTGGAAATCGACATAAGTCTCTGTCGTGATCTCGCCCATGACGATGACAGTGCCGGTGGTGGTCGCCGTCTCGCATGCCACGCGGGCCTGCGGATCGTCCTTGAGGATGGCGTCCAGGATGGCGTCAGAGATCTGGTCGCACATCTTGTCCGGGTGGCCCTCGGTGACTGACTCCGAGGTGAAGAGGTAATGCTCGTCGTCGACGATGCTGGTCATGACACTCCCTGGGTTCTAGCTCGGCGCGAAGGTTAGCAGTCACGCTGATCCGAGGTCCCAAACGCCGGGGCTAGACTCAGCTAATGGATGCCTCGCCCCGGCCGCCGGAGCGGAACACTGAGGAAGAATGGCGGCAGGTCCTGATGGGGGCCCACCCCGGATATCGATACGGGCGGAACATCTTTCGGCGGCTGCCGTCCACGCCGCGTTGCAAGCTGTGCGCGGTGCCGTTTGCCGGGTCAGGGGGCCGGGTGATGCGCCTGATCGGCAAGAGGCCGTGGCCCAAGAACCCCAAGTACTGCGGATCGTGCTTGTCCGGCCTGAACAAGCGCCGCGGCGGCGCGGAGATCGAATGCAGTCTCCTGTTTGCCGACATCCGTGGGTCCACAGCGCTCGGCGAAACGATGGGTCCGGCCGAATTCCGGGGACTGATGGAAAGCTTCTACCACGTGGCGACCAACGTGCTCGTCGACCATGACGGCTTCGTCGACAAGTTCGTGGGCGACGAAGTGATCGGGATGTTCATTCCGATGCTCACCGGCGAATTTCACGCGATTCGGGCTGTCGAGGCCTCCCGCGCGCTGCTGACCGCGGTCGAAGGGCTGAACGAAACAATCCCGCTCGCAATCGGTGCAGGTGTCCACACCGGTGTGAGCTTCGTGGGCACCGTCGGCACCGGAAAAGACAACCTCGAATTCACCGCGCTCGGAGACGCGGTCAACACGACCGCGCGTCTGGCCTCAGCTGCAGGTGCAGGCGAGGTCCTGGTCAGTGCGGCTGCGGCTGAGTCGGCTCACCTGGACACGGCCGGCCTGGAGCACCGGGAACTCGACCTGAAAGGCAAATCGGAGAGCGTCTCCGTCGTCGTTCTGACGAACTAATCCCAAGGCCCGGGCTTAGGTGCCCTCCTGCCAGGAGCTGATGTACTTCAACTGCTCCGGAGTCATCTGGTCGATCTTGATGTCGAGCGCCTCGAGCTTGAGCCGAGCGACCTCGCGGTCGATGTTCGCCGGCATCGTGTAGAGATCTGGCTTCAGCTCTGCGTGATGCTTGGCCCCGTACTCGGCCGCGAGTGCCTGGTTGGCGAAGCTCATGTCCATCACCGCTGCCGGGTGGCCTTCCGCGGCCGCCAGGTTCA
>CAYZEJ010000115.1:0-3710 GCA_964477545.1 uncultured Anaerolineaceae bacterium | reverse complement strand
GCGAAGCTCATGTCCATCACCGCTGCCGGGTGGCCTTCCGCGGCCGCCAGGTTCACGAGTCGACCCTCGGCCAGGACGTAGACCTTTCGGTCGCCCAGGTCGTACTCCTGCACGTCGCGGCGCAGATTGCGGACGCGGCCGCCGGACATCTCGCGCAGAGCGCCGAGATCAAGCTCGGCATCGAAGTGGCCGCTGTTGGCCAGGATCGCGCCATTGCGCATGCGCTCGAAATGCTCCCTGCGGAACACATGGAGGTTGCCGGTAGCGGTCACGAAGACCTCGCCCCAGGCCGCGGCCTCGAGCCCTGACATGACCTGGTAGCCCTCCATCAGCGCCTCGATGGCGACGATGGGATCGACCTCAACGATCGTGACCTGGGCGCCCATGCCGCGCATGCGGGAGGCAATGCCCTTGCCCACCCAGCCGAATCCGGCAACGACGACATGGCGGCCGGCGAGGAGGATGTTCGTGGCGCGGAGGATGCCGTCGACGGTCGACTGGCCGGTGCCGTAGCGGTTGTCGAAGAGGTGCTTGGTGAGCGCCTCGTTGACTGCCACGATCGGGTACATGAGGGCGCCGTCGGCGGCCATGGCGCGCAGGCGGATCACGCCCGTGGTCGTCTCCTCAGTTCCCGCGAGCACGCCGGGAAGGGCGTCCCGCCGATCGCGATGGAGGAGCGAGACGAGGTCGCAACCGTCGTCCTGTGTCAGCTGCGGGTGCGTGTCAACGACCGCGTTCAGGTGGCTGAAGTAGCCATCGCGGTCCACGGCGCGCTTGGCGAACGTGCTGATCCCGTATTCGACCACGAGCGCGGCGGCCACGTCGTCCTGGGTGGACAGCGGGTTCGAGGCGCACAGGGCAATCTGCGCACCGCCGGCCTTCAGCGTCCGCATCAGGTTCGCGGTCTCTGTCGTCACGTGCAGGCACGCGCCGATGCGAAGGCCGTCGAGCGGCTTCTCGCGCTCGAAACGCTCGCGGATGAGGCGCAGGACCGGCATCTCTCGCTCGGCCCACTCGATGCGCGTGACGCCGTCGCGCGCGAGGCCGATGTCGGCGACATCGTGGGGCGGCAAGTGCGCGCCCTCGGTCTCGGCGGGTCGGGTCAGGTCGGTAGTGGTCACACGGGCTCCTTGCTGCGGACGAGCAGCCTTCCAAGCTGGGCGAGGATGCTATCCCAGGGTGCGCCACGACGGTGTGCGAGGCGCTCCTCGAAGCGGCAATGCTCCCTGTAGCCCAGCGCCTGGTAAGCGGCAATGGCCGGCGGGTTATCTGCTCTGACGTTGAGCACGACATCGTCGCACGTACGCAGCAATTCCTGCGTGACGGCGCTGGTCGTCTGCTGTGCGAAGCCCCGGCGGCGGAAGTCGACGTGGGTCATGACATTGCCCACGGCGGCCAACCGGCCCTCCGGGCTGACGACGTGCGTCCCGGCCGCCGCGATGAGCCGACCAGAGACGCGGATGCCGTAGTAGACACCGTTGGCGATGGCCTCCGCGGGCAGCCAGCCGCTGAAGCCCAGCCCGTACAGCCGATTCACATCGACGATGTCAACAGGCGACAGCCGTGCTGTCAGGCCATGCACGGGTTGGAACATCTGGCGGTTGACCCACATGCGCAGCATCTGCGGACCAGGGTCAACGCGATACACGCGCTCGACCGCTGGCAGGAGCGACTCGTCCGCAGCCAGGTACACGAGGCGCGGTCGGATGACCTCGCGCAGGACGGCGGCGATCGCCTCGCCATCGCCCATCACGAACAGAGGTTGGGGCGTCACCCCGCCGTACTCGAGCACAACCGCCATGGGCTCGCCTGATCGAGTCGCGATGCCCCACTTGCTGCGCGCGAACTCGCGCTCCTCGAGATCGCAGATCGCGTAGGCCGCGCGCAGCCGATCCTGCTCCAGGAAGCGGCGCAGGAGCGCGCGGTCGCGCGTCGCGGAGATCTCGAGCACCCGCGGGTCCGCGTGCGCGGTGCCCTGACGCGTCGCGGTGGCCATCAGGCTCTATCCACTGTCCGAGGACCCGAAGCGGTCAGGAACGCGGTAACAAGATGTGCGGGCACGACATCCGCGCTCGGGTGGAGCCGGACGCCGAACACGGCCGGCCGCGTGCGACCGTCGCGATCGGGAGAGGCAGCCATTGCCTCTGCCGGCGAGCGCACGTCGAGCACCAGGTCGGATCCCGCAGCGGTATCGGGATCGAAAGCCGAGTCCGGAGCGACTACGTATACAGGCACTCCAGCAGCGGCTGCCAGCCGAGCGACGTTCAGGCTCCCGATGAGGCCCACCGTGTCCATGTTCGCCGCGACCGTGTCGCCGCGCAGGAGTGCCCCGTCAAGCTGCCGCGAAGACAGCAGCCAGCCAACGGCCGTGTCGGCGATGACCGTGTTGGGCACGTCGGCCTGGGTGAGCTGGAGCGCTGCGACGCGCGCCCCCTCTAGCCCTGGCGCAGCCTCGGTCAGCCAGACGTGCACGCTGTGTCCCAGGCCGACAAGCGACTGGAGGATCGCGGTGCCGACGCCGACCATGCCGCAGCTCAGCGGCCCCATGTCGCCGTGCATCAATAGGTTGGTCGGCTCTCCACGATGCCGCGTCGAGTTGGCGGCCGCCGCGGCGGCGATGGCTTGGGCGCCAGATCGGCCGAGAGCAGCGTGCGCCAGTTGGGCCTCGCCTGCGATTGCATCGGCCTCTTGCCGCAGATGAGCTTCGAGGCCCGGGTCTCCGTCGGCTTGAGCCTCGGCAGCCGGTCCGCCAGCAGTCAGCGCGTCGTATCGAGCCTCCACCCGGTCGACGGCCCAACGCAGGGCGTGGACCTCGCGGCGGGCCCCACGCAGGGTGTTTGCCGCCGCACTAAAGAGTTGATCGCGGCTCTCGGTAGTACGCGGCGGTGGGCGCGCCAATACCTGTGCCAGAGCGTATGCGGCAACCTCGGCCAGGACCGGACCCGCGTTGATGGCACCAGATCGGATGGCGGACGAGACCTCGCTCGGTTCCGAGCAGGTCACGATTGTCAGGCGGCCGGGCAGGTCGCGCTGGTCGAGGATCAGCAGGGAATCACCCGCCAGTCGGTATGCGCTTCGGAACGTTGCGCCTCGATCCTCCGCGGACGCCTGGGCGGCCCGTGGGTCGGGGCTGGACTCTGTGCCCAAGTCGAGCAGTTCGCGTGCTGCGGCGCCACTGGCGCGGCGCAACTCGGCCGCTGCGCCCATCACCGCTCCGGCGTTGCGCACCGTCTGCTGTCCGAACGTGCGGAAGAACTCACGCCTGGTTGGGTCGTGCCCGGCCTCGGTGTCACCCTTGCGGCGCGCCATCAGGCGGCACTCGCAGGCGACGGAGCCACGTCGTCAGTACTGGATGACGCTGTGAATGAAGTAGTCACTCAGCCGCTCGCGCCCCTTCAGGAAGAGGAGCTCGACGAGGAAGGCGAGACCGACGACCTCGGCCTTGAGCGTCTTCACCAGTTCGATCGTGCCCAGCACCGTGCCGCCTGTCGCCAGGAGATCGTCAACGATGAGCACCTTCTGGCCCGGCTGAATGGCGTCCTTGTGGATCTCGAGTGTGTTCGTGCCGTACTCGAGCGCGTACTCCACGCTGGCAGTCTCAGCCGGCAGCTTGCCGAGCTTGCGGACCGGCACGAAGCCTGCGCCCAGCTCGGTCGCCATCGGGGCGGCGAAGATGAAACCGCGCGACTCCATGCCCACGACGAGATCCA
>CAYZEJ010000114.1:0-8095 GCA_964477545.1 uncultured Anaerolineaceae bacterium | reverse complement strand
CAGGTAGTCCAGCTCGCCCCAGTCGACGTCGCGCAGGAACTGCTGGATAGCACCGCCCACGAGCGGGCCGCGCCACACGATCGGCTGGCCCTCTGGCACGAAGAACTGGATGCTGATGACCTTGACCCCGTAGCGCTCGAGCGGCGTGATCTTGCCGTCGGCGCTGGCCGTCGGTGCGCCTTCGACACCGAGCATTAGCGGCACGTTTGGACCGGTGATATCGGCGTCGAGCAGACCGACGCTGGCACCCTCCAGAGCGAGCGCAACGGCGAGGTTGGCACTGACCGTCGTCTTGCCGACACCGCCCTTGCCCGACGCCACGGCAATAATGTTCTTCACCCCCGGCAGCAACTGCTGCGCCTGTGCCGGCTGGGCCCGACGGACCATTGCGCCCCACGTGATCGTCACCTCGTTCGCCCCGATCTCGCTGAGGGCGGCGTTGACGTTGTGCTCGATTTCGTCCTTGAGCGGGCATGCCGGGGTGGTCAGCTCGATCTTCAGGGAGATATCCGAGTTCCTGATCGCGACGTCCTTGACCATGTTCAGGCTCACGATGTCGCGTCCAAGCTCGGGCTCCTGGACGTGGCTCAGCGCCTCAAAGATCGCGGCTTCGTTCAGCATCCGGGGCTAGCTCAGCTCGCCGCTTCGGAGCGTTCGCGACTGGAGCTGGCGACCGATTGTGAGCCGGTCGACCTGCCACCCTGACGGTTTCGGTACGCCCTGCCCTTCATCCGATTGCCGCACTTGGCCATCGAGCACCACCGGCCCGACCTATTCTTCGAGCCGTCGAAGAACGCCTCCTGGCAGGCGTCGTTGGAGCAGATCTTGAGGCGGCTCCACGAGCCGGCCGCCATGGATGTAGTGACGCTGATCAGCAGTTCGCCGATGGGTCGGTCGATGCCGACGCCTTCGGCCATCAGTCGATAGCCGTCCTCGGGGTGCAGCCGCACGCCCAGCCGAACGCGCCGTGCTGCTTCATTGAGCGTCGCCACCGCGCGTCGCTGGACCCCCCCGCCACCGTTGGCAGCCACCAGGCCGTGCACTGCTCGGCGGACCTCGACCAATCGCCGTCGATCGGCCTCGTCGTACTCGGTGCCCACAGAAATCAGCCGGCGGCCGGCCAGCCAACCCTGGGCTGCGGCGAGGTTCGCGAGGTCGTCGCGGCTGGCTTCGAGATCAATCGTGTTCAGGAAGGATTGGACCAGCCCAAGCTGGCCCGGCGCCGTAATCGAACGGCCAATGGCCACGGGGAACCTCGTTCTTCGATCGTGGAATGCTCTTCGCTGCCAGTTTACGCCAGGGAACGGATACCCCTCCGCCGGGGCCTGCGGCCCGGCTGCGCGCGAAGCGCTCGGCTCCCGGCCAGGTCGCCGGGATCCGACCGTCGCTTGCTGATTTAGACCCGCGAGGCGCCTATGGCGGCAACCGCGGCGGGCGTCGGTCGCGAACGGCGCGGAGCCGGAACGTGTGACTCGACCATCACCCGGGAACCACCGACTCGCAACTGTTCGAACAGGAACCGGAACTTGCCCTCTTGGTCGGCCAGGATCTCGTCCCTGGTCGGCAACTCCCATAGCTGGCGCTTGAACGGGCCGAGCGCCTTCTTGCGCGTCTTGTAAAGGAAAACGTCGTCGCTCTCGCCAGGCTTGCGCTCGTCGGCGAGGTTGGCGCGGCACCACTCCTCCATCTCGCGCAACAGGTCTGCCGGGAAGGCCGGATGTTCGTACAGCCGATTCTGGAAGCCGGTCGCCAGGTGGATCTCGGCTGTCTCGATCTGCGGGAAGCGGTGGAAGAGCTCGTCCGGGAGCGTCGACGCGCCGTGCTGGACGGCTCCCGCGAGGCCGTGCTCGCGCGCGACCACCGAGAGTTGTTCGAGCGTCCCGAAGTCGAGCGCGACCTCGGCAACGCCGCCACCCGGCAGCGGCACGCCGCCGTGGCTGGTGCCCGTCTGCACACTGACCTTGGACAAGCCCGTCGCCTCCGGGCCAGCCAATCGGTCGAGCGTCGCTCGATAGCCGCCGAGGTACGCGCGCAGCTCCTCCTCTGTCGAGTTCTGCTTGCCCACCTCGCCGATCTCGCCGCCGATGCTGACAGCCATCTCCGTCGGCTCGACCTCGCGGATGAGCACCGAGATCTCCGCGGCGCGCTCGTAGTTGACGCGTTGCTGCTCGTCGACAGTCGGCTGGGAGAGATCGACCAGCGTGGACGAGTCGATATCGATGTTGCCGTAGCCCACACCGACGGCATCACGGGTCGCCTTGCGGATGGCCTCCGTGGTGGCCTCAGGATCGACCGCGTACTTGGCCGCGTTGAACTGGTAGTGGTCGCCCTGCACGAAGACGGGCCCGCGCCAACCCGCGGAGATGCAGCCCGCCAGCACACTCGTGATGTACTCACCCGGCCGTTGGTACGTGTACTCCTGCTCACTTCGGGCGAGCTCGAAGATGATCGCGCCGGCGTCGATCGAGTCTGCGGCCCGGCACATAGCTGCGGCCATGTCGAAGACCTGGGTGCGCAGGTTGACGGCCGGCACGGTGAAGCCGCCCACCTCACCACGCCCACGCGCCATGTACAGCTCATGGATGCTCGCCGACGGCGCCTCGAGCGCCTGTGATGCCTCCCAGATCAACCAGCGCGCGACCTCGACGACGCCCGGGTCCTCGCTGAAGGTTGCCGACCAGACGGTGGTCCGGACGCCATCGGTGCGAAACGCGCCCTCGTCGTCGATAACCAGCCGGCCGGCGTCTGTGTGCGCGCTCGAATCGATGGAGCCCAGGAGCTCGGCGACCGATTGAGCAACGACAGGCTGGGGCATAAAGGAGTCTCCTGATGGGCCGGACGACCGAATCGTAAGCGGAAGGCCGCGTCCGCGGAACTTGGGGCACTGAAAGGCGTCATGCGCTCATGAACTCACATCACCGATTTGGCTCACTCGGTCTTCTCGGAGCCGCCCTCGTTCTTGCTGCCTGTTCCACCGGCGGCGCCCCTGCACCCTCCCCATCGCCGACTCCGGGGCCGACGCTCGCCCAGGCTGATCTGAAATACACGCTGCTGGCCCGCTTCGGCCCGATCTCCTGGTGCGATCCCGATTTCTACCCCATCGCCCAGGAAGACGAGCAGGTTCTGGCCCGCCAACGACTGCCCGAGATCGAGCAGGACGCGCAGACCTATGCGGCTATCCGCAGACATCTGGGCATCGAAGCGGATAAGGCGCTCAGCGACTCCGAGCTGCTGGCCGTGTACCGCGACTGGAAGCTGCTCAACGCCGTTGCGTTAACGCCGACAGCCGACGGCCGTTTCGGCTTCGACCTGATCACGGAGACCGATGTCGGCCTGGGCAAGGGCGTTCACACGACGGGCACGATAGACACACACGGAGTGATCGAGGTCGGGCTCCAGGAGGACAGCTTCCTCACCAGTTGCCCCATCTGCCTGGCGCGCGGAACGTTGATCGACACGCCCAACGGCATGGTTCCTGTCGAGAGCCTGCGGGTGGGTGACATGGTCTGGACCATCGACGCAAACGGTCGCAGGGTGGCAATGCCGCTGCTGCGCACCGGATCGACCCCCGTGCCGGCCAGCCATCACGTTGTCCACCTGCTACTCGACGACGGTCGAGAGCTGTGGGTCTCGCCCGGCCACGCCCTGGCCGATGGGCGGGAGGCTGGCGACCTTCGCGTGTCGGATCTCGTCGACGGGGCGACGGTCCTGACGGCCGAGCTCGTGGCGTATTCAGGCGGCGCAACGTTTGACGTCCTGCCAGATGGGCCTACGGGCTCCTACTGGGCCAACGGCATCCTGCTGTCGAGCACGCTGCGCTGAGAGCGGCGCCGACCGACGCTTTGCAGTCCACCCGCCGCCATCGCGGTAAAGTGAGGCGGTGACAGCGCCGGTCGAACTCCTCATCGGCACCAGGAAGGGTGCCTTCATCCTCGAGAGCGACGGGCAACGTCGTGATTGGCGTGTGCGCGGCCCGTTTTGCGAGACCTGGCCAATCCACCATTTGGTCCGCAACGCCGACGGTGTGTTGTATGCAGCCGGCGGCAACGCCTGGTACGGCCCGTCAGTCTGGCGCAGTGAGGATGACGGCGCCAACTGGTCGCAATCGAGCGCCGGGCTGACCTACGGTGACGACGGTCCGAAGATCACCACGATCTGGAACCTCACGCCTTCCAACGGCACTCTGTACGCGGGCGTCGAGCCCGCGGGCCTATTCCGAAGCGACGATCGTGGCGAGACCTGGAATCACGTGGCCGGCCTGCGTGAGCACCCTTCGATGCCGGAATGGCAGCCGGGCAACGGCGGCCTGTGCCTCCATTCGATCGTGCCCCACCCAACGGATGCCGACCGGATGTGGGTGGGCATCTCGGCCGTCGGGGCGTTCGAGACAACCGACGGCGGCAAGACCTGGGAGACACGGAATCGCGGCGTTCGCGCCGACTTCGTGCCAGGCGACCCGCCCGAATTCGGACAGTGCGTGCACAAGATGGGCCTGCATCCGGCGCACCCGGATGTGCTCTATCAGCAGAACCACTGTGGCGTGTACCGCTCCGACGATGGTGGCCGCCAATGGACCGAGATCACCCCCGGGCTGCCGTCGCAGTTCGGCTTCCCGCTCGCGGTGCACCCGCACGACCCATCGACCATCTACGTCATCCCGTTGAACGGTGACGACAAGGGTCGGCACATGATCGACGGGCACACACAGGTCTGGCGCAGTCGCGACCGCGGCGAAAACTGGAAGAGCCTCGACAATGGCCTGCCCAAGAGCGATGCCTACCTCGGCGTCCTGCGCGAGGCCATGGCGATGGATTCGCTCGACCCGGCGGGGGTGTACTTCGGCACATCGACGGGCCAGGTATTCGGCAGCGCCGACGAGGGCGACAACTGGCAACTGGTGGCCGACTTCCTGCCTCCGGTATGGTCGGTCGAGGCTTCATCGTCGCCTAGCTGATGGCGACGGTCCATCTGCCCCGCTCGCTGGTCACGCTCTTCACGAACCCACCCCCGAGGCGCGTCGAACTTCAGGCAGCCACGCTCGACGAGCTCGTAGGGCGACTCGACGAGGACTGGCCCGGCATGCGCGACCGCCTGTGCGAAGCTGGCCCGCAGATCCGAGAGCACATCAACGTCTTCATCGATGGCGAACGTGAGCGAGCCCTCGACGCGGTGATCGGACCGACGGCGGTCGTCCACATCATTCCGGCCGTAGCCGGCGGATAGCAGGCCGGCTAGGAACCTAGATCCCGCTGCGGCGCCCGACGTAGTCGACCAGCACGTACTCGCCCAGGCGTTCCGGCGTGGCGAAGAACGCTCGGCCGCGATTGAGGCGCGTCATCCGCTCGACGAACTCGGCCAGCGCCCGGGAGCGCTCCAACATGAACGTGTTGATGGTTATGCCGTCGCGAGTGCACCGGGCCACCTCGCGTAGCGTCGCGCGCACCGTCTGTCGCGTCGGCGGGTAGCTGAATTCCACCTGGCCGCCCTCGAAATGCGCGGTCGGCTCCCCGTCCGTGATCACGACGACCGAGCGATTCGCGGCGTGGCTCCGCCCGAGCAACTGCCGGGCAAGCATCAGTCCGTGCTGGAGGTTCGTGCCGTACTCGTATCCGTGCCAGGACAGGGACGCGAGGGCTGACGGCGCGATCTCGCGCGCGTAGTAGGCGAATCCGACGACGTGCAGCTCATCGTGCGGGTAACGCGTTCGGATGAGCATGTCCAGCGCCATCGCGACCTTCTTGGCGGCGAGGAAGCACCCGCGCAACAGCATCGATCGGCTCATGTCGACGAGAAGCACTGTGGCCGCGCGGGTCGTGTCCTCGACTTCGTGTATCTCGAAGTCGGCGGGCACGAGTTTGACGTTTGGTGCCCTCTCGCCGCGTGCCAGCGCGTTGGCCAGCGTTCGGCCGAGATGCAGGTCGAAGGGACGGCCAAAGTCGTACGCCCGGCTGCCGTCGCCACGCTCGCCGAGGGCGCCCGTCGCGCGCCGGCCGTGGCCGCCAAAGTCGTCGCGGCGCAGCCTCGCGAACAGCTCATCAAGCACGTTCTGTCCCACGCGCCGGGCGCCTCGGGGCGTTAGGGTCAGCCGATTCCCGTTGCGCTCGGCGTACCCCGCCTCCTCGAGCGCCCGGCTCAGACCCCGTAGGGCTCTGAGCTCGTCGGCAGCGTCGCGATCAAGGAACTTGGCCAGCTCGTCCGGGTCTATCTCGTCGAGCGCGGCCGGCGACCCCGCGTCGCCGATCTGATCGGTGAGCTGCTCGAGCCGACGCAGCTGGCCAAGCTGCGCCAGTGCGCCCTCGAGGTTCAGCTCTTCGGCGCCGTGGAAGTCGAAGCGCTGTCCCAGTCCGTTGGGCAGCAACTGGTCGAGCGTCGCAGCGAGCTGGGCCAGGTCCCAGCGCAGCCGATCGTCGCGCAGGAGCGCATCCATCATGTCCTGGAGCTCCTGGCGCTGCTCCGGGCTGAGCGACGCCATCAGGGACTGCATCTGAGCCATCCGCGCGGCGAGCTGCTCGACGATGTCGTTGAGCGTCTTCGCACCGGGGAAAACCTCGCCGAAGCGTCCAAGGAATTCCGACACTTCGGGGTCGCCGCCCGCAAGCCGCTCCTGGAGCAGCGCGTTCAACTCCCGGACCATCTCGCGGTTGGCAGCGAGGCCCTCTGGCGTCACGTTTCGGATCGCGTCGGAGAGGCCGGCAAAGTGCGCGTCGAGCACCTGGCGACCCAGCCGATGCAGCAGGGCCTCGAAGCGCTCCCGGGCATCGGGCTCCATGAAGTCGTAGTCCGACAATGCGCGGATGCGGCCGGCGACGTCCTCGGGCATGGACTCGAGCTGCTTCTGGCGTCGGCCGGCGAGTGACGCGGCAAGCTCCCGGAGCTGCGCCTGGTCGCCATCGGTTGGCGCAGCGAGGCGGCGCTCCACGCTCCGGCGTTCGGTCGAAACGATCTCATCCAGCTCCTGGCGGATATCGGCCAACACGTCGCCCAATTGGTAGCGCGCCAGCAGTTGCTCGCGCGCCGCGCCGAGACGGCGGAGCAGGTCGTTCAGCCCAGGCAAGCGATTTAAACGTCCCGGCTCCCCACGCAATCCACGATTCAGGAGGCGGGCCAGGGCGGCGCTCAGATCGGACTCGGCCAGCAGGTCATCGGACAGCTCGGCGAGGACGTCGTCTGCCGATGGATCGTCCAGGCGCTGGCTCCCATCCCAACGCGCATAGCGGAACGAGCCGCGTTCCACGCGACCAGGTGGTCGGTCCAGGTCGCCCGCATCGAGACCCATCGAGTTCTGTGCTCGACCTAGCGCCGGTACCTGGAACCGGCGCCTATTCGATCCTTGTTGAGCCGGCGGTTGAGGTGCAGCCCCTCGAGGACGAACTCGACCGCCGACGCAACTGCCGCTGGTGAATCGGTCGCGTCGAGCGACCTCACGACAGCCTCCAGCCCTGGCGCTTGCCGCATCCAGTCCTCATAGTCTGCCGCGGGCGCCAGCTCACCTGTCTCCAGCACCAGGCCTTCTTCGAACGCATCGACAACTTCGTCCAACTCGTCGATGTCGACCAAACGGGAGAACACGTTGTGGATGGCGCGAGTGACGAGACGATCGACGATTCGATCTTCGGGCGTCTCGTCGCCGAGCGTTTCGAGCTCGACCTTGCCCGCGGTAGAGGCCACCAGCGCAGGTAGGTCGCTGATGCGCGGCGCCGCCTCCGATTCACCCAGTCGCACGGCGCGCTTGACCGCGCTGGCACCGAGCGTCTCGAGGTTGGCGATGCTGACGCGCACGCTGACTCCGGAGCGCTGGCTTACCTCCGGCGAGCGGCGCGCCAGCTGGGTCAGCTCCGCGATCAGCTCAAGCATGAAGCGCGGCTCAACAAGTCGCGGAATACCTTCGCCGCTGAGCGGTGTCCGCTCCCGAAGCATGATCTCGATCTCGTCGTCGATGGTGCGCGGGTAATGCGTCCGGATCTGTGAGCCGAGCCGGTCCTTGAGCGGCGTGATGATGCGGCCGCGGCTGGTGTAGTCCTCGGGATTCGCGCTGACCACCACGAACAGGTCGAGTGGCAGACGCAGCGTGTAGCCGCGCACCTGCACGTCGCGC
>CAYZEJ010000113.1:0-8148 GCA_964477545.1 uncultured Anaerolineaceae bacterium | reverse complement strand
TCAGCTTGTAACGGCCGACACGGCCCAGGTCGTAGCGGCGGAAGTTGAAGAACAGGCTCTCGACCAGCTTCTCGGCGTTGTCACCCGTGGGCGGGTCGCCCGGGCGCAGCTTCTTGTAGACCTCGATGAGGGCCTCGCCACGCGTGTTGGTGCTGTCCTTCTCGAGCGTTGACGCGATGTAGGCCGTGTCGCCCGTGTCGACCTTCGAGAAGATCGCGCTGATCTCGTCGTTCGACTCGTAGCCGACTGCGCGCAGCAGCTTCGTTGCCTCGAGCTTGCGCTTGCGGTCGACCTTGACGTACAGCTGCCCGCGGGCGGCGGTCTCGAACTCGAGCCACGCCCCGCGGTTCGGGATGACCTTGGCGTTGAAGAGGTTGCGGCCGGTGGCCGGGTCCTCGACGCTCGTGTAGTAGACGCCCGGTGAACGCACGAGCTGGCTGACGACGACGCGCTCGGCGCCGTTGATGATGAACGTGCCCTGCTCGGTCATGAACGGGAAGTCGCCCATGTAGACGCGCTGGCGCTGGATCTCGCCGGTCTCCTTGATGAGCAGCTCGACCCACACGTACAGCGGCTTCGAGTATGTGAGATCGCGCGTGCGGCACTCCAGCTCGGAGTACTTCGGCATCTCGAACTCATACTCCTTGAAGCGGAGCTCCATGACCCGGCTCGTGAAGTCCTGGATCGGGCTGATCTCGTCGAGCAGCTCGCGCAGTCCGTTCTCGATGAACCAGTTGAACGAATTCAGCTGGAGCTCGATCAGGTTCGGGATGGGCAGGACTTCGGGGATGCGGGCGTAAGGCTTGCGCTCGGTCGAGGCAGAGGCAGAGGCGTTACGCCGGCCGGGATCGGTGACAGACAGCATCAAGCCCTCCTAGCGGCAGTAGACACAGGCGACGGCGACGGATACACGGGCAACGGCGACGGATGCCGGAAGCACCAAAAAGCGGACATGGGCGTCCGCTGAGAAGGATCCAAGTCATAGGGAGCCGCGCTCAACGACCGCTTATAGTATCGAGGCTCCGCCCGACTGTCAAACGCCGCCGAGCGTCTCGCGGGCGTCGCCACGTCCCGGCGGCACCCTCGATGCAAGTCCCGTCAGCGGCCGGTTTCAGTCAAATGTTCGAAGAATCGTACCCGCGGTCCGTGTTTTCAGCCGCCAGGCGCGATTTCGGCCCCGATTGCCGCTCATTTGTACGCGGAATCGGACCTTTGACAGCTATCCACGTCGCTTGGCCGACCCCAGGTACGAAAAGTCGCACTTTTGAGCGAAAACGTGCGGACGCCTCAAGAAGAGGGCGCGGTCGGTCTCCGCGCCCGCTTTTGGGTCGGTGGCTGTTCCGTCCGTCCGGGTCGGTGGTCGGCTGGCGCTGGTTGCGCGTCGGCCGGCTCACTCGTGGCGTCGGCTTCGTCTTCGCTAAGTCGGCGGAACAGATATCGGTAGACGTCGCGTGCGACGGCGGTGATGGGAATGGCCAGGATCGCGCCGAGCAGTCCGGCGATCGAGCCGCCGACGATCAAAGCGAAGATCACAACCGAAGGGTGCAGGTTGACCGCGTCGCCCTGGATCTTGGGCACGAGGACCGCGTTCTCCAGTTGCTGCACGATCAGGTACAGGATCAAGACGGCGATGACGCCGAGCAATGGGTCGGACGTCGTCAGCGCGACCAGCAGCGTCGGGATCATCGAGATGATCGGGCCGATGATCGGCAGCAGCTCGAGGATGCCAGCGATCACAGCGAGGAAGACCGCGAACTGCAGGAACCGCGGATCGATGAACCAGCCGAGCAGCACCAAGCCGCCATAGGTCGCCGCGCCGACTATCAGGCCGAGCAGCACCTGTGCGCGGATCCAGCGCCCAAAGACGCGCTCGATGATCGTGAGCACGCCCCACACCTCGTCGCGCCACGCCGGCGGGAGCGACGCGGCGAGCTGGTCAGTCAGGCGCACTCGGTCGCGCAGGATGTAGAACGCCCAGATCGGGATGATCAGGAAGCCGAAGAAGCTGGCGGCGGTCCCAGCGATCGTGCGTGCGATGGGCAGGAGGGAGCCGAAGTCGATGCCGCCCGCACCCTTGCCGAGATCGGTCAGGGCACTGTCTATGAATGCGCGGACAGACTCCGGCAAATTGAGATCGCGGTAGGTGGCAGCGAGTGAGTCGAGCGTCGACTGAAGGGAAGCGATCAGCGTCGGCAGGTCGCGCAAGTAGTCGATGAGCTGGCTGACCAGCGGGCCGAGCAGAAGTCTGAGCCCCTGCATGACGACGACCACGACGATCAGGTAGACGATCAGCACGGCCAGCCCACGCGGGATCGTCCGCGATCCGATCCGGATGCGCGACACGAAGCCGACGGCGGGATCGAGCATGTAGACGAGAAGCGCTCCGACGATGAATGGCGTCAGTGCATGGCGACCGAGGTACAGGACCACGCCAATGACGATCGCGGCACAGATGACCAGGGCGACGCGCGGGGTGGGCGCCTGCAGGCGTCGTGGCTGCGTGACCTGTGCCGTCATTGAGCGCGAGCGTAACGGACTGGAGCCCGCAAACGGGCATCGCTAGACTCCGCGCCTCATGTTCCAGCGACTGCCCTTGGCCAATCACCCCGTCATCAGACGGCTGGCCTGGTATGGCCGACGTCTGCGTGGTCAGCTGAACTTCCGCCTGATCGCTCGAATCATCGTGGTGGTCCTGGTGGTCGTCGCCATCGCCGCACTTCTCGAAATGCTGCTCGAGCAACCGATCTCGCTCAACTCTTTCGCGGCCACCTTCTACTGGGCGCTGACGTCGATACTCGGCGCGAACAGTCCGGCTTTCACGAACGGGCCCGCGGGCGCGATCATCTACCTCGGGCTGATCATCACCGGCGTGCTGATGCTCGGCCTTGTCACGGGGGCGATCATTGCCGTGATCATCGACTTTCTGCTGAAAGAGGGGCAAGGCTTGGGTGCGTCGGGTTTTCGCAACCACATCGTCGTCTGTGGCTGGAACGCGACTGCGCGCGAGGCGATCGAGGAGCTGCGCACCGACGACTACAAGCGCCGGCTGGTCCTCATCCACGACGCGGAGCGCAACCCAGCGGAGGGTGCCGTCTACTACGTGCGTGGCGACCCGACCAACACCGAAGACCTCGAACGTGCCGACATATCCGATGCCGATGCCGCGCTGGTCTTCCCTGCCTCTCCTTCCAACGAGGCTGACATGCGTTCGATCCTGACCGTGATGGCGATCGAGTCGGTGGCACCGCACGTCCGAACCGTGGTCGAGGCGAACAATCCGCGCCACGTCGAACACTTCCGCCGCGCACATGCGGACGAGGTCCTGGTCACCCCACGCCTTGCCTCACATCTGCTGGCTCGGGCCGGGCTCTATCCCGGGCTGTCCGAGCTCGTCACTGACATGGTTTCGGGCGGCGCAGGCTCCGAGCTGTACCGCGTGTATCTGCCGGAGAGCTTCACGGGCATGACCATCGACGATGCCAGCCGTAGGCTGCGTGAGGAGCACCGGGCCACGCTCCTTGCGATAAGCCGGGGGCACGAGACGATCGTCAACCCATCGGCGGATCTAACGCTGGCACCCGACGACGAGGCGCTGGTCGTTGCCGAGCATCTCGGCTCGCTCAAGCCCGTCCGTGGCCCGGAGGCGAAACGAGCAGCCCTGGAAGCGGCCGCGGCCGCAGCAACCGCCGAGGCCTGACCGCGGGGTCTCCCGCAACGGCGAGTTTTTCCCAAATTCCAATCCCGACGGCATTCTGTAAGAGCCACTTCTCCGCGTAGCCGCAAACCAGGCAGTTCGACGGCCACCTGAGCGTGGGACGAGGGATCAACGCGTGACCTTCGGGCTCTGAACGACCGCGTTTTCTGCATAAGGCCACCCCGGCTGGAAATTGGCGATTTCGGCCGGGAAACAAGAAAGGCCGGTGGCTTTCGCCACCGGCCCTGAAAGTCGCGCTGAGTTGTCGAGCTACTTGACCTCGACCTTTGCGCCCTGCTCCTCGAGAGCGGCCTTGACCTTGTCGGCCTCGTCGCGGGCAACGCCCTCCTTGATCGCCTTGGGAAACGCATCGACCAGGTCCTTGGCCTCCTTGAGGCCGAGGCCGGTCAGCTCGCGCACGACCTTGATCACAGGGATCTTGTTCGGGCCGACCTCAACGAGGACGGCGCTGAACTCGGTCTGCTCTTCTGCCGCAGCGGCCGGCGCAGCGGCGGCGGCACCAGCCGGAGCCGCGGCGGCTGCGGGAGCGGCGGCGGTCACGCCATAGCGCTCCTCGAACTTCTTGATGAAATCGGACAACTCGAGCACGGTCATACCGTCGATCGCTTCGAGTAGACCGTCCTGGGTCACCTTGGTTGCCATCTCGGTTCTTTCTCCTTCCGGTTTCGTATCAGTCGGTTAGTTCTGGTCGGTTTCGGCTTCGGCCGTAGCTTCGGCTTCGGCCGTAGCTTCGGCTTCAGCGGGTGGGGATTCGGTGTCCGCGGCTTCGGCCTCGGGTGCTGCGGCAGCTTCGGCTTCGGCCTCGGGTGCTGCGGCAGCTTCGGCTTCCGGCTGCGGAGTCTCCGGCGCCTTGGGCTCGGGTTCGGCAGCGGCCGTCTGCGCGCCCCTGTTCTGGGCGAGTTGGCCCAGGGCGTAGCCCAGGTTCCGCAGCGGCGCTGCTAACAGCGACGCCATCTTCGCCAGCGGCGACGCGATGCCGCCTGCCAGTTGGGCGAGGAGGATCTCGCGCGACGGCAGCGATGCCATACGCGTGATGCTGCCCGCGTCGATGCGTGTCGCTCCGACCAGGCCACCGCGAACGACGACCGTCTTGTACGGCCTGATCGCATCGAGGAAGACCCGCGCGAGGGTCACCTCGTCCGAGGAACCCATCGCCAAAGCGGTCGGGCCCTCGAGCAGCTCGTTGAGCTCCCCACGGCCGGCCTCTGTTGCGGCGATCTTTGCGAGCCGGTTCTTTACCACGCGATAGGTGATGCCCTCGCTGCGCAGAGCGCGGCGAACGGCACTGAGATCTGAAACGGTCAGGCCGCGGTAGTCGGCCACGATCGTCGCCCTGCTGTTGGAGAGCTCCTCCTTCAGCTCGGCCACGGCAGCCTGCTTGGCCTCCGTCGGCATTGAGCCTCCTTTCCTGTCACGCCCGGCGCGCCGGGACGTCCTTGCGCTTGGTTCCGCGCGAGGGCGTCGGCGCTGCGTCTGCAGCGTGGGCAGAGGCCCTTGACGTCTCTCTCACCTCGGCGTGCCCGTCGGCATGCCCTGCAATTTCTTGCTTCGCAGGGCCTGGGCCCTGCTGCGCGCCTTCCGTGAGCCCCCGCCAATGTCGGGTGCTCGCGTCCGGCTTGCAGGCTGGTCGACGATTTCGGTCCGTCAGGTTCGCGGCCTCGCAGCCGGTCACCCTGGGAGCGCACGCTGTCTGCGGCGGAACGATGTTCGATGGTCGCGCCTTTGCCGGCGCAAGCGGCAAGATAGCGCGAGGCGGGGATTCTTGCCTAGGGGATACCTGCCTGGCTGTCGGTGAAGGTGACCAGGTCGGTACGGGTCAGCGTCACGCGCTCCGCGGCGAGTGGCTCGTTGTCGACGTTCGTGAACCCTGGCTGGTTGAGCAGCTGCCACGCAGCGAAGGCCTCGGTGACACCGTCGCCAGCCGAGATCCCGTCCACCGCCACCGCCACCGTGTAGCCGCGCACGTTGGCCGCGAAGGCCGTGTACATGATCGCGCCATTGGCCGCAGTCCCGACCAGCAGCAGGGTCGTCACCCCGCGGTCGCGCAACAGCGAGTCCATCTCGCTGCCGTGGAACTTGTTTGCCCGCGCCTCCACGATCGGCTCGTCAGGCTGCGGCGCGACCGGCTCGAGGATGGTCCACGGCGCGCGACCGACGGTGTGGATGACCTGCACGCCTCGCCTCCTCGCCGCCCAGAGCAGCGAGGCTATTTGCGGCACCGTCGCGACGCAGCGCGGCCGGGAGGTGCACAGGGGATCGGTGATGTCCATCACCAGGAACGCCGTCGAGCGGGGGTCGAGGCGGAGGGCGACCGGCTCGGGCACGGCCGGCGGGACGAGCGGAACAGACGGATTGGTGTCGCTCATCCGAGGAGCTCGTCCGGCAACGGAGTCACAGCAGCACCGCGCCGCCGTTGATGCCCAGGGTCTGACCGGTGATGTAGGCGGCGTCGGCGGAGAGCAGGAATGCGACAGCGGCAGCGGTGTCCTGCGCCGTCGCAGCGCGGCCCATCGGGATCTGGGCGGAAGCTGCCTGGAACGACTCCTCGCTGCGTCCCAGCCTTGGCATCGCCGTGTCGGCCATGCCCGGCACGATGCAGTTGACGCGCACGCGCGGTGCCCACTCTATGGCCAGCGCGCGAGTCAGCGAGACGACGCCACCCTTCGAGGCGGAGTAGGCGGCGCTGTTGGGGTTGGGCCGGTAAACCTGTCCGGACGCGGTGTTGACGATCGCTCCGCCATCGCCATCCAGCATGAGCCGGCCGAAGACCTGCGAGCACACGAACGTGCCGGTGAGGTTGACCGTGAGCACCCGGCTCCACTCCTCGTCGTCGAGGTCGCGGGCGGCGCGGCGCGGAAAGATGCCCGCATTGTTGACCAGCGCGTCGACCCGACCCCAGCGCGCGACCACGTCGTCCGCCACCGACATCACGAACGGCCGGTCGCACACGTCGCCCTTGTAGAAGTGGGAGTCGCCGGCCGGCGTGGCTTCGGCCGGATCGATCAGGTCGATGACCGCCACACGGTATCCCTCGGCCAAAAGACGCTCCACGGCGCCTCGACCGAGACCGCGCGCACCGCCCGTGACGACTGCGACCTGTGGCTCCATCGTCAACCGTGCCCTACGCCGCGCCGGCGGCGAGCAATGCCGGCACGTCGACCCGGATGCCCGGGCCCATCGATGCCGAAACGCTCAGGCTCTTGAAATACTGGCCCTTGGTCGAGCTCGGCCGAGCGCGGTTGATGGCGTCGATAAGAGTGGCCAGGTTCTCGCTCAGCTGTTGAGCCTCGAAGCTGGCCTTGCCGAAGGGCGTATGGATGATGCCGGCCTTGTCGACCTTGAACTCGACGCGTCCCGACTTCAGTTCCTTGATGGCACGCTCGAGGTCGAAGGTGATGGTGCCCGACTTGGGATTTGGCATCAGGCCACGCCGACCGAGGATCCGGCCCAGGCGCCCGACGACGCCCATCATGTCCGGGGTCGCCACCGCGATATCGAACTCGAGCCAGCCACCCTCGATGCGCTTGGCGACGTCATCGCCACCGACTTCATCCGCACCGGCGCGAAGTGCCTCCTGGGCCTTCTCGCCCTGCGCGAAGGCGAGGACACGGACGCTCTTGCCGATGCCGTGGGGCAGGACGACTGTGCCGCGAACCATCTGGTCGGCGTGGCGCGGGTCCACGCCCAGGCGGATATGCGCCTCCGCGGACGCGTCAAAGCTGACGTACGAGGTCTGTTTGAGCAGCTCCATCGCCTCGGCAGGTTCGTAGGGCCGTCCCCGCTCGACTAGTGCCGCGGCCTGCTTGTACTTCTTGCCTCGATCAGGCATCTGGGTCTCCTTCCTGACGGCCTAACGGCCTCCCCTCTCACGCGGGGTGTGCGTGCTCCTGGCGGAGCGTTTGTTATCCGACGACCTCGATACCCATCGAGCGCGCTGTGCCCTCGACGATCTTGGATGCGCCCTCGATATCGACGGCGTTGAGGTCTGACATCTTGACTTCCGCGATCTCGCGGATCTGGCTGCGCGTAACCTTGCCGATCGTCTCGCGGCCGGCTGTCTGCGAGCCCTTCTCCACGCCTGCCGCCTTGCGCAGCAGGTCTGCCGCGGGTGGCGTCTTCAGGATGAAGCTGAAGCTTCGATCCTCGTAGATCGTGATCTGGGCTGGGATCACCTGGCCCCGCTGAGCCTGTGTTCGCTCGTTGTAGCTCTTGGTGAACTCGACGATGTTGATGCCGTGCGGGCCCAGCGCGGTACCAACCGGCGGCGCAGGCGTCGCGGCGCCGGCCGGCAGCTGGAGCGTGAGCACGATTCGGATTTTCTTTGCCATTGGTAGATCGCGTCCTTATTCGATTGGTTAGAGCTTCTCCACCTGTAGGAAATCGAGCTCGACCGGCGTCTCGCGGCCGAAGATGCTGACCAGCACCTTGAGCTT
>CAYZEJ010000112.1:0-8153 GCA_964477545.1 uncultured Anaerolineaceae bacterium | reverse complement strand
GGCCGGGTCCGCCCGTGTCCTCGACGGGCGCGGCCTCGCGGCAGAGATCCGCGGAGGAGTGCACCGCCAGGCCACAGCCTTTCGGCGTCGCTACGGCTACAGCCCGACGCTCGCAGCGATCATGGTTGGGCACGAGCTGGCCTCGAGCGTGTATGTCCAACAGATCGTGCGCACCTGCCAGGCGGTCGGCGTGCCCAGCCGCTTGATCGAGCTGCCGCGGAGCACGACCGCCGACGAGCTGCGCACGCACATCGAGGCGCTCAACGCGGATCGGGACGTAGCCGGGATCATCGTCCAGCAGCCGCTGCCGCGGCACATCCCGCTCTCCACCGTTACGGACACGATCCTTCCGGCGAAGGACATCGACGGCATCCACCCGCTCAACACGGGACTCATGACGCTCGGCTACGAGGGGTTCCTGCCGGCCTGTGCGGAGGCCGCCGTCGAGATCCCCAAGTTCTACGGCTACGAGCTCGAGGGCAAGCGGGCGGTGGTGATCGGCCGCAGCAACGTCGTCGGCAAGCCCGTTCAGCTGCTCCTGGTGCGCGAGCACTGCACGGTCACGGTCTGCCACAGGCGTACGCGCAACCTGGCGGCGGAGGTCAAGCGTGCCGAGGTCGTGGTAACCGCGGCGGGCGCGGCCGGGCTCGTCAACGGCGACATGCTCATGCCGGGGGCACTTGTCATCGACGTGGGTATCAACGTCGTGCGCTCGGGCATCGTCGGTGACGTCGAGTTCGAGAGCGCCAGCAAAGTGGCGGAGGGGATCACGCCGGTTCCCGGCGGCGTTGGGCCGGTCACCAACGCGGTGCTGCTCGAGCACCTGATCCGCGCCGCGCGGTGGCAGGAGACGGGCCATCCCATCGTCGCCGGCCGCGCCCGAAAACGCCGCGTCGCCTGAGCGGCTGGAACTAACCACGCCTCGGCAATGAGATGAAATCCAGCCTCGAGATCGCCCGCGCGGCGCGGCTGCGACCGGTCTCCGAGATAGCCGCCGAGCTCGGACTGCTGCCTGACGAGTACGAGCTGTACGGACCACACAAGGCGAAGATTCGTGCGACGGCGTTACAGCGCCTGGCGGACAAACCTGACGGTCGTGAGATCGTCGTGACCGCGATCACGCCGACGCCGCTCGGGGAAGGCAAGACGACCACGACGATCGGGCTTGCGCAGGGCCTGAACAGGATCGGTGTGCGCGCCGCGCCGACGATCCGGCAGCCGTCTCTCGGCCCGGTCTTCGGCCTGAAGGGCGGCGCCGCCGGCGGTGGCTACAGCCAGGTCCTGCCGATGGAAGAGATCAACATCCACTTCACCGGTGACCTGCACGCGGTCGCTGCCGCACACAACCTGGGCGCCGCGTTCCTCGACAACCACATCTTCCGTGGCAACAAGCTCGGCATCGAACCAGCCACCATCCGCTGGCCGCGCGTGATCGACGTCAACGACCGCGCCCTGCGTCGCGTCATGCTCGGCCTGGGCGAGGCCAGGGACGTCCGTGAGTCGGAATGGCACATCACCGCGGCTTCCGAGGTCATGGCCATCCTCGCGCTGGCCGATGACATCCACGACCTGCGCCGCCGCTTGGGCCGCTCCATCGTCGCCGAGAACTACTCAGGCCAGCCCGTCACGCTTGATGACCTGCGCGTCGCGGGCGCGATGACAGTCCTGCTGCGCGACGCGATGAAGCCGAACCTCGTCCAGACCCTGGAGGGCGGCCCGGCGTTCATCCACGCGGGCCCGTTCGCGAACATCGCGCACGGCAACTCGTCGGTCGTGGCCGATCGCATCGCGCTGAAGCTGGTCGACGCGGTGTGCACGGAGGCCGGCTTCGGATCGGACATGGGCTTTCAGAAGTTCATCGATATCAAATGCCGCCTGTCGGGCATCCGACCATCCGCAGCGGTCATCGTGGCGACGATCAGGGCGCTCAAGATGCACGGTGGCGTAAGCCACGTCGTAGCCGGCAAGCCGCTCGACCCGGTGCTGGCCAGGGAGGATCCCGAGGGTGTCGAACGGGGCTGTGCAAACCTCGTCCGTCACATCGAGATCGTCACCGGCTATGGCGTCCCGGCGGTCGTCGCGATCAATTCGTTTCCAACTGATAAGCCCTCGGAGATCGAGGTGGTCCGCAGGATCGCGCTGATGGCAGGCGCACGCGATGCCGTCGTGACTGACCATTTTGCCCGCGGCGGGGAGGGCGCTGAAGGCCTGGCGCGTGCCGTTTGGGCCGCCTCGAGCGAAGGCGCTCCGGACTTCCGCTTCCTCTCCCGGGACGACGCCACGCTCGAGGAACGCATCGAGCGCATCGCCACGCGCGTCTACGGGGCAGACGGCATCGACATCAGCGGGGAGGCGGCCAAGCAGTTGCACGAGTTCGAGCGCCTCGGTTACGGCCATCTGCCTGTGTGCATGGCCAAGACGGCACTTTCGCTCAGCCATGATCCCGAGCTGAAGGGCCGGCCGATCGGTTTTCGAGTGCCGATCCGCGACGCGCGGCTGTTCGCCGGCGCCGGCTTTGTGACCGCCTACTGCGGCAACATGCTGATGATGCCGGGCCTGCCCTCCAACCCGTCCGGCGAGGAGGTCGACATCAATGCCGACGGCGAGACGGTCGGACTCTTCTAGCTCCGCTAGCTGATCGCGACCCAGAAGAGCGCAACCACCACCAGCGCCGCGGCCGCACCGACCAGGGCATAGGCCCAGGCACCCCAGTCAATCGGGCCCAGCGCAGCCTCTGCGTGACCGTGGTCGTCGTCCGAGATCGACGTGTGCGCGTCCAAGTGGGTGGCGGCGTCATGGTGCGCAACTTCAGCCGCTGAGTCCGGCTCTGCGGGCGTAGGCTCGTGATGCGTTTCGTCGGTCGTCGCCGGTTCGTCGGTCACCGGCTCTTCTTCGTCGCGCGTCACGGCAACAGGTCCTCCGTCACCAGTTTGTCGACTGTCAGGGTTGATGGAATGTTCGAGTCCGGCAGCCCGCGCATGAAGTCGAGCGAAGCCTGCCAGGCCCCGCGATCGATGGCCCCCGGGCCGTGCTCGGCAGTGTATGGGCTGTCCCAGGTCGCGATCGTGGCATCGAGGATTGCGCGCTGCGCGTCGCGTTGGTCGGCGAACTCGGGAACCACGGCGATGGCGGCGTCGAGCCCGAGCTCCGGGTCTGCCCTGATCTCGTTCATCGCCCGTAGGGTGGCGGCAACGAATGCGCGCAGCGCGTCTCGCTTGGTCGCGAGCGTCGACTCGCTGACGGTCAGCCCCGGCCCGGGCAGGGGCGTGGTCTCGTCGACCGTCAGCAGGTTCGTCGCAAAGCCCTCTCGGCCGAGCTGAACCGGCTCGTTGTTCCTGAAGCCGGTGGCCGCGTCGACCTCGCCCAGGCGCAGCGCGACTCCCTGGCCGAACTCGGGATAGTTACGGATCTCGACGTCGTCGGGGGTCAGGCCGGCCGAGGCAAGCAGGGCCTGGAGCATGATCCAGCTCGACCCGTATTGACCCGGGATGCCGACCGAGTGGCCGGCAAGGTCAGCCGCGGTGGTGATTCCGCTATCGGCGCCCGTCATGACCACATTTGGGAACTGGGCGTAGATGGTTGCCGCGTAGCGGACCGGGATGTCCTGGCCGGCGGCCGGGATCACACTCGTGCCATCGGCCAGGCCGATGTCGACGGCGCCATGGCCGATGAGCGTGATCAGGTTCGGGTCGATCTCGTTCTGGAAGGTGACTTCGAGCCCCGCATCCCGGTAGTAACCCTGTTGCTGCGCCCGGTAGAACTGCGCGAACTGGACGCTTGGTATATAGCCGAGGCCGACGGTCAGGGCCGTGCGCTGCGCAGTCGGTGACGGCGCGGCTGTGCACCCAACAGCGATGAGCAGGAGCAGGGCGAGAACGACGAATCGACGGAACACGATCACCTCCAGGAGCCGACGAGCGCGCGCTCTACGAGCACAACGGCGAGATAGAGAAGAACGCCGATGGTGGCGATCGTCACGAGCGCGGCGTACATCAACGGGATGTCGAAAAGGCTGCTGCGAGCAAGGATGACCAGGTAACCGAGGCCGCGGTTGGCGCCGAACCATTCGCCCACGATCGCGCCGATCACCGCGAGTGTCGCGCCGACGCGCATTCCGCCCAGGATCTGGGGCAGCGCCGCGGGCAGCTCGAGGTGGCGCACGACCTGCCAGCGCGTAGCTCGCAGGCTGCGACCGAGCTCGAGCAGCCGGCCGTCGACCGAGCGGATGCCGACGATGGTGGCGACCAGAATGGGAAAGAAGACGATCAGCGCACAGATCACAACTTTGGCGGCGAGGCCGGTACCCAGCCAAAGGACCAGGAGAGGCGCGAGGGCGAGGATCGGCGTGGCCTGGGCGGCGACGAGATATGGAGAGAGGAGCCGCTCTGCGAGCGGTGAGCGCGCGAGCAAGTAGCCGATAACGACAGCCAGCGAGGCCCCGACGAGGAAGCCCCAGCCGATCTCCGACAGGGTGGCGACCACGTGCGGCGTCATGGTGCCCTCGACCCAGGCTTCGATGAGGCGCACGGCAACGGTTTCCGGCGGCGGCAGGATGGAGTTCGGAAAGTTGCCGATCACGACGACAGCCTTCCAGGCTCCTACGAACACGACTGCGGCAAGGACGATCGGCAGGACGACGTTACGGGCGTACCGACTGCGAACGATGCGCAGCTGGCTCATCCGCCGCCGCCGAATGGGTCGAACCAGGCCGGCGCACCAGCGCGTTCGAGGACGTCGCGTATCGGTGCAGCGGCGGCCTCCTCGGCGGCGTGCTCGGTCGGCGTGCCGGCCAGGTGGGCGCGGATCTCCGCCGCGGCCCTTGCGAACGCCGGCGTCTCGTACACCTGAGGCGTGCGCGGGCGCGGCAGCGGCACCGGCACGCGTTCGATTACGCGGCCTGGCCGCGGGGAGAGCACCACGACCTCGTCGGCCAGGAAGACCGATTCCGGGATGCTGTGCGTGACGACCACGACCGTCGACCCGATGCGCTGCCACAGGTCGAGCAGCTCGCTATCGAACCGCTCCCGGGTCAGGGCGTCCAGGGCGCTGAACGGCTCATCGAGGAGGAGCACGTCAGGGTCGCGCGCAAGCGCCCGCGCGATCGCCGCCCGTTGACGCATGCCGCCCGACAACTGCTGTGGATACGCATCGGCGAACGCAGCAACACCGACGAGATCGAGCAGCGACCGAGCGCGCGCACGTCGTTCGGTGCCGCCGACGCCGACCAGCTCGAGCGGGAACGCCACGTTGTCGATCACCTTTCGCCAGGGGAGAAGGCGAGGTTCCTGGAAGACAAGACCAACCCGCTGGTCGGCGTCAGTCACCGGCCTACCGTCGATCGTGATCACGCCGCGATCCACAGGGAGAAGGCCAGCGATGAGGCGGAGCAGCGTGCTCTTGCCCGAGCCATTTGGTCCGACGACGGCCACGACGCGACCAGACGGCACCTCGAAGGCGACCTCTTCGAGAACAGGCAGCGGCGCACCATCGATCGAGAATGCGCGTGAGACGTTTTCCAGTTTGATCGTCGCCAAATCGAGCGCTGGCCTCCGTAGCCGCCTCGAGTCGGTGCGGGCTGGCTCGGAGGGAAAATCGCAGGGCGTGCAGGCGCGCTCGGACGCTGGCAGCGCCTCGTTTCTCCCATCCGGACTTTACCGTCGGCTCCCTGCCAGGGAATCCACCGCCACCGCAGATGCGGCGCCGGGTCGTGGGCTGGTGGCTTTCTACTCGTCCACCGACCACCGGTCGGGAATTTCACCCAACCCCGAAACAGAGGCGTATTCGTCTTGTGCGCCGAGCATACCCCAGCCGCGTGGCGGAACCCTACGAGGAGCGCTAACGTCCGGAGCTCATGCGACGAACCCTCCCTCTCGCAGCCGCGCTATTTCTGGCCTTCGCGGCCTACTCGTTCCAGGCTGTGCAGCTGCCTGGACGCGTGATGGCCTGCAGCTGCATCGCGCCACTGCCCACGCTCGCCGATGTAGCTCGTGACGAGGGAACATCGATCGTTGTCGGCACCGTTGGACGAGCCCTGCCCGACCGGACTCCGATAGCAATCGAGGGCTCGTTCGTCGGCGGTCCCCACCCCGAGGTGATCTGGCTGAGCGGCGGGTCGCAGCAGATGACGTCGTGCGACATCTTCATGTCCGCGGGCGAGCGACGGCTGCTCGTCCTGTATCGGGGAGACGCGGGCCTGTATTCGACGAATAGTTGCGCCCCCAGCGGACTACTTGGAACCCAGGATGGTGACGCCCTGCTTGCCACGGCGATCGACAGCTTCGGGGACGCGCAGGCGCCCCTGGGACCACAGCCTGAGCCGTCGCCGGAACCAGGAGTCACGTCACCAATCGCCACCGAGCCGGCGCCGTTGCTGGGACAGGGCTTCGTATGGGTGGCAGCGGCTGTCGGCGTCGGGATCTTGGTACTCGGGACCGTCGTGCTCTTCGCGAGGCGTCGCTCGACTCGCTGAAAGCGGCCGCTATCGCGCGAGGCTAAGGTGACCTTGTGCTGACCGTTCTGCTGACGCGCCACGGCCACACCGACCGATCCGAGCCCGAGCAGTACCTGGGCCAGCGCATCCACGCCTCACTCACCGAGCGCGGTCGGCGTGATGCCGCGGCCCTATCCGCGAGGCTGGAGGGCGTCCAGGTCGACCGCATCATCTCCAGCCCGCTCGGTCGCGCGGTGGAAACGGCGCAGATTCTCGCCGCCCGAACCCATGCCCCGGTTGAGCCCGACGAGCGTCTGTCCGAGCTCGATTACGGCGCCTGGGAGGGGCTGACGGTCGAGGAGATCGATGAGCGCTTTCCGGGCGAGCGCGACGAATACAACGCCAACCCGGCGCTGACGCGAGTTGGCGGCGGCGAAACGGGGCTCGACGTCGCCGCGCGGCTCAGCCACCTCGTCGATGAGCTGCTCGACTGGTGGCAGGCGGCTGGTGCAGATCGGACTTGCTTGCTCGTCGGCCATTCGTCGCTCAACCGGATCCTGCTCGCGGTCGTGCTCGGCCTGCCACTGGAGGACTACAGGAGAAGGTTCAAGCAGGACTGGGCGAGCCTGACCGTCTTGCGCTGGGAGTCTCGTGACGACGGCCCGCTTCTGATGCTCTCCAACGACGAGTCGCACAGCAAGGGCATTCGCGGCGCAACCTGGGAATGATCCCGGCATATCCTCAGCCGAGCATGAGTGCCCCGACCGTGACGCTGACCGGCCTGGACCTGACCCTCGAGGAGGTCGAGAGCGTGGCGCGTGGCCGCGCCGAAGTACGCCTGGATGACGCCGCACGCGGGCGAATGTCGGCCAGCCGCCAGGTCATCGATGAGCTGGTCGCCTCAGACCAGACCGTCTACGGAGTCACGACGGGTTTCGGTGCCCTGGCATCGCAGCGCATCGGCCACGAAGACGTCGCCCGACTCCAGCAGAACCTGCTGGTCAGCCACGCGATCGGGATCGGCCCGATCCACGGCCGGCACACCACCAGGGCGATGCTGCTCCTCCGCGCCAACGCCCTGGCGCGCGGCCAGAGTGGCTGTCGGCCCGAGATCGTGGATCGATTGCTCGACTTCCTGCGCCTCGGCATCCACCCGCTCATTCCCGAGCAGGGATCGGTCGGCGCATCGGGGGACCTCGCGCCGCTTGCTCACCTCGGGCTGCCGCTGATCGGCCGCGGCAAGGCGGAAGTTGATGGGGAAACGCTCCCCGGGGCCGATGCCCTGGCGCGTCGCGGGCTGGCCCCGCTGACGCTCGGCCCCAAGGAGGGCCTAGCGCTGCTTAACGGAACGCAGCAGATGACGGCCATCGGCGTGCTCGTGCTGCTCCACGCTGAACGCCTGCTGGGCACGGCGAGCGTTACGGCGGCGATGACCACCGAAGCGATGCTCGGGACTGACGTCGCCTTTTCGGCTGACTACCAGAACGCGCGACCACACCCAGGTCAGGCCCGCGTCGCCGCGGAGCTGCGCCACCTGCTGCGCGACTCCGAGGTGCTGCGCTCGCATCACGACGACGCGCACAAGGTCCAGGACCCGTACTCCATCCGCTGCGCGCCGCAGGTCCACGGCGCCGTCGCAGACGCCCTCGCGTACACGCGGCGCGTCCTCGAGATCGAAGTCAACTCGGCGACCGACAACCCGCTCGTCTTCCCCGACGGCGCG
>CAYZEJ010000111.1:0-8271 GCA_964477545.1 uncultured Anaerolineaceae bacterium | reverse complement strand
ACGTCCAGACGGAGGCGATGGACACGCTGCTCCGCGTGATCCGCGACGTGCCCGGAAGCATCGACTACCTGCGCTTTCATGCCGCCTAGCTCGTAGTAGCGCTCGTCGTTACAGGCGACTGAGACAACAGCCCACGCTTGAGCAGTGTCTCAGTTGATCGCGAATACCACCGCGCCCTGGAGCCGGTCGCGCGCGTGCCCGTGCGCGTCGTGGGCGGGCCGGCGGGAGACGACGTCAGCCTGGGGATCGGGCTGGACGAGCAGCGCTTCCAGTTGACGCCGGGCCAGGTCGGCGAGGGAAGCGTCCATCTCCGGGAAGGTCGATCATCTGCGCGGCCTGAAGGAGAACGTGACGATGGGCCGGCTGATCCCAGCAGGGACCGGCTTCGAGTACTACCGCAACGTCAGAATCCCGCCGGACGAGCCACCACCGCCGCCGGCGCCGCCGCAGCCAAGCGACGACGAGCTGGAACTGGAGCGCGACCTGGAGTACTTCGTCGAGCCGGACGAGGCGCCGCTGGCGCCAAGGGCAGGGGATCTCGGCGAGTAAGACACTTCAGAGTTCAGATTTCAGAGTTCAGATTGCTTGTCACGCCGAAGGGCGAAGGCGAAGGGGCGGGATCGAAAGATCACCGCCCCTTCTTTTTGAAAAGGCCGGCTTTGTCCCGCCGAATCCCGCAGGGAAGCCCTGAAGATTGTCGCCCATTGAGTATGTCTTGAATGTTCTCACGAGCGCCGACGCCGGCGCTCGACAGCGGCTCAGGTCAAATCGAGCACCAGCCGCAGACCGTCCGACACCGCGTCCAATCGCGTGGTCGACAGGCGCCTGAGTCGCTCCGCGAAGTCGTCGCGCAGGACCTTCTGCACGTCGTATACGTTCGCAACCGATGGTTTCCGCAATCTTGTGTCGCGCCGTTCCAAGCGGACGTCCCCGGGAAGCCCCTCGAGATGAACGCGACTCGTTCGAGGAAACGATGCCCGCGTGCTGACCGAGTTCAGATTCTGGGGCCTAATCGTCGCCCTTTTCTTGTACGTCGTACGAGAAGAGCAAGTCGGAAGTACGAAGTCATTCGACAGCTACGCACATTGGGCGCACGGAGATCTGCATGTGCTAGAGTGCGCCGATGCATCGTGCGTGATCGCCCGCCTGGGCGCAGCAGGTTCCTCACTGCTTCGGCTCTGCATCGGATTCACCGTCTCGTCGAGCAGCGTCGGCCGCACGTCCTGCCGCTGCACGTCGGCGAGCCGCACATCGGCGCTCCCGAAGCAGCGCTCGACGCGTACGTCAAGGCAATTCGCGACGGCCGTTCGCATTCGTATCACACCGATGCGCCTGGGCTTCTCCAGCTCCGCGAAGCGTTGAGCGCACGCTTCCACGCGACCCATCGCGTTTCGATTCCCCCCGACCGGATATTTGTCACGCCAGGGTCTTCTCAGGCTCTCGCGGCCATCCTCCTGTCGCTCGCCATCGACATCGACGATGGCGTTGTGATGCTGCCGGAGCTCCATTGGCCACTACACCTCCAGCTGGTGCGAATGGCAGGACTCCGGCCGCGTTTTTATCGCAATCCGGATACTCGTACGTCGTTTTGCGATGCGCTCGGCGAAGCGTACGAAACCGGGGCGTGCGCCGTGATCGTCACCTCACCTTCCAATCCGGCAGGAGACGTGCTGGGCTCTGACGCCATGCACGAGATTTACCAATGGGCGCGGACGCATGGTGTCTGGGTGATCAGCGATGAAGCGTATGAGGACTTCGTCTACGAGGGGGAGCCAGGTTCGCTGCCCGCCCTGGATGACGCGGTCCCTGAGCCGGAGCGGATCGTCTTCTCGGTGCACACGTTCTCGAAGAGCTTTTCGATGGGTGGGTATCGGCTCGGCTATATGGCAGCACCGAACGAGGATCGCGCCGAGCTGCTGCGGCGGGTGCAGGAGGCGATGCTCATCTCGCCCAGCACGCCAGTCCAATTTGCCGGCCTCGCTGCCCTGGACGATCACGAGCATCTGCGCCGGCACCGCGAGTACATCCGCGCGACACGCGACCAGGTTGTCGGAGCGCTGGAAGCGGCAGGCCTGCTCCGAACCGTCCCAGGCGGCGGCTGGTACCTGCTCCTCGAATTCCCGGACCATCTCGATGATGGCGAAACGGTCTGCCGTCGGCTGCTCGACGAGGCGGGTGTGGCGCTCGCGCCCGGCAGCGCATTCGCGCCTGCCGGGCACGTCGTGGCCCGTCGTCTGGCGCGCATGGCGCTTTGCTACGAGCGCACCGCGACGCTTCGAGGCATCGAGTCGCTGGTCCAGTTTGCGAGGCGCTGAGATTCGCGAACCGAGCACGCAATCGGCTCCCTGATGGCCGTTTCCGACACGGTCGCCCGCCTCGGCGGCACGGTTATCGTCGTGTGGCACCTGGGTCTCGAGCGGTGGATCAACCGTGCGTCGCGCGAACAGCTGATCAACCGGCGCGATCGACGTGCCCGCGAGATCGCGCGCTATGCATGCGAGACGGTGCCGTACTACCGCGATCTCGTCCGCCGCGTGGCGATTGATATCCGCAAGCTGCGCGACGCGTGCGATCTCGAGCGCCTGCCGCTCCTCAATAAGCCGGCCGTCCAGGCGGATCCGGAGGCGTTTCGCTCCGAGTCGCGAGCCGGCCGGGACGCGATTCCGTTCCGAACCACCGGCTCGACCGGCCTGCCACTGACGGTATTCCACGATCGCCGATCGCTGTTGGCGAATATCGCGTACAGCGAGCGAGAGCGCGCCGTCGAGGCGCGCTTCATCGGTCGGTTGTACAGCTACCCCGTTCTCGACGTGAGGGCACCGGCCGGCACGGTCAATCGCGTCCAGGCGGTGTATGCACAGTCGACCTTCAGGCCGCTGCGCCCGCGCCGTCAGGCGATCGGTGTCGACAACCCCGTCGAGGAGGTACTCGCCGCCGTCGATCGCCTTCGTCCTGCCATCATCCGAAGCTACGGCGGCTACCTCGAGCTGCTGTTCCGCGCCGCCGCCGCGAGCCGTTCGCTCCGGCATCGGCCCGCCGCTGTGATGTATTCGGGCGACACGATGAGCGCGGCGGGACGCGATTTCATCGAGCGCGAGTTCGGCATTCCCGTGCTGAGCGCCTACGATGCCGTCGAGTCCTTCAAGATCGGTTTCACCTGCGAGGAGAGAGCGGGGTTCCACCTGCACGAAGACCTGTGCCACGTCTGGCTTGCGGGCTCGGACGGTCATCCCGTTGCCGAGGGCGAGACCGGCGAGGTCGTGCTCTCGAACCTTGTCAACCGAGGGACGGTGCTCCTGAACTACCGGCTCGGCGATCTGGCTCGGCTCACGAGCGAACCCTGTCGCTGCGGGCGGCCGACTCGCCGCCTGCTCGATCTGGCCGGCCGCGTGGACGAGATTGTGTTGCTCGACGACGGCTCGTTCGTGTACCCGACCGAGATCTGGAGGGTCGTCCGTGAGCGGCCAGGGATCATTCGCTATCAGCTCGTGCAGCAGGCGCCCGCGCGGTTCCAGTTCCGAGCAGTCGGCGACGGATCCGAGGCGGCGGCGCGCTCGATCGCCGACGTCGTCTCCGCGCTGCGAGAACCGCTGCGAGGTGCGACAATCGAACCGGTGTGGGTCTCCGAGCTTCCCGGGGGACCCGGCGGCAAGTTCCAGTTGGTCGTTCCGCTGACGAGGAGCTTGACGCGATGACCGCGACGTCCGTCCCCTCGTCTGAGGCCGCGCGACGCTCGGTCGGACCGCTCACTGACTGGCGCGACACCGCGACCGCACGATTCCTCCGTGCGTACAGCGACGCGGTCAACCGCCGTTTGATCGATGATTGTCTCCCCGCCGGCCCCATCGGGCGAGTACTGAAGACCGATCTGTTCGACGAGGCCATCGGTGAGGGCCTGCTCTCGATTCTTGCCTCGAGAGCCGAGAAGGTCTTCGCCGTCGACGTCTCGCCCGCAGTGGTGGAAGCGGCACGTGCCTCGCATCCTCCCCTGCTCGGCGCCAATTGCGCCGACGTTCGCAGACTGCCGTTCGTGGACGGGTGTTTCGAAGTCGTTTGCTCGAACTCGACGCTGGACCACTTCGACACGCTGGAGGACATCCGTCTCGCGCTCTCGGAGCTGCACCGCGTGGTCGGGCCGCGTGGCCGCCTGCTGGTCACCCTTGATAACCTGGCCAATCCGATCGTTTTTCTTCGCAACCGCGTCCCGCCGAAGGTTCTGCGGAGGCTCGGGCTCGTTCCGTATCCGCTCGGCGTGACCTGCGGCCCCCGAGCGCTCCGTCGGCTGCTCGAAGACAGCGGCTTCGAAGTCGAAAATCTGCGCGCGCTGATGCACTGCCCCCGTCTGCTCGCGCGCGGCGCCGCGGCCGTCCTCCCTGACCGATCGCCTGGCCTCCTTCGAAGCGTCATGGCACTCGAGCGGCTTGAACTCGCGCCGACACGTTATCTGACCGCCCAATTCATCGCGGCATCCGCCCGACGAGTGGAGCCCTTGATTGGGCCGGGCGCGCGGCGCTGGACGGCGCGGGACGCGATCGCGCGAGCGATCACGGTCCTGCGGACCGAGGGTCCGCGCGCGATGATCGCGCGTGCGGCCGGCGAAACCGTCTACCGGCGGCTGATCCTGATGGAGCGCGACCTCGCAGTCGCCGGGGACGCCGTGCCGGAGACACTCGACTTCAGCTTTCTCTCCCAGACAGAGCTCGCTGACTACCAACGCCTCCGGCCCGGTCTCGAGAATCGGGCTCGCGGACGTCTTGCCGCGGGGCACCGCTGTTTCGCCACCTGGGTCGATCGACGGCTCGTTGCGGTTCGATGGCTCGCCACCGGCACGCCGCACATCGAGTACCTGGACGTCGATCTCACTGTCCAGCGGGACGAGATCTTCATCTACGACACATTCACGGACCCGTCGCTGCGCTGTCTCGGTATCTCCACAGCCAGTTACGCGAAGCTGTTCTCGGTCCTGCGAGCGGAAGGGTATCGGCGCGGCTTGACGACGGTCCTGCCCGGGAATCGCGCCGGGGTCCGGGTCGTCCAACGAGCGGGATATCGCCCGGTGGGGGAAATCGGCTTCGTCGGCCTTGGATCATGGCGACGACATTTCAGGCGAGAGCGACGCGGCCGCCGCAGGCGGTCGAGCATCAAGCAAGCCACGAACTATGTGGCCTGGTAGCTTTAACGGCATGCCTTGACTATCTACAATTCGAGCGCCATCGATAACCACGATGTCGGAACTGGAATTCGGATCCGATGGTCGCTTTTCCATGCGCCGCCAGCTTGGCGCTGGCGGCGATGGAGCTGATTCGGGGGACGAACTTCGTACGCGCTGGGTGCCGGCGTTGTGCGCGGCCTCGAGTGCCTCTTGAGTCTGTCTCCGTCAAACGTAGGCAGGCGACGTCGAGGAGGGCAGAAGGGTCTTCTGGGCCTCCGGAGTCGCGCCCCCGCACTCTCACCGCGCTGGTTCGTAGACCCGGACTTCAGGCAGCGCCCACGGCATGGCGAACGGATCCGACTCCGCGATGCGGATGCGCAGGCCCAGCAAGGGCCGCGGAGTCACGTCCAGGTCCAGGCTGGCGGCGCGCGGTCGGTGGAGCAGCTGCGCGAACAGGCCGTCGAACGCCCGGCCTTCGTCGAAGGGGACCTCAACCCACCCCGCCTCGGGTGTTTCGCCCAACAGCTTGACTCTCATCGGGAAGTCCTCGCCGCGCGAGGCGAGCGACACCCGAGCCACCATCACCGCCCGGGGGAAGGCGATGCGGTAGAAGTCGCCGCGGACCTGCACTTGCTGTCCGGTGCCCCAGACCGTGGCGGGATCGCCGTCGACGGCCCGCTGGGGATCGGGATGGGATGCCTGCACCTTCCAGGCCGCGCGGTCCACCTCGCGCAGCGGCAGGTGGGCACGGAGCGAGAACTCTGGCGACCGGGCCGCGCGCAGCCGAAGCACGACCTGCCCCTCGGCGAACGGGCCCGTCGTTTCCCACCGCGGGTCCACCATCGCCCAGGCAGGTGGACCGTTGGAGCTGGGCTGCACGACGAGCGTATCGACTCCGAATCGCTCCAGGAAGGTCACGCTCTCGGGGGAGGGGAAGTGGAACAGCCTCCAGCGGGTGAAGTGGTAGGTGGGGGGGAAGTACCCCGTGAAGCCCTGTACCGTGCGCTTCCAATGCACCGTCGAGAAATACATGGGCAGCGCGTCCAGCCGCTCCATCCGATAGCGTGCCGCGGGCACGTCCGCGACGACGCGCACCTCAGGCTGCGCGCCCAGCCAGCGGTAGACCTTCGGCACCTGGTCCGCAGAGGGCAAAGGTGTCAGCGGTAGCGGGATTGACAGATGTTCGACGAAGAGCAAAGCGGCCGCCCAGGGTCCGACGTTCCGGCCCCAGGCCGCACGCAGCCGCGCCAGCCCGGCCGCCATCAAGGGAACGAGGCCAAGCACTGCGAAGACCGAGAACCGCTCCGGATAGCGCACGCCGCGGAAGCCCGGAACGAAATCGAAGAGCAGGCGGTAGGGTCCGGGGCCCAGATCGTGCCCGTAGATCAGCACGCGTGGGCCGAGGCTGAGCAGGAACCCGGACAGCGTGAGCATGATCCAGAAGCCGCGTCCGAGGCGGGGCTGCGGCTGGAATCGGCCGGCGATCGCGCCCAACAGTCCGGCGGCGAGCGCCGTGAAGCCCAGGAAGTGCGCGGCGTCCTGGTTGCTCTTGGCGGTGCCAAGGGCGTCCGCGTAGAGGCGGTTCTGGGGCAGGACGTCGAGGTAGCGGTCGATGCCCACCGAATCGGGCAGGCTGCGGCTGAAACCGAAACGCCGCGAGTTCTCCAGATAGGGCCAGACGAAGAGCGCGGAGAGGGCCGCGGCTGCGAGCAGCGGAAGCGCGAGCGCCGGCAGCCGACGCCAGGGCGTGCGGTGACGCCAGGCCAACCAGGCTGCTGCGGGCAACGTCAGCAGCGGCGCGTAGAGTCCCCAATACATGCAGCTCAAGCTCTGCGCCGCGTAGGCCAGGCCGACGCCCGCGCCACGGCCCCAGCCGGGCCGCGCGAAGAAGCGGATGAGCGCGAGCAGGAGGAACGGAAACCACTGGTTGGAGAGAATCTGCAGGCGGATCAGCTCGTTCACGTTCCAGGTGTGAAAGGCGTAGAGCACACCCGCTGCGAAAGCTCCTCCGGAGTCGCCCGTCACCGCCCGAGCCAGCAAATACGCGCCCAACCCGGCCGTCGCCATCGTGAGCAGCGCGACCAGGTTGTGCGCGAGCACCAGGTTGCCCGTGGCCCAGGCGACAGGTGCCGCCTGCAATGCCGGAACGAGCAGGTGCTCCGAGAAGGCGAGGCTTGCCTGGTACGGATAGAACGCGTTGCCGTCGAAGAGATGCAAGGGATCGCGCGGAAGCTGGTGCAGGACGAAGCCGAGGGCCCAGACGTTGAGCGGCGGCGTGCCGTGGCCGAAGACGTGATCGTCGGCCTCGCGCGCCAGGGGCCAGGTGGCCAGGACGGCGAGCCCCAGGTAGACGACCAGCAGCCCTCCGAGCCGGAGGAGAGGGCGGGCACCCAGGGACCTCGAGCGGGAGTGTATTGAGCCCGCGGCCGCCGGGCCGAGCAAGCCGGGGGCCGTCGGACCGGGAATCACTGCGAGATCATACCTGTTGGACTCGCGCACCCATGGGAGCGTACCTGGCAAGGGAAATGCCGGGGTACGCCGCCGGCTACACCGTGTCCTCGTGGTCCAACTGCGCCCTCACAGGGATTCGGACACGGACAGTTGCCGTCACCGCGCTGACCCTCGATTCAAAGGGCGCGCTCGTCGAGCCTGCGGTCTCCGAAGGGTGCGCCCCGGCTCAGTAGCCCGAGAGCGCAACTAGGCCGTCGCGCGGCGCCACCACCCGGCCACGAGGCCCCTCTCCTTCTCGTCCCACACGCCGAACACGAGGGTCGCGGCGCAGAAGACGATAGAGGCGAGCACCGAGATGGCCAGGAGCGGCAGGCCGCGCCCTGCCCATAGCGTTGCCGCGAACGCAGTGGTCGCGGCCAGGGGCCGCCACGCCGACGACAGCCACGCCGCGCGCAGCCCGTAGGACCGCAACGCAACGGCGCCCAAGGCGAAGTACGACGCCTCGGTCACCAGCGTCGCCCATGAGGATCCCAGGAACCCGTGCTTCGGGATCCACGCCAGGTTCAAGGCGACGTTGAGGACGAGGGTCAGCGTCGAGACCACCACGATCGTGCGCCAGCGGTTCACGCAGGCGAGCGTCGTCTCGCCGAAGTTGGACAGGAACATGA
>CAYZEJ010000110.1:0-8339 GCA_964477545.1 uncultured Anaerolineaceae bacterium | reverse complement strand
TGGATCGCGCCGATCAGGTCAGGGCGCGACTCCACCAACTCATCGAGCGACGCCCGCTGCGGCACTCCCCGGCTGAAGAGCAGCGTGCCCATGGCGCCGTCGAGCAGCAGTGGGGCCTTCTCGAGGCGCTCCGCAAAGGTGCGGCGTGCGTGTGATGTCTGTTTCTCGGCCATATTCAGGTTGCAGGTTACGGCCTCTGGCGCTCAGGCCCCGTGTCGCCGCGCCGGCGCGCTCGTTCCACCCCATGGAAGTAAAAGCCAAGAAGAGGGCCACGTCCCCGATTCAACAGCTGGAAGTTGGCCGCCAGTGCCACCCCATGGAACAACCAGCAATCGAGGGCTCGATCTGGCGGTGAACGTGGCCGTTACTTCCAAGCCTTGGAACAGGTGCCGCGACGGTTCGTCGTTAGCGAAACTTCATCGCTCGCGGTCTTCTCATCGGAATAGGCTGCGGCAAAGAGGGCGCACTAGGAGGGCGGAAATCGTGGCACGACTGGCCCGATTTGGTGTGGCACACAACGCCCTGGCACTGGTCGTGCTTGTCGTTCCCGTTGGCGCCGGCGTTCTAGCCTGCGTGCGCCCGGGCGGCTTCGGTGCAGATGCGACGCAAGGCTCGATGGATCCGGGCAGCGTTCCGCCGCGGCCCGCCGCGACCGACTCCAATGCCATCGCCACACGGGCGCCGGTCTCTGATGCCACCGAGTCCCCGAGTGCTCGGGCGACACCAACGCCAATGACGGATGCTGCGGTCATCGAGTTCAAGAATCCCGATGGACCGGACCCCGCTGACTACCCTGTCGACGGGTATCCATTCATCGAGACGGCCTACGCCCTCCCTACATACGGGCAGCTCTGGATCGACAACAACCAACGGGACGTCCACATCGCACTTACCGGTGACATCGAAGCTGCCATCGAGGTACTTCGCGACGGGGTCCCGCGCGGCATCACCGTCTATTTCCACATCGTGGAACACACGCAAGCGGAGCTCTGCGCGCTGCGCGATGCGATGTTCGACGACCGTGACGAGCTGATGCGCCGCGGAATAGTCCTCACGTCCGGCGGCTGCGCCAGTGCCACGCCCCGTGTGGTCGTCGGCATGAGCCCCCTGACGCCGGAAGCGATCGCATACATGAGGGCTCACTACGACGGGCCGATCGACTACGAGCCGGGCGGAACGCCAGCATTGAGGCCATACGACCCGCCAGAGGTCGACGACGTCCGACTCATCGCCCTTCGCGCGAGCGACGATCTAGGGCTGTTGACCTGCGGCCGCCGCCCATTTCCAGCTGCGGCGGTTAACAGCGCTCCCACAGACATCAACGCGACCGGGGGAGAGTACGGCGCGCTACGGGAGGCCCTGAGCATTTACGTAGACGTGTACGGCGACCTATCGGGCTTGGGCTGGATCCTCGCCGAGAAGGACGACTACGGCGCGACCTTCATGGCAGATCGTGGCGACACCTGGCTCGAGGCACCTGTCTTCGCCGGCAGAACCGGGTGGGTCCCCGGAACGATCGACTACTGCTTGCCACGCCCGCTCACGCTCGATGACGGAGGCACGGCGTCCGTCTACATCGACGGCGCGTTTCCGAAGCTTGCGGCCGACGCGACCGAGATCCACGTGCTCGTTGAAGAGCTTTCTTGCTCGGGTGGGAGCTCACCAGCAAGCCGGCTGCTTCCACCGGGCGTGCGCTATGAAGATGACACCGTCACGCTCATTGTCCGTGTCCGCGGTGTAGGAGGGCCAGCAACGTGCCAAGGCAATCCAAGCCTGCCTGTCACCATCCAGCTTCCCGAGCCGCTCGGAGACCGCGAGCTCAGAGGGGTGACTGCTGCGCCCAGATACTGATATTCGCGGCGAGGTCGCGATAGGTTGCGTGCGTCCCCGCTGAACGGGGCCGGTTTCCTAATCGCCTCAGGGCAGGGTGCGCGAGGTTCCTCGCCGGCGCAGGACCAACAGTCGATCCCCGTCCAAGGCCACTTCCGCCGGGCGCGGCCGGCCGTTGTACGTGCTGAACATGGACGAGCCGTAGGCGCCGGCCATGCCGATCGCCACGAGATCGCCACGCTCCAGCGGCGGGAGGGCGGCCGAGCCAAGCGTGTCCGTCGACTCGCACACCGGTCCATCGACCCTGACAAGCCCCACCGACGCGGCGTCGTCCAGCGCCTGGCCAAGTGACGTCAGCGCGACCATCGGGTGGACGGCCCCATACAAAGCGGGGCGGATCAGCTCGGTCATCCCCGTGTCGAGCACCACGATCGGCGGCTCGCGTCGTCGCACATGGAGGACGCGTCCGATCAGCCAGCCACAACCCGCCACAACCGCACGGCCCGGCTCAACCGCCAGCCGGCGTGGCCGCGCCGCAGCTGACAACTGCTCCAGCTCGGCCTGCGCCGCGGCGGCGAAGAGCGCGGCCGCGGGCACCGACTCAACGTCCCCGTCGTACGCAACCGGGAATCCGCCACCCGCGTCGAGTGTGTCGAAGTCGGTCAGTTCGGCGCGCTGGAGCTCCAGTAGTCGCAGGCCGACGCGAAAGGCAGACCGCCAGGCATCGACCGCCCCGAGCTGCGAGCCGACGTGCAGGTGGATCCCACGCCAGCGGATCGGACCGTCTGGACCGCCGCCGGCGTCGATCACCGCGGGCAGCTCTTCGGGGAGCACGCCGAACTTCGATGACGGCGCGCCCACCGCCAGCGCGCCGAGCGTCTCGGGCGCTACGGACGGGTTCACCCTGACAAGCGCATCGATCCGCGCTCCGGCCTTCGCCCTCGCGGCCAGGGCTGCCGCGTCCTCTGGGGTCTCGAGGCTGACCCACATAAGTGGCGTCCCCGCAGCGGCCATGCGTGCAGCAGCACTAAGGTCCCGATCCGTCTTTCCTACGCCCTCGAGCACGATCCGTCCCGGATCAACGCCGGCCCGCCTCCCGAGCGCCAGCTCGCCACCGGACACTGCGCTCAATTCGAAGCCTTCGGCAGCGATCTCGCGGACGAGCCCGGGCAACCCGTTGGCTTTCAGCGAATAGAGGCGTATCCACGGATCTGGGAAAGCTGAGCGCACGGCCGCCGCATCGGCGCGCAGACGCGTCAGGTCGTAGAGGTAGAGCGGAGTGCCGTACCTGTGCGCCGCTTCTCGCGCTGACGCGGCCAGCGCCTGGTTCAGATGCGCGGTGTCACCAGACGGACAAGCGCAAGGAGCGCGGACACGATGCTCACCACGATCGAGATCAGGAGCGCGGTGATGATGACGCTCACTGTGATCTCACCTGGCGGCCAGTCGGCCAACTTGAAGCCGAGCTTGAGGCTGTCGCTGATGAATGCCGTCAGCAGCACCATCACGACGTTGATGATCAGGCCGACCAACCCGAACGTCAGCAAGGTCAGCGGCAGGCTGAGCATCTTCACGATAGGTCGCAGGTACGCGTTGACCACCCCGAAGATCGCGGCAACCACGATCAGCTTCACTACATCGTTGAAGTCGGTGCGCGGCACGATGTAGACCGCGGCGATGAAGGCGACGGCATTGATGACGACGCGGATAACGATGTCGAGCAAAATTCACCTCCGCGCGAAACAGAACCGGCGGCCATGCTACATCCGTGCTCCGAGGCTAGGATGGCGCCGCGGCAAGCCTGTTGCCAACCCCTCTAGGAGCCTCTGATCACTTGGGCGATTCTGGCCCCCAGTTCACCTCGCTGACACCGGACAGCCGGCCCGAGCCGCGCACCGCATTCGACCACGCCCTGAACCGATTCCTCGACGATGCGTTCGAGGCTTCGCCGATCTGGGCCACCCGAATCGGCTTCCACGCTTTCGACGATCGGTGGCAAGATCCAAGCGAGGCCGGCCGATCCGGCCGACTGGCGATGCTGCGTCACCATCGGGCGCGCCTGGAGGCGCTGCCGGAGGCGGAGCTGACGCCAACGGAGCGGATCGATCGCGGCATCACGCTCGAGGCGATTGACGCCGCCGAGTTCGAAGAGGCGGAGCTGCGCGAGTCCTCGTGGGATCCGTTGGGCTATGTCTATAGCGCGGGCAGCGGCCTCTTCAACGTCCTGGCTCGCGAATACGGCCCGTGGCAGCACCGCGGAACGGCCTTTCTTGGTCGGGTCAGGGGCTTGCCGCAGTTCCTCCGCGCGGGCGCGACCGCGCTCACCGGAATACCCGGACGCCCTGTCTCATTGCTTCACACCGAGACCGCCCTCGCGCAAATGGCAGGCATCGGCGATCTCGTCGACCAGGGTCTCGCCGAGGCTGAGCGCCGTGCCGCTGAGCCCGGGGCGGGCGCAGAGGATCGGTCGATCGCCTCTGCCTTGGCGCATGAGGCGACGGTGGCGAAGGCGGCTGTCGAAGAGTTCGGGCGGCGTTTGCGCGAGGACATTGCGCCGCGGGCGGAGGGCGAAGGGCGGCTCGGGCCTGATCTGTTCCAGCAGAAGCTGCGTCACACGCTGTCCAGCGACCTGTCCTACACGGAGCTCGCGGAGCGTGCTCGAAGCGACTACGGGCTCATCCGCGAGGAGATGCTCAGGCTGGCAAGGGAGGCCTGGAACGACTGGCAGCCTGGCCAGACCGCTCCCGCCAATGACGACGAGACGATTCGCCGCGTGCTCGACGCGGTCGCCCTACAACACCGCCAACCGAACGAGCTGCTCGACGCGTCTAGAGCCGAGGTGCGCCGGATAGAGGAGTTCTGCCGGGAACGCGCCGTGATCGGCCTGCCCGACGACCCACTGCAGGTCACCTGGACGCCCGTATTCATGCGGGCCTACGGCGGGGCGTTCCTCGATTCACCGGGGCCGCTCGACAAGGGCCAGTCCAGCTACTTCTGGATCACCCCACCCGACGAAAGCAAGGGTCCGCAGGCGGTCGAGTCGTACCTGCGCGAGGAAAACGACCGGATGTTGCGCCTGCTCGCGATCCACGAGGGGGTTCCGGGTCACTACCTCCAGTTGGCCTGGGCGAATCGCACCCCGAGCCTCGCGCGGGGCGTGTTCGGCAGTGGCATGTTCGCGGAGGGCTGGGCCGTGTACGTGACCCAGGTGATGATGGACATCGGCTACGGGGACTTCGAGCCCGCGCTTCTACTAAACCATTGGAAGTTCTACCTGCGCTCGATCACCAACGCGCTCATGGACGTCGCGATCCACACCCAGGGCATGACGCAGGACGAGGCTATGGACCTGATGGTCGCGGGCGGCTTCCAGGAAGAGGACGAAGCCCGGCGTAAGTGGCTGCGCGCGCGGCTGACGGCGACGCAGTTGTCGACCTACTACCTCGGCTCGATGGAAATGTGGGACATGGAGGTAGAGGCACGGCGGCGGGCTGCGATCGGCGCTGGCGGAAGCGCGGACTCCGTGCCGCCGCAGCGGGTCGTCGGCGGCATTGGCGATACGCCGGGCTTCGACTATCGCGCCCACCTGGAATCGGTGATCTCGCACGGCATGCCGCCGATCAAGTGGGTCAGCCGCATCCTGTTCGGCGACCAGGCAGGCTGATGGACTTCGGGTTGATCCTGCCGAGCTACCGCGAGGGAGCTTCGACAGACTCGATCGATGGGGCCGCCGAGACCGCAGCGCGATTAGGCTGGCATTCTGTCTTCACGACCGACCACATCCTGGTCGATCGGTCCGACCGATCGTCCGACTACTTCAACGTCTTCGATGCGGTCGCCACGCTGGGGCACGTGGCGGCGCGCCAGCCGACGTTGCTCGTCGGGATCAGCGTGATCGTCGTGCCCATGCGCAACGCGGTCGTACTGGCCAAAGAGCTGGCAACGCTGGACGCGCTATCGGGCGGTCGGCTGATCGCGGGCGTGGGCGTCGGGTGGAACGAGACCGAGTTCGGCAGCGTCGGCGCGGCGGATCGGTTCCACGTCCGCGGCGCGTACCTGGACGAGGCGATCGCGTTGTGGCGGCAGCTGTGGCGCGGCGACGAGGGGCCGTTCCAAGGCCGTTTTCACCAGTTCGATGAAATTCGCTTCGGGCCGCTGCCGGCGCAGGGCGAGAACCTGACGGTCTGGGTCGGCGGACGGAACCCGGCAGCATTGCGCAGGGCCGGGCGACTCGGGCAGGGATACCACTCGTCGGCGTCTGGACCGGATTCGTACGAGCCGCGCGTCCCGATCGTCCGTGCTGCGGCGGAGGAGGCGGGTCGGCCTGCGCCCACGTTCTCTGCCCGCTTCCGCGTCGTCTTCGGCGAGCACGAGACTTCGTATTACGTGCTCACGGGCGACCCAGAGGCGATGGTCGCCGAGATACGCGAGTTCGAGGCCATTGGCGTCAGTCACGTGGCCGTCGACTTCGCTGAGACGGACGCGGAGCGTGGGCGAGACCTGGTGGAGCGCTTTGACCGCGAGGTGGTCTCAGCTTTCCGATGAGCGAGGGCGACCCGAGGGCAGCGCCGCGCAGGCCCGCGACGGCCAGACCGCGTGATCCCGACGTCACCGAGTCCGAGCCGCCCTCGCACGCTGAGCTCGAGGCGATCGAGAGCAACCTCATGGAGTTTGCCAGGGCCGCCGGAGCCGAAGTGGTCGACGACGCTGAGCTCGGCGCATCGCTCATACGCCATTCAGATCAAGGGCCGGGGTTCAACCGCGTGGTACGCGTCCGGTGGCGCAGCGAAGAAGTGGCGCATCGGGTGGCTGCGGTCGAGCGGCGAATGAGATCGGATGACCGGTGGCCGTCGATCGTCGTCAGCGAAGGCCTGACCGAGCCCGCCAACCTGGCGGACCTGCTCGCGTCCGCTGATTGGAAGCGGGTGGCCACGGAACGCATCATGGTCACGCGTCATGCCCCGGTCGTGCCGCACCTGGACCCCGGCCTGCGGATTGAGGCCGTCACGCCGGCCACTGCCCTTGAGTGTGCCCGACTGGAAGTCGCCAATTTCGGGATGCCGCCGTCAGATGTCGGCGAGCGTGCCCAGCGCATGGCCAAGGCGGTCGCCGCAGACGGAATGCGTGCCTTCATCGTTCGCCTGCTCCGTGAACCGGTGGCCAGCGCCCGTCTCGTGCCCGGTGACCGTGTCGCCGGTTTAGGCGGCATTGGAGTCGCCGCGGGCCACCGCCGGCGCGGCTATGGCCGATTGATCACGGCGGTCGCGACACGCGCCGGCCTCGCCACCGGCCACGGCCTGGTCTGGCTATCGGTCGACGAATCGAATGTTTCCGCAGTCGAGCTGTACCGAAGCCTCGGCTACGAGCCCTCGTTCGCCTGGTCGCGCTGGGCCGCCCCGGACTAGGCTGCTACCTACGGTACCGTCAATCGGCCGACTCGGATCCGAACATCAAACCGACGTTTGGTGTCCAACACGCCGAGCTAGTTGTCGCTCTCGGCGGCGTGGTCGCGGGTTTGGGTGACGTTGAAGCGGACTTCGAACGATTGGGTGTCGCCCGCGGCGAGGCGAACCGGCCAGCGGAAGAGCAGGTAGCTGCCCTGGTACATGCGCTCGAAGCCGGCCTCTGAGTTGGATACCGTCTCGACGGGCGACCAGGATGCGTCCGTTGGCGGCTCCACGGCGACCGCGACGTCGACGCCTTCGTACTGATTGCCGAACGATAGATCGGTGCCCGCAGGGGCCGACCCAGCCGCATCGTGCCGCGTTTCCTGGCCTGCCCAGCGGTAGTAGGCATCGGGATTGCCGCCGCCACCGGACAGGTTGATGTTCATCTCGAGCTCGAGTGTCCCCTCGAATCCAGCTGCCGCATCGACGGACACGACAATTGCAAGAGTCGGATCCATCCGGCCGCCGTCAATGGCGATCGTCTTACGCAGCTCCAGTCCGCCCGCCGTGCGCGTGGCGACGAGCTGTTGATCGGACGCCTGCTCGATCTCCCAGGGCCCGTTGACGAAGTCGCCTATCTCGCGACCGGCTCCGTCGGTCAGTCGGACGAGTCCGCTCCGTCGCTCGTGGTCGTCGTAGACCAGCGCCGCCGACAGCCCGCTCTCCTTGGCCAGCAGCACGTCGTGGATGCTCGTCGCGGTCTTGCCTGCTGCCTTTTCGCCGCGCTCTTTCGCGGCCTCCATGTCGCGCAGCGCCTTGTGATAGGCCTCCGGCCGCCGGCGCATAACGGATGCGAGCGCGACCCGCGACGCGCGTAGGTCCCACGATCCGATACCCGCGCCCTCGGCAACATCCACCAACACCGTCTGACCGGTCGTGCCGAGCAGGATTTCTTCGTAGCCGTCGAGGTCGTAGTCGGCCCTGCCCGATACCGCTTCGTCACCAGCAACCAGGTCCTCGGCCGCGATCAGCTCGGCGAGCGTGGCCATGCGCATGTGGACGATGTACACGCCGCCAAAGAGGCCGTGCCAGTAGCAGTCGTTGGACTGGCCGCGGTACAGG
>CAYZEJ010000109.1:0-8372 GCA_964477545.1 uncultured Anaerolineaceae bacterium | reverse complement strand
CGTGAGTCGGAGTTCCTCGCGACGCTCGTGCGGGATGGCGATATCGGCGTGGAGCTATCGCACGACCCCACGGCACCGATCGTGGTCGGCGTCTTTCCGATGAGGCCCGTCACCCGAAACTGACGACGGAACGCCTCCGCCGTATACTCCCTGGGAGTATGCCGAACCAGTCGCTGACGGAATTGACCCTGCCCATCGAGGGCATGACGTGTGCGTCATGCGTGAACCGCGTCGAGCGCTTCCTGCGCCGAACGGACGGTGTCGAGGAAGCAAACGTCAACCTGGCCACCGAGCGGGCAACTGTCAAGTTCGACTCCGCCGTCGTCGGTCGACCCGAGCTCGAGCGCGCGGTTGAGGACGCGGGCTACAGCGTCCGGGCGGATGAGGAGGTAGACGAGGCCGGCCTGGAGATTGCGGCGTCGTCGGATGCACAGGCCCAGAGGCAGTCCGTCGAGCAGCGCAAGCTCGGGATCGAGGCGTCATTCGCGCTCGTCGCGGGCCTGGTGATGATGGCGCTGACCCTGTGGCCCACGCCGTTCGTGCCGTTGGAGCAGTTGAACCTGCTCCTGATCGTGCCCGCCACCCTGGTCCAGTTCTGGGCGGGCCGCCGCTTCTATTCGACCGCGTTCCGAGCGGCCCGCCACCGCTCCGCGAACATGAGCACTCTCGTCGTCCTCGGCACCACATCAGCGTGGCTTTACTCGAGCGCCGTCGCGCTGTGGCCCGGCCTGGTGGCGGCGGCCGGGGTCGAACCGATGACCTATTTCGACAGCGCCGCCGTGATCATCGGCCTCGTCCTTGCAGGCAGGTGGCTCGAGGCTCGAGCCAAGACCGCAACGGCCGGTGCGGTTCGCCGCCTGATCGCTCTCCAGCCGCGAACCGCGCGTGTGGTCAGAGACGGTCGCGAGGCGGACGTGGCCATCGCCGAGGTCCGCGTCGGAGATCTGGTGCGCGTCCGACCAGGCGAGAAGGTGCCTGTGGATGGCGCCGTGGTCGATGGCTCATCGGCGGTCGACGAATCGATGTTGACCGGTGAGCCGATGCCCGTGGCAAAGGGCCCCGGCGACGAGGTGATCGGCGCGACGTTGAACACCACGGGCAGCTTCGTCTTTCGCGCAACGCGGGTGGGCCGCGAGACCGTCCTGGCCCAGATCGTGCGGCTGGTGGAGCAGGCTCAGGGCTCGAAGGCGCCAATCCAGCAGCTCGCCGACCGAGTCACGGGGTGGTTCGTTCCGGCGGTGCTGCTGGTTGCACTGGGCACGTTCGCCGTCTGGCTGTTGATCGGCCCTGAGCCGCGGCCGACGTTTGCCCTCGTCACCTTCATCAGCGTCCTGATCATCGCCTGCCCATGTGCGATGGGCCTGGCGACGCCCACGGCGATCATGGTGGCCACCGGCAAGGCGGCTCAATCGGGCTTCCTCGTCCGCGGCGGTGAGGCCCTCGAGATGGCCGCGCGCGTAGACACGGTGGTGTTCGACAAGACGGGCACACTCACGCGCGGCCGGCCCTCCGTTGCGCAGATCACTGTGGCCAGTGGCGCCGGAGTCAGCGAGGACGACGTGCTGCGTGTCGCGGCGGCTGCCGAGATCGGCAGTGAGCATCCCCTGGCGGCTGCGATCATCGAGTCGGCCCGCGAGCGGGGGCTCGATCTTCCGCCCAGCTCGGGGTTCGAAGCCGCCACGGGCCACGGCGTCCACGCGGTTGTCGACGGCACCGCGACCATCGTTGGAAACGCGCGCCTTATGGCCGACCACGATGTGGACATTGCCCCGCTCTCCGCCCAGCACGACGAGTCTGTTGCGGCGGGCAGGACAGCCGTATACGTCGCGGCCGCCGGCAAGCTGATCGGCTTGATCTCGATTGGGGACCAGATCCGGGCCGAGGCCGCCGATGCGGTGCAGACACTTGCCAACCGCCGCATCGACGTGTGGCTGCTCACCGGTGACGAGCGGCGAGTCGCCGAGACGGTGGCGGCCAGCACGGGTATCCCACTGACAAATGTCATCGCCGAAGTGCTGCCTGCGGACAAGCTCGCGCACATCAAGCGACTCCAGGACGCGGGGCGCAGAGTCGCCATGGTCGGTGACGGAATAAACGACGCTCCGGCACTGGCGCAGGCGGATCTAGGCGTCGCGATCGGCACCGGCACGGACGTCGCGATCGAAGCTTCCGACGTAACTCTCATCGGCAGCGACCTGCGCCTGGTGCCCGCCGCCCTCGACCTGTCGCGCCAAACCGTGCGCGTGATCCGCCAGAACCTGTTCTGGGCTTTCGCGTACAACGTCGTCCTCATCCCCGTGGCGATGGGCGCGCTCTACCCGGTGGCCGGGCTGCTCCTGGATCCCGTATTTGCGGCGGCCGCGATGGCCCTCAGTTCGGTCACCGTCATCGCGAACTCGCTCCGCCTGGGCCGTTTCGCTCCCGCCGCGCCGCCCCCAGCGGCACCGCCCGTTCGGGCCGCACCGGACGAAAGTCGCGTGGCTTCGGGGCACGCAGGCGGCTAATCTCTGATCGAGCGGTCGGTACCGGCTCGAGATCGCAGGGAGGGGGAGTGGGCCCCAGATCACTCGCACCGCTGCTGCTCGCCGCGACCTTTACCGTGCTTTCGGTTGCGCTGCCGTGGGGCGATCGAACCGCGGCCGCCGAATCGCTCTCGCTCGGCGCGTCGGCGGACGCATGGCTGAATCGGCTGAAGCCGGACGCGAACTATGGATCTGCAACCGCGTTGCGGGCCGTGAGCGGCAACTCCGAGACGGTCATGCGCTTCAACCTCTCGTCGTGGGCCGGCTTCTCGGTAGCGGGCATGTCGCTGAGCATCGCCGGTATCGACGGCAATGCCGCTGGCCTCGTTGTTGACCAGGTCGCCGGCAGCTGGAGGGAAGGGTCGGTCACCTGGCGGAATCGCCCATCGGCAGTAGGCGAGGTTGCGCGCTCCCCGGTAGTTGCCAACCGAACGGCAGTCTTTGACGTCCAAAGCCTCTTTCCGGCGGGCGTCGTCGATCGAAGCTCCGTGGCGGTACGCATCCGCAACAGCAACACAACTCTCGTGACGTTCGGCTCGCGCGAGTCCGCGGCCAAGCCCCGACTGTCGCTCACCAAGGGCCAGACCGTGCAGGGTGTCGGCCTCGCGGCCATCGCGGACACCTGGGCGGATTCGTCGGCGCCATCAAGGGCTCATGGCTCGGCCAGCTACCTGATCGTCGACGGCCAGGCACGGGCCGAGGCCTTCGTGATGTTCGATGTCTCCGGTTGGCGCGACCAGGCGTACTCGCGGCTGGAGCTGCAGATCCGGATCCGGACCACCGGCGGCCCCGGAGTGAGCGTCTATCGAGTGGGGACGGACTGGACGCAGTCGGGCCTCACGTGGAGGAACCGGCCGAGCGGTGGCACGCTCCTTGCCCAGCCGGCGGCCAGGCCCGAAACCGGCAGGCTCAAGATCGACATCAGCGCCGCGTTCGCCGGCGGCGAATTCACCGCGGACAGGCTTGCTCTGCGGATCGTCACCACGAACTCGCGCGGGTTCGATTTCTCGTCTCGAGAAGGTCCCTCGGCGCCACAGCTGTTGATCACAGCCGAAGCGCCGTCACCGAGCCCGACCGCGACCCTCGTCGCGACGCCCACGCCCACGCCCACGCCCACGCCCACTCCATCTCCGACGGAGCCGCCCACGACTGCCCCGCCGACCACGGAGCCGCCCACGACTTCGCCGCCAACCACCGAGCCACCGACGACGGCCCCGCCGACCACGGAGCCACCGACCACGGAGCCGCCCACGACTGCCCCGCCGACCATCGAGCCCAGCCCAACCCCGGAGCCCCTGTTCTACTTCAAGGGCTGGGGTACCGACCACGGTGTTGGCATGTCGCAGCAGGGTGCACGTGGTCGTGCGGCCGCGGGCCAGACCTATGACGAAATCCTGCACTTCTATTACACGGGAGTCGAGTTCACGACGATTGATGGGACCACGCCGATCCGTGTGCTCCTGGGAAGTTCCTTCTGGCCGAGCCCGACGAAGCCCGCACGAATCACGGCGGTGATCGGCAGCTGGCGTAGCGAGTCTTTTCCGGGCGTGGAGTTCCCCGTCGGCAGCTACGTCGAGATGTGGCCGAGCGTGCCCACGCCGACACCGGACCCCAGCCCAACGCCGACGATCGATCCCAGCCCAACGCCGACACCGGATCCCAGCCTAACCCCCACGCCTGACCCGACCCCGACACCGACCACCGACCCGACCCCGACCCCGACACCAACCACCGACCCGACCCCAACCCAGACGCCGGATCCCAGCCCGACACCGACCACCAATCCGAGCCCTACGCCGACGCCCGACCCCGCGCTATGGATCGCGACCGTCTACGACTCGCTCGGCTCAGTTCTGGCGACCACTACGACGCCAGACCTGCTGGTTGAAGCCGTCGACCCGAACGGCGTCCTCGGCATGGCCTACCGCGACGAGTTGCCGAAGTACAAGACCTACCGCGGCAAGATGCGGCTACTGGTGACACCAACCGGTCTTCAGACCATCAACATCCTGCCGCTGGAGTCGTATCTGCGCGGCGTCGTCCCTGCCGAGGTGCCGGCCAGCTGGCCAACCGAGGTGGTCAAGGCCCAGGCGGTTGCTGCCCGAACGTACGCGTGGTCGAAGATCAGGGACGGGCGCACATGGCACATCCTGCCCACCGCGGCGCACCAGGTCTACGGCGGCTATCAGCATGAGCGTTACGGGAGCGATATCGCGGTTGCCGCTACCCAGAACCTCGTCCTCACCTACGAGGGCAGGGTGATCAGCGCGCTCTATCACGCTGCAGCAGGGGGCCACACCGAGAACAGCGAGTACGCCTTCGTCAATGACCGCGGCGACCCGGGCAGCAGGGTCGCGTACCTGCGCGGGAAGGCGGACGTGGACGCGAATGGCGTGCCGTACGACAGCACTGCAGGCTCGTACGCCTGGTCGAGCGGCCAGTTCACGATGTCGCAGCTCTCCGCCATCATGAGCTCCAGCACCGCGACCGACGTCGGCGAGATCTACAACCTCACGTACTGGCGCGGGGTTTCGGGGCGCGTTTATCGCGTGCTGCTCGAGGGCAGCGAGGGCACGAAGACGGTATCGGGCGGAAGGTTCAAGAACACCTTTAACAACTGGCGACTCTCCGGCTCAAGCATCAAAAGCACGATGTACTACCTCACGCCGGCCGGCGAGTAGGGCGCAGCACCTCTCGTTTCCGTGTTCGTTCGCGGTGGTGGGAACCCGAACTCTCGTACCGATCAGGCGCTGACCATGGAGGTGTGGCCGCGAGGCACCGCCGTCCCTACTTTCCTCTCTAGGTAGACGCCCGGCCCGACCGTGAAAGGGCCGGAGTGCGTCTGGAGACAGCCCCCGTGCGCGGGTCGGCAGGTCCGAGAGGGAAGATGTCGTTGCAAGCTAAATCGGCCGCCGCCCGAGTTGCCCTGACGCTGTGTCTTGGTGCCCTGGCCATTCTGACGCCGGCTCTCGTCGCGTCGGCCGCTCCGACAAACGGGCTCGTCTCTGTCGCCGATGGCTGGGTCAATGCCGCGAGACCCAGTAGGAACCACGGCACCGAAGCGGTTCTGAAGACGTATGGCACTGTCTGGGAGGCCTACCTCCGTTTTGATCTCAGGCCGTGGCGTGACCAGAGGTTCGGCTCGCTCCAATTGCGACTCTCGGGAGTCGCAGGCGACGCCGCGACGCTGTCCGCAACAACCACGAATTCGGCGTGGGCCGAGCGCACACTGAACTATCGGAACCGTCCCGCCGTGCTCGGCGACAGCAACGCCCCAGCAGTCGTGAGCGGCCAGACCGTGTCATTCGAGCTCGCGCAGTTCTTCCCGAGCGGCAAGGTCGATGCCAACGCGATCTCGCTGCGTGTTGCCAACTCGGCGGAGACGCTCGTGCGCTTTGGGGCGCGGGAGAGTTCGGCCCCACCAAAGCTGTTCATTTCTGCCCGCGTCAACTCGGAGCCGGTCGCGCTGACGCCCTACGAGGACGTCCACGCCAGCGCCTTCGCGCCCAGCGCCAACTACGCGACCACGACGTCGCTAGTGGTCGATGCCGGGCCAGCGACCGAGACCTACATCTCCTTCGACCTGTCGGGCTGGAGCGGCCAATCGATCTCCGCAGTCCAGCTCCGTTTGTGGGTGAAGGACGTGGCCGGTCCGGGAGTTTCGGTGTATCGGATCGGAGCCGATTGGGACGAGACAGGCGTGACCTGGGAAAACAGGCCGACCGGCGGAACCTTGCTGTCCACCACGGTCACGAGATTGCCGACCGGCGCACAGATGCTTGATGTCGGCGCCGCGTTTCCGGGGCACGTCATCGACAGGCAGTACCTCTCACTGCGCCTGGCGACCACGAGCGCGAACGGACTGGTCGCGACGTCGCGCGAGGGCGCGGTGCCGCCCCAACTGATCATCACGCCCGGCACCTGGACTGGTCCAAGCTCGAGCCCAACCTCTACTCCGAGCGCCAGCCCGACGCGGACGCCGAGCCCGACGCCTACCGCCACGGCTACTCGAACTCCCACCCCAACACCGACCGCCAGCGCGACCGCCACGCCCACGCCCACGCCCTCCGTACCCGCCGGGCGGACGTGGGTGTTCCACGGCTTCGGCACAGACCACGGTGTGGGGCTGTCGCAATACGGAGCACGCGGGCGCGCCAATGCCGGCCAGACCTACGACGAGATCCTTGCCCATTACTACTCGGGCACCACGCTCGGGACGATCGATCCGGATCAGCTCATCAGGGTCCAGCTCGCGGCGTCATATCGGCCGACCGCGAGCCTGCCGGCCCGCGTCACGGCTCGCGGCGGCGCATGGTCGAGCCCACAGTTCACGAGCGCCGGCTCGCCGACTGTCTTTCCAGCGGACAGCTACGCAGAGATGAGTCCGAATGGTGCGGGCTGGACGGTCAGCGTCCACGGCGCAGATGGCGGATTGCTTGCCAGCGCCGCGCTGAGCGACATCACGATGGCAAGGGCGGGCGACGCGACGCAATTCGAGATGAAGTGGCGTGACAGCCTGCGCAAGTACGACCTCTACCGCGGCCGAATGCGCCTGCTGGTGAACGGCGACGGCATCCAGGCCATCAACCTCGTGCCCATGAACGATTACCTGAAGGGGGTCGTGCCGGCCGAGATGCCGCCGCTGTGGCCGCTCGAGGCTGTCAAGGCGCAGGCGGTAGCCGCGCGCGGCTATGCCTACATGCGCCTCAAGCCGAACAGCGTCTTCGACGTTCGGCCCACGGCTGACAACCAGGTGTACGGCGGCGTCCGGCTCGAGCATCGCCGCTCGAACCTCGCGGTGGATGCCACCAGCGGCCAGGTCGTCGTCGTCAGGGCCAGCGGCACCGTCGCGAACACGTTCTTCTTTACGGTCGCCGGCGGGTACACCGAGAACAACGAATACGCGTGGGTCAACAACGCGGGCAAGGTCGTCTCAAGCCCGATCTCCTACCTGCGCGGCGTGCCCGACATCGACGAGAACGGCGTCGCCTACGACGCCAACACGGGCAGCTACGAGTGGTCGGGCGATCCATTTACATGGAGCCAGCTCCAAGAGCTCCTCGCAGCGGACAGCCGAACCAACGTCGGTACGCTGCTCGAACTGCGTTTCCAGCGCGGCGTGTCGGGTCGGATATATCGGGTCACCGTGGTCGGCAGTGCGCGCACGACATATGTGTCCGGACAGGTCCTTAAGGCCATCTACAACAGCCATCGGCTATCGGGCGCAAGGCTCGAGAGCACGATGTTCTACCTGGAGCGCGCACCCTAGCCGGTCGATCTGGGGCATCATCCGCGCATGGCTGCACGGCGCGGACAGTTCGACGGCGAGTTTCGGTATGAACACACCATCGAGGTGCGGTTCGCCGATACCGACGCGCTGGGGCACGTCAACAACGCGGTTTACCTCACGTATTTCGAGGCAGCGCGCGCCGGCTACTACGCCCGCGTGACGGGTGCGCCTTTCGGAACCGGCGCGCAGGCAGCTGAGCGCACCTTCGTCATCGCCGAGGCAGAGTTGACCTACCGTGCGCCGGCGTTCTTCGGAGAGACCCTCATCGTCGGCTGCCGTTTCGGCTGGACGAGCCGCTCGTCGTTCGGCCTCGAGTACCGCGTTCGCGCCGAGGAGTCGGTCGTCGCGCCGGCTCGAGTGGTGGCCGACGGGACGAGCGTGCAGGTGATGTTCGACCTGGAGCGCAACCGCGTGATGCGCGTACCAGCGGACCTGATCGGGCTGTTCGAGAACTATGAAGGCCGTGCGATCCCGCGCCGGCGACCAGCGGAGTCCGCTGACTAGGTGTGGTGACCGAAGACGTTGTTGACAAACGAGAGCCACACGGCACGGTGTGAGGT
>CAYZEJ010000108.1:0-8382 GCA_964477545.1 uncultured Anaerolineaceae bacterium | reverse complement strand
TCGTGAATGAAGCCCATGTCGAGCATCCGATCGGCCTCGTCGAGCACCAGCACTTCGACGCGTGATAGATCGATGGTGCGCTGACCGACGTGGTCGAGCAGTCGACCCGGCGTGGCGACCACGATCTGCGGGCCCTGGCGCAGGCGGCGGACCTGCTGGTCGAAGCCGACGCCACCGTAGATGGCGACCGATTGGACCGGCCTCTGCCGACCATGCGTTCGGACGCTCTGCTCCACCTGGAGACAGAGCTCACGCGTGGGGGTGAGGACGAGGACGCGGATGGGGTGGCGGCCTTGGTTCGCGTTGCGCTGGTTGAGGCGCTGGAGGATCGGCAGCACGAAGGCGGCGGTCTTGCCGGTGCCGGTCTGGGCGCCCGCGAGTAGGTCGCGACCGGCGAGAACGTGGGGAATGGCTTCACGCTGGACGGGTGTGGGCTCGGTGAAGCCGAGTTGGGTGACAGCGCGGAGTAGCTCGGGCGACAGCCCGACTTGATCGAAGGACACGAGAAATAGCTCCTGACGAGGCCCACCCGCCTCAGCGGGGATCGGTCAGGGCTTAACTAGAGGATCGAGATCGAACGGAAAAACCGGGGCGCCGACCGGAGCGCCTCAACGAACACGAGGTGGTTGTCAGCGTAGCACACAGCGAACATGCGTTCGATTGACCCAAGGAAACGACTCGATCCTAGGCTTCGGCCCGTAGATCTGCGATGGCCGAATGCGCCGATGCCCAGCCCGTGGATCCGCCGTCCAGTCCGACCATCACGTGCACGTACCGGAAGCGCTTGGGTGCGCTTTGTTCCATTCGACCCCCGATCCATCGGGCGAGCTCGATGCGCGGCCCGCACGTTTTCGCGCATCGGGCGCAATGACGTGAATTAAGACAGCTGACTCTGACGTGTCCTCAAGCCAAGGCCAGTACTTGACAACGTTTCCTTCTGGGTGCGTCTGACTACGTTCGATCTCCAGGAATATCCAACGACCTGGGCCCATTGCCGCGGTTCCGTCCGACCGACCGCCCAGACCAACGAAAGTTGGAGGGCCAAACGTTAGACCGAGTCGATAGCCAACTTTTTCTCGGATCACTTGCTCTGACAGCATCGTCCACAAGGAGGCACCTGGCTGGACGCTCATGGTTCGGCCGGGTAAGGGGGCCTTGCTTCTGCCGCCATGCTCAGCGTAGATAGCGGACGCTCTAGCCTGCTCAGGACGAAGTCTCGAGTCTGTGCGTCGATGAAGTACACGTAGCATCCGCGCAAGCCGCGAGTCAGCAGCACTCGGTAAATGCTCTTCGCAAACTCCGTGAAAGCCTCACGGGAGACCGTCCCGCGGCTGACGATCCGGTCTTTTGACTCCACCGGCTGGCCAACCCATCCAACGCCCGGTCTGTAGACGAGATCGCGTCCCACGATCACACCGACGTAGTCGAATTCGAAACCTTGGGCCGTATACACGCATCCCACCTGCTCCAGGCCCCCGGGATCGCTGGCCCAGTAGTCAGACGCTGGAATGCCCTCGGCTAGGCGACCGGCATCGGCTCGCGCATTCCAAGGCATCTGCCAGTCACCAACGACCACGTCGGGGACGAGCTCGCCCGATGCCTCCGGGTTGGACCATGGCCAGCAGAAGCCTGCGACAAGCCGAGCCGTCGACCCCTCGCCCGCCTTGGTGCGGATCATCTGCTCCAGTTTCTCGACGGTCGGCACGACCTGGAACTCGAAGGCGTCATCCATCGGCCACAAGACCTGAGGGGTTCGATTGACCTCGAGCGTGTTGTCGACCCACTGGATGAACGCATCGGACCCATTGGCGCGGAACTGGGCTTCGAGCTCAAACTCGCGCACCGGTATTCCCCGAGCTGCCGAAGCCATCCGGATCAACTCGGAACTGCCTACCTCCTCCGGCCGCACGACCTGCAGGTCATCGATGAAGAACACGGTCACGCGTCCGGCGTCTAGGAGGTCGTCCATCTGCGACTTGCCCGTTCGCTTGGCCTTGGGGGTGAACCTGTTGCCACTCACCTCGCGGATCCGATGCGCCTCGTCGAGGATGACCACATCGAACTGTTCCGGCACGCCGGCCAGGCTCATGAAGTAACTGAACAGAACCCCCGCTCGAGCGCCAACCTTTTGGCGGAGGTTCTGCGTGAAGGCCTTGGACCCGGTGGCGTGAATGGTCTTCAGGCCGAGCGCCGATAACTCGGCCACCAGGTTGACAGCGATCACGGACTTCCCGGTTCCCGGCCCACCCTGGATCAGGAAGACGACACGCCGGGCGTTTTCACCCGCTGCCTTGACCTCGTCCATGATCGCGTTGAACGTGATTTGCTGTTCATCGAGAAGCACGAAGGCCGGTTCGTGGCGAATGATCCGTGCGACGTGATCGAGCAGCCGCTTATGGGGCCGAAAGGCGCTGACGGCGACTCTGTCAAGAATCGAACCGTCATCAGGTCCTGTGACTCTCTGATCGAGGAAGGTCGCCAACGCATCAGGCTGATTACCGGCAAACGCTGGATAGGTGTCAGTCAGGGCGCTCACCGACGTCTCCCAGATGGGCGACTCGGGATCGAACTGTGCGTTGTGCAGGTAGGCGCAGGAGCCGAGCGAAATACCACCCTCTGAGAACGCCGGATGCGTGTCCTGAAGATACCGCTCGTAGTTACGGACCTGAGCGGACGGGTGGAGGTGATCCTTGATCCTGCTGCCATGAGCGATCGTCACGCACTCACTAACCGTCGAGTGACCGACATTGGTCCACTGCTTCAACTCAACGATCACCGCGGAATCGCCCTCCTCGGGATTCGAGCCCGTGATCAGGCAATCGAGCCGGCGCGACGTCAACGGCAACCGCAGTTCGACCAAGATCCCCTGGTCCGTGAGATCCGCGAGCTTAAGGACGTCCGCCATGGCGCGAAGCGAGTTTTGCCAAGACGTCACCTCGGACGGGGACGGCCGATACCGGTACTCGTCGAAGAACCGATCCGCAAGCTGCCCCGCGAGGCGCGCCCGGACAGCATCGCCAATGAATTGGTCAGTCGAGCCCCGATAGAGATGCATATCGCCTCACCAGAAGGCAGCCGCGGAATCCTGAGCGGTACTATCGCATTCCGGGCATTAGATCGGGAGGGTTCGGATGTCTTTGGTACCCAAGAACGCCGTCGACCGCATCGAGGATGCTTGGCATCCGGCGCGCTTGATTCCCACTACCGGGATCGGCGGGCAAGACGAACAGGAACGGCGTGCAGCGTCGACACTTCTGGCCGTCATCGGCGCCGTGCCAGAGTTCGGACGCGCACTTCTGGCGCATTTGGACGCACCCGCGGGGCGGATCAGAACGTTCACCGAGGTCCGTTTCAAGTCAGACGTTGATGATCGAGTATCGATCCCGGACGGCGGGATCGTCGTGGACCGTGGAAAGACTGTCTGGCGGTGCCTCGTTGAAGTCAAGACAGGCAACATGCCTCTCAAGGCCGATCAGATCTCGGCTTATCTCGATCTCGCGCGACTCAATGATATTCAGGCTCTCCTGACCATTTCGAACCAGATTGTGTCTTCTCCCGTCGAATCCCCAGTACTCGTTGATCTAAAGAAGCTCAAGAAGACCACGCTGAGGCATCTGTCCTGGTGGCGAATCATGACGGAGGCCATCGACCAGCACAGGCACCGCGGTGTAAGCGATCCAGATCAGGCGTGGCTCTTGGGCGAGTTGATCGCCTATCTGGACAATGAGAAGGCAGGCGCCGGCGGATTTACCGACATGGGCGACAAATGGGTCACCGTGCGCGACGCGGCTCGCGCCCAAACCCTACGCGCGAGCGACCCGGGTGTTCGCGACGTTGCGGCCAAATGGGAGGAGTTTGTTCAGTGGCTGGCGCTCGGTCTCCGGCAGGACCTCGGCAGCGATGTGACGGCGCTGTGGCCCCGCAAGCTCGATCCGACCGCACGGCAGCAGGCGATCGTCCGACAACTGGCTGAGGACGGACGACTCGAGGCCAGCGTCAAGGTGCCGGGTGCCGTCGCACCAGTCGACATCTCCGTTGATCTGCGGACTCGATTGATGACCACGAGCGTCGACGTCAACGCGCCGCGAGAAGGCCGTTCGAAGACCCGTATCACCTGGCTACTTCGCCAGCTCAAGGATGCACCGCCCAACCTCAGAATCGACGCCACCTTCCCACTCGTGCGCGAGACGACGTCGGAGCTCTTGAAAGGCGCACTCGAAACGCCCGAACGCCTGCTTTGGAGCCCCGATCTTAGGCGGGAGCCGCGCAGTTTCAAGCTCGCTCTAATCCGCGAGATCGGCATCAAGCGGGGGAGGGGCCAAGGCTCCTTCGTCGGCGAGTCAAAGCAGCAGGTGATCGATTTCTACCGATTGGTGGTACAGGCGCTCAAGCCCTGGACATCTGGCGCCCCGAAGCTCCCGTCACAGCCTCAAGAAGCCGAGGCCTTGGCCTCAGCACGTCCTCCGGACTACTCAGCGGACACCCGCGACCCCGGCGAAGGGCTCGATCCTTCCGCCGAGTAACGCCTCGAGTGGCCGCGGGATGACGGAGCAATCGGCGACTGCATACTGGTTGTGTCAAAGGCGAGCGCGTACGGCCCCTATCGCCTCCCCGGAGCCCTCGCATTCCCCGATCTTGTCCAGGGCGGCCTCGACTTCGGCCTTTCTTCCTCTGAAGCCGTGTGTCCACTGACGTGCCTCTGCGGTCAGCAGCAGGGCTTCGCTGCAGTCGACCGTCTCGCCAGCTGCGAGTTCCAGCAGAGCCAATCCGACCTTGCCGGAGTGACTCAGAACCCCCCGAAGAGGTCGAACGCGATCTATCGCTTCCGCTGCTGACATGCTGGAAGCCTCAGTGGCTACGACCGCGGCCAGATCGGCGACTCGACGCGAGCCTCGCACGATCCACTCCTCCTCAGAACGTGGCAAGTGACCCAACGCGATACATCGCTCCGCGAGGGCATTGGCCAACCGCTGTTGCCATTCGCGATTGGTCCCCGCGACATCCGGAGCCAACTCCGCTGCTCGATCCAAGCCGTCATTCGTCGTGAGTGAGGATATTGTCGACGTGAGTCTTGATACAGAGTCATTGAGTGAAATGCCCTCGCCGTGAAGGATCTTGAGTACCTCGCGGAATGGCTGAGGTGTTGGTAGCGGAGGCACAAGAGACGAGTCCACGAACAATGCGACCTCCTCAAGGGCTGCCCGATCGTCGCGTGACTCCACAACTCCCGCGGCCTCGAGCGCGAGATACCAGGTAGCCGTCGCTCCGGTTAGCGCGGCCGCAACTACGTCTCGGAGAGGGCCGCCGGCGAGTTCCGCAATCGCTTGCAGAAAGTCTTGCCCATCGCCGCTTGTCCACCTTGCGGCGATCGGTACTGAAATGTCGATGGAATGACGTCGCAGCGCCTCTCCGCTTTCGCGAACAAGCGCAAGAGTGGAGTCCGATGAGGCACTAGCGAGCCACGAGTTCGTCTCGCTCCCTATAGCCGACGCGCCGCTTGCACTCAACGGGAGTGCCAGCGCCAGTCGGATCGGCAGGCCATCAGAGGGGGTGGCCAATGGAACGAGAGCAGATGCAAGATCATCGATCTCCGTAGACGCCGGAGCAGAAGCCAACAGCCCAGAGAGTGTTCGAAGCTTTGACCAATCGGTCGGAGTGACACCTGCTACAACATCCGACGTGACTTGGCCGGCGACAACAGTGAGTGCGGCACCCGCCCAGCCGGCCCTCAACGCTATGTCCAGACGATCGACCAGCTGGATCACGTCTGTGTCCGTCATAGAAGGTTGTTTCCAAGAGCTCAACAGTCCAGCGACGTAATCCGCGACCTCTCGATCAACAAGGCACGTCGGAGGCCCAGCCTCAAAGAGTGGTGCAATGTCAAGGCCTCGGTTTGCCGCCAGGGCAATTGCCGGCTGGGCTGATCGACAGTCGTCAGTCGTTACGTGTAGGGCACCGGCCGAAACCAACGACAACAGCCGCTGTGAAGGGGCAGGGTCGGCAGCCAACCGAGCCACAGCGAGCTGCCAAAGCACAGCGGCACGGTTCTTGGGCGCGTCCGCGCCAAACACCAATGCAACGACGCCGGCATTCGCGGTGCCGATTGTGTCGGGCGTGCCAAACGCTTCGTACGCCGCGGATTGGGCACGAATCCGGACGGTGGATTCGCTTGCTTGAGCCGCCAAAGCGTTAAGCCCGTTCGCAGCGTCTCGCAGATATCGTTGGCGTAGGCTGCTATCGATAAGGTCGAGAGATTGCTCGAGCGCGCGGTCTCGGACCTCCAAGTCGATCGACACGAAGACCGTTGCGAACGACTCGTCATCGCCAACTTCGAGCGCCTTCTGCAACTCTTGGCCGCCTGGTACACGCTCCCAAGCTTCAACAGCACGCAGCGAAAGAACCTCGGTCAAGCGCTCCTGATCGAGTGGCACGCCCATATTCGATGAAAGGAAGTCAAGCGCGTCCTGTTCGAGGTCACCCAGCTCATCAATGTCTAGAAAGTCTGCTAGTGCCACTGCGCGCTGCTCTCGAATGCTGGCGGCCGCCATCGTCTCTCGTAGTTCAATGAAAAGCCGTGGATGTTGGTCGAGTCGCTTCATTACCTTCGGGAATCGAAGAGTGATGGCCTCGATAAAGGCAACAGAATCGAGTCCGCCTTCCGCCGTACCCTCAGGTAGCAGCATCGAGCGAGTAAGCGTTCCGTTCAGAATGCGAGTTATCGCGCGTGGGTTGCCGCGAGCTGCAGAATTCACAACCTGCACGAGCGGTCTCAGCGGTTCCAGACGCGGAAATATCCGACTTGCCCGGTCCAACGTCCATTGCCGCAGATCCGGAGCAACAGGTGGAGACACTGCCAGATCAAGGTTGAAAAACTTATCCAGGTAGTCTCGTGCCGCTCGATCATCTCTCAATACATGCTTTAGTTGTGAGGTAAGAGCGTCGCGGTCAACAGGAATGAGAAAGAGACAGCGACTGTCCTGCATCTCCACAAACGCCCTAATCTCGGATAGTGTCCGCAAGGCGTCATCTGCAGGCAAGCGATCAAGGTTGTCCACGACTACCAGTACTGGACGGTGATGCTCAGACTGCCGGACAATTGCACGGAAAGCGTCATGGAGTTGCACCGACTCTTTCGCCGGGGCAATTGATCTCTGCGTCGAGCGCACTCGGACTACCAGACCACTGTTCAGGACGGCGAACACGATTATCGCTCCCAGCACTGTCGACGCCAAAGGCACAAGCGTCTTGGTTCCTGGAAGGATGTCCAGAAAGAGGATGAGCTCGATAATGAGCACGAGCAGAAGGACGCCCCAGACCGGCCGTAAGACATTCTTACGCGTGGGTTTTATGACTGGCGAGAGTTTGAGTTCGGGTGGCTCGATTGTCGAACTCGACGTCCGGAGGGCGCTGTCGAGGCTCCCAGCCTGTTCAATTCGCGCTGCTGTAAGATCCTCCGCTCCTGCTGAGCCAACCTCGATCAGGAGAGTCCGCCGGAGTTCCGATATGTCTTGGCTCCATAGGTCCACCCAACAGGTGTCCATCGTTGTCGCGACGTTGGCGCAGACGGCTTGGGCGAACGTTGTCTTTCCTGTGCCCCACTCGCCAGTCAGTCCAATGACGAAGGGTGGGTCGGCCGCAACGAGAAGCTTGGAGAGACCCTCCACGGCGGTCTTGATGTGGAAGGCATCGCCGCCAGCCTCTAGAGACGGTGGATCGTCGCGGAGCCATTGCGCGGTTGGCCGAGGCGGCGTTCGCTCGGTGTCATCGGCCTGAGCTCCCGGCTCGGGCATGGCCACCCGTGCGACTAGCTACAGCCGGACGTGCTGCCGCAGTTCAGACATTTGTAGCAAGAGCCGTTGCGGACCATGATCGAGCCGCAGTCTGCGCACGAGGGTGAGTCCGCGGAGACCGAGAAGGCCACCTTGGTGCCGCCGCCCAGCTCGAGGGGCATGGGCTTGTAGGCCTTGCCGTTTGAATCCGCGTGGCCGTTCGACTGGGCCTGGCTTGAGAGGACGGGGAGGTCGGTGTCGCCGACTGATTCAGCGGGAGGAGGTTCCGCTGCTACTGCCGACGCTTTGGGCCCACCGGCCTCCCCGACGATCTTAGACCCCGAGCCTTCAGTGGCAGGGGGGAGGGAAGTAGCAATTTTCGAAACAGAGGTCCCGCCGCCGTTGGCGGCCGTAGGAGCCTCCGACGAGCGAGGCGTTTGGGCGTCCCGTCCGGCGGCGCCGTCCGAAGTATCAGCATCGGCGGGACGGCCGAGCGGAGCGTTAGCCGAGCCGGCGGAAGGCTCCGAGAGGCCGACACCGGCGGCGACGTCGTCGCGATTGATGATCCCGAGGGCGTCGCGGTCGTCCTTGGACAGGAAGCGCGAGCCCATCC
>CAYZEJ010000107.1:0-8628 GCA_964477545.1 uncultured Anaerolineaceae bacterium | reverse complement strand
GTCTGGTCCGTCACCTGCGCTCGGCACCGTCCGATCGTGGCGCCCCCTGGGAGCCGGGGGCATCCTTGTGGAACAGATGGCTGACATCGCCCTGGAACCGCGCCAGGAATTCGTGCATCTCGAGAACGTCATCGGCCGTGACGAGTGCCGCACCGACGGGGAGTTCCTCACCCAGGTGCTCAGGCAGCTCATCGGTGGACAGGCTCAGGTCAGATATCTCGGTGATCGACGCCGTGGTCTCGTCGATTTCCACGGTCACGATCGCGACCGTGTGGCTGCCGCAGCGGGCGCAGTCGAGGTCAACAAAGAACAGGCCATCGCGCTCAGCGAGCAATCGGATCTTCGAACCGCGGTAGCGTCGACCGCACGCCGGGCATGTGAATGACGTCAGCTGGGTGCGCAGCCAGTCGGGCCCGTCCATTCCCGTGGAGTTTAGCCCGTCTGCGTTACAGCCGAATGACGACTCGATAACGAATCAATCACCCGCGGGCGGGCGGATATACTCCCCACCAGTATGAGTGCAGGACGAACCACCCCGACCACTCCGGGTCCGGCAGAGGCGCCATCGCGCCACGCCTACACCAAGGATCGTGCCCAGCTCCTGCGCCGGCTGTCACGCATGGAGGGTCAGGTTCGCGGCGTAGCCCGGATGATTGAGCGCGACGAATATTGCATCGACATCCTTCAGCAGACGGCGGCCCTGCGCGCCGCGGTAGACGCGGTGTCGCTGCTGCTGATGGAGGATCACGTCGCCGGGTGCCTCGCGACCGCCGTCAAGACCGGCGAGGCACAGACCTACACCGAAGAAGTGATGGAGGTCGTCCGACGAAGCATGGGCCGGCCGGTCCGCGCGCGAACGAACGATTAGCCTGCAAGGCGCGGCGCGGCACCTGCGCGAGCTGGGGCTGCGGCGGGCCACGCAGCAGCGGCCAATGGCGCCGACTGCGTAGTCAAACACTCAGTAGGACGCGCGAGCACCCGCGCCCGCGGGAGCTCGCAGCGGACGCGCAGTTCACCGCCTAAATCGGCGAAAAACGGGCCGACAGGGCAGGGCTGTCAACCCCGCCGTCCACACGCGCGAGAAATCGCCGACCCCTTTCTCCACAAACCAACTGAGCAGTCGGTAACTCGTGGAAAAGCCGGTTGACCGGGTCGGGCGCCAATAGCGACACTGCCCGCCTTGCACCACGGGTACGCCAAGCGGGGACGGCGACCCAGTCCGAGTACGGTAACCTCGCCGGCTTCGGCGATCGGAGAGATCCGATCGGAAAAACCGGACGGCGGGGGAAAACTGAAAGGCCGGTGGTGCCAGAAACGTTTCGCCGCAGGGAGCGGGGACAGCGCAACGGCTCAGAGTCGTTCGGGCATGGACGAAACTCTGATCGGTCCCCTCTCCCGCGGCGTTTCTTTTTGCCCCTGCCCGAGTCGGCACACAACCTTCCGCCGCTGGCCGAAGAGTTCTGGAACACCGTTGACGAGGGCCTACTCGGAGCGGATCTCGAGCTTTCAGCCCCGGCCCGCGCGGCGATCGACGGTCACGTTCGCCTGCTCCTGGCCTGGAACTCCGCCATCAACCTGACCGCGATTCGCACCCCGGAGCAGATCGCTCGCAATCACGTGCTCGACAGCCTCGTGGCCGCGTCGACGCTGCGCGCTCTGGGCGGCACGAGTGTCATGGATATCGGCAGCGGTGGTGGTTTCCCAGGCCTGCCTCTGGCCATCGTCCTGCCCCTCGCCCGGGTCGCGCTGGTCGATTCGATCGGCAAGAAGGCGCGTTTCCTGGAGGTTGCCGCGCGCGAGGTCAGCGCGGCCCTCGCAGCGGGTGGCGCGGATGCGCCCGCGATTGCCGTGTTCGCCGAGCGTGCCGAGGACCTCGCCGCGAAACCCGACCAGCGCGGGACCTGGGACATCGTTGTCGCTCGCGCCGTCGGCACCGTCGCCGAGGTTGTCGAGTTGGGGCTGCCGCTGGCGAAGCGTGGCGGACACGTCGTCGCCTGGAAGCTCGACGGCGGTGACGGCAGCCTCGAGCGAGAGATCGCAGAGGCGTCGCGCGTGATCCAGGCCACGGGCGGGTCCGCCCCGCGCATCATCCCTCTCCCAACGACGGACCAAATAGGTCTCACCGGCCACTGCCTGGTCGTTATCGGCAAGCGCGGGGAGACTCCGCAGCGTTATCCGCGGCCCGCGGGAGAGCGGCGGCGCTCACCTTTGCTATCGTGACCGCCGAATGCGGATCGCCGTGCTGTCCGATGTCCACGGCAACCTGCCCGCGCTGGAAGCCGTCCTTGAGGCGCTCAGACCGTATGACGCTGTGTGGCAGCTCGGCGATGTCGTCGGCTACGGCCCGCAGCCGGACGAAGTCGTTGCCCGACTCGCAGCCGAGCATGCCGTCGGCGTCCGTGGCAACCACGACTCGGCCGCGATCGGCGAGCTCGACACTGATGCCTTCAACGACGATGCGCGGGCTGCTGTCGAGTGGACGGCGGAGCGAATCAACTCCACGACGCGCCAGTGGCTGGCCGCTTTGCCGCTGCGCACTATCGACCAACCCTTCACCCTCGTGCACGGCAGCCCGCGCGATCCAACCTGGGAATACGTTTACACGCCGGCCATCGCGCGCGCGAACCTGTCTGCGTTCGATACGCCTCATTGCCTGGTCGGCCACACCCACGTCCCGCTCGTGTTTCGTGAGCGAAAGTCGGGTGGTGTCGAGACCGTGAGCGCCAAGCCGGGCTCAACTGTGGCCATCGAAGGCGCGCGCCTGATCATCAATCCGGGCAGCGTCGGCCAGCCGCGTGACGGCGACCCCCGTGCCAGCGGCATGATCCTCGATACGGGCGAAGGCTCGCTCGAGTGGCACCGCGTCGATTACCCCATCGAGCGGGTTCAGCGGCTAATGGCTAAGGCAGGTATGCCGAAGAGGTTGATCGCGCGGCTCGAGTTCGGTCTGTGATCGAACGATGAGCGACCCCCAGAAACCGAGCGACTCGCAGAAGCCCTGGCTTCACGGCCGCAAGCCCGGTGATCGCCGCGTCCGTGTAGAGCGGCCGCACTCGCCCTACTTCCGATATTCCGGACCGGGGACACTCGTGGCGCGTGAGGCCGCTTCGGCTCCGCGTACGGCAAGCGGGCGCATGGTTGAGCGGATACGCCACGTCCTGTTCGGGCGGCGACTGTCGATTCACGAGGAGGGCAACGAGCGGCTTTCGAAGAAGAAGGCGCTGGCCATCTTCAGCTCCGACCCGATCAGCTCGTCCGCCTACGCGACCGAGGAGATCCTGCGCGTCCTGGTACTTGCCGGGGCGGCCGTGTTGCTCGTCAGCCTGCCGATCGCGATCGCCGTCGCCGTGTTGTTGACGGTCGTATCGCTGAGCTACCGCCAGATCGTCCGTGCCTATCCGTCGGGTGGTGGCGACTACGCCGTAGCGCGACGCAACCTGCCACGGATGGCGTCGCTCATCGTCGCGGCCGCGCTGCTCCTGGACTACGTCATGACGGTCGCCGTCTCGACAGCATCGGCTTCCGAGCAGGTCATCTCGGCTGTTCCCGGACTGGCTGACTTCCAGGTCGGCATCGCGGTCGTGGCGATCGTGCTGATAACCCTCGGCAACATGCGCGGCCTGTCCGAGTCGGGCAACATCTTCGCCGTTCCGACCTACCTGTTCGTTGGCTCGGCCCTGTTGATGATCGTCATCGGCGTTTTCCGTATCGTCGTCAACGGCGAGAGCGCCCCGCCGCCAAATCCACTTCCCGGCGCGCCGGCCATCCCGGAGATGCTCGGCGTGCTGCTACTGATTCGCGCCTTCGCCTCCGGATCGGTCGCGCTGACCGGCATCGAGGCAGTCGCCAACGGCGTCCCCGCCTTCAAGCCACCCGAGCCGCGCAACGCTGCGACAACGCTCTCCGCGGTGGCGATCATCCTGGCCGTGCTGTTCGTGGGCATCACATTCGTCGCCTACTCATTCGGCATCGTGCCCATCGATGACCCGATCCGACGCACTGTCATCAGCCAGGTAGCGGCGGTGATCTACGGCGATGGCTCGATTGGTTTCTACGTGTTCCAGACATTCACGGCGCTGATCCTGTTCCTGGCTGCCAATACGAGCTACAACGCCTTCCCACGCCTCGCCGCGATCCTCGCCCGCGATGGCTATATGCCGCGTCAGTTCAGCTTCCGGGGCGACCGCCTGGCCTTCAACTCGGGCATAGTCGTGCTCAGCATCGTCGCGCTGGTTTTGCTGATCGCCTTCGGTGGGGACACCCACGCGCTCATCCCTCTGTACTCAGTCGGCGTGTTTGTCGCGTTCACGATCGGCCAGTCGGGAATGATCTTCCACTGGCTGCGCGAGAAGCCACAGGGGTGGCGGCGCGGCCTGGCAATCAACCTGCTGGGCTGCACGATGACAGGGGTCGTGGCTGTCGTCGTGCTCGTGGCCAAGGCGCCGACGTCCCTCTTGGTGGCGGTCGTGATCCCCGTGCTGGTCGCCGTAATGCTCTTCATCCACCGCCAGTACGACGCGTCGGCCGCCCACCTCGCCGTTCGCCCAGACGCCGTCATCCCTCCTCCGCGGCGCGAAGAGCGCGTCGTCGTCCCGATCCCGGGGATCAACCGCGCCGTCGTCCAGGCCGTCAACGTTGGACGCTCTATCGCGCCCGACGTGCGCGCCGTGCTCATCTCGGATGAGCCCGAGGAGGCCGCCAAGATCCGCGAGCAATGGGAACGCCAGCTGCCCGACGTCCCGCTGGTGATCGTCGAGTCGCCTTACCGGGCATTGATCGGGCCGTTGCTGGCCTACCTCCAGGTACTCGACGAGACCGCTCACGACGAAAAGGACTATCCCATCACTTTCGTGGTCATCCCCGAATACGTCGCCCGCAACTGGTGGGAGCGGATCCTCTACAACCAGTCGGCAAACCGTCTGCGGCGCGCGCTCATCGGCCGCCCGCACACCGTCGTCGTCAACGTGCCGTACCGCCGAGATGAGGAGCCTGAGCCGGAGGAGGAGCCCCCTGGCTCGTAGCCGGTGTACGCTTCGCCGGCATGGCTGAACAGAACCAAAGGGTGCCGTTTAGGAAGGCCGTCCTGGCCCTCAACGGCGGTCCAACAGATGAGCTCGTCATCCACCTCGGCTGTCAGTTGGCGAAGCCTGGCAACGCCGAGCTCGTGGCCATCCACGTCATCGAGGTCGACTGGCGCCACGAGCTGTCGGAGGAGTTGACGGTCGAGAACGAGACCGCATCGGCCCTGTTGGACATGGCCGAGGGCATCGCCGAGCAGTACAAAGTCAAGCTGACCGGCGACCTGCTCCAGGCGCGCGAGGTCGCGGCAGCGCTCGTCGACGAATCGATCGAGGTCGGAGCGGAGGCGATCATCGTGGGCCTGCCCTATCGCCAGCGCCTGGGCGGCGACTTCGCCATCGGCGATACGATCCCGTACATCTTCCAGAACGCGCCCTGCCAGGTCATCGTCGTGCGCGAGGCGGTAACCAGCAGCGCCAACCGCCAGACCGGCCCGGAGCCGCTCGTCAACTCATACGTCTCGACCGGGGGGAAGCGCTGACATGAAGGCAGTGATCGTCGGTTGCGGCCGGGTAGGTGCTGGCCTCGCGGAGCGCCTAGCGCGGTCCGGCCATGACGTGACCGTCATCGACATCAACAGCGAGGCCTTCGCCAAGCTCGAGCCGGACTTTCCGGGACAGGCCGTGCGCGCCGACGGTACCGAGGAGGACGTCCTGCGCAGGCTGGGCACGGAGGGTGCCGACCTCTTCTTCGCCCTGACCGAGGGCGATAACCGCAACGTGCTTGCGGCCCAGCTCGCGAGCGAGACGTTCGGCGTCAAACAGGTAGTGGCCAAGATCAACGACCCTGTGCGCGCCGAGGCGTACACCATGCTCGGCATCGCGACCATCTGCCGCACGAGGTTGCTTGTCGACGCGTTGGCTCAGTACAGCGGGCTCGAGGCGGATCCGGGCGCCAGCGGTGTGCGCGACGTCGAGCGCCACCATGATCATGACGAGGCCCGGCCGGCAGATCTCAGCCAGGCAGATGGCTCACAACGGATAACAGTGGAGCGCTAGAAACCCATGTACATCGTCGTCGTAGGCGGAGGGAAGGTCGGCTACTTCCTGTCCAAGGAGTTGCTCGAGGCCGGTCACGAGCTGGTCATCCTCGAGAAGAACGCGGCCCGCGCACGCCAGATCGCCGACGAGCTCGGCAGCATTGTCCTGAACCGCGACGGCTGCGAGGGCAAGCACCTGGCGGAGGCCGGCGCGAACCGTGCCACGATCGTGGCTGCTGTTACCGGGGACGATGAGGACAACCTCGTCGTATGCCAGATGGCCAAGCACCACTTCGACGTTCCGCGCACGATCGCGCGCGTAAACAACCCCAAGAACGAGAGGCTCTTTCGCCACCTCGGCGTGGACGAGATCATCAGCCCGACGCGCATGGCGCTCGCCTCGATCGAGCAGGACATTCCCGTCCACGAGCTGCTCCACCTGGCGGACCTGAAGGGCGGAGAGCTTCAATTGCTCGAGGCACAGATCGCGGAGGATTCGCCGGCGGTTGGCCGTCGTGCGACGGACATACCTCTGCCCGAAGGCTGCTCGTTGTTCGTGCTGCTGCGCGGCAACAGCGTCCAGGCGATCAAGAACGAGACCGTCTTCCAGGTCGGCGACAAGGTGCTCGCCGTCTCGCGCGCCGAGTGCGAGGTACTGCTCCGGCGCGAACTGATAGGCGGCGGCGAGCCGGTCAGCAGCGCCGCGGCGCGCTGATTCCCGTCGCAATAATCGAGACCTGACGACTCCACCTCTGACTGACCCGCGGCTGCCGAGCGCGGCGGCCGTCCTACGCCGCGGCCTCGTGGTCTGGGGCCTCGGACACATCGCGATCGGTGACCGCCGCGGCTGGCTGCTGCTCCTGTCCCAGCCGCTGGCCATCGCTGGGCTGTTGCTCATCTGCGTTCAGCTGATGGACGGCACGCGGTGGCTCGTCATCCTCCCCCCGCTCGCCATGTTGCTCGTGGTCTGGCTGGCCCAGGCCATCCATGCCTATCGCCGCGCGGTAGAGCTCGGCGCGCGACCGGGCGGCGAGCTCCAGGCGGCGTTGTTCCTGCCCCTCGCCGTGACAGTACTGACCACCTTCTGGCTCATCGGTGGCCGGCAAGGTTCGCCTACCGCGACGCTCGAGGGCTATGTCGTGGCATGGATGTCGGGACGCGCAGAGATCGCCGCGAATCTGTACGTGACCCCGCCAGCGCCCCAGAGCCTTGACGAGGCGTGGTCCGCCCAGTCCGCGTACCTCGCCGATCGCGTCGCCCGGTTGGCGAGTCAGTTCGGCCCTGCCAGCGGCCTCGATCCGACTGAGCCCTTTGACAACCTGCGCTTCGGCGAGCCGGTGGCGGTCGGGCCGGGCCGCCAAGTGGTCGACGTTGACATCGTCCGCCTCCGACGGGTCGAGACGATGGTCCTGGGCATCGTCCCCACGGCCAGCCAGCAGACCGTCCTGGTGGAGCGGGCGGGGACGATCACCCTCGAGTTGGTCCCCCAGGCGCCGCTCGCCTGGCTGCCCTTTGGCCGGCTTGACTCCCAGTCGTGGAGGATCGCGGAAATCTCCATCGGCGCACCCTGAACCCCTGGCGGGCCGTGGCACGAAAGCAACAGGGCTTCTGTGGTTTCGCACTACAGCCTTCTTGACAACACCATTGTCATGGTTTAGTTTCCCGGCTGTGCACGATCAAGCACCATGGGTTACCACACTTAACCGCTCAAATGCCTGCGGGAGGCACCTGACCAGATGACCGAAGCGCGCGCTGCTGAAGACCGGATCGGCCGAGATCCAACTCGGCCCGTATACGTCATCAGCGTCGCAGCGGAGCTTGTCCGCGTTCACCCCCGGACCCTGCGCATCTACGAGCTGGAGGGACTCGTCTGTCCGGCACGAACGCGCAGCAACATCCGTCTCTATTCGGAGAACGACGTTCGAAGGGTCCTCTGGATCCGCCACCTGACTCGCAATCTCGGCGTAAATCTCGCCGGGGTGCGAGTCCTATTCGAGCTCGAGGAGCGGCTCGGAATGCGCATCCTCGAGACCCTCTACGAAGACCGCGACAAGCAGGAATTCCCCGAGCACTCTCTGCAGCCGACAACCCTAGGAGCGAAATGACAGAGACCATCGAAACAGACGAGCAGGTCGAGCAGAGTCCCGAGGATTCCTCAGGCATCCGCGAGCTGCCCCTCGTCGCGCTGCGCGAGACGGTGATCTTTCCCGAGATGATCGTCCCGCTCCAGGTCGGCCGGGACAAGTCAGTTCAGGCGCTCAACAAGGCCGTAGCGGACGGTTCGCCGATCGCTCTGGTCACACAGCGTCAGGCCGACCGTGAGGACATCAACACCCCCGCTGAGCTGTACGAAGTCGGTACGCTGGCCAAGATCGCCCAGGTCGTCCAGCTTCAGGACGGCACCGTGCGCGCCATCGTGCAGGGGCAGCAGCGCCTTCGTCTGCTCGAGTTTGTCGAGTCAGAGCCGTTCATCCTTGCCCGTGTCGAGCTTATCGAAGAGGAGCCGGCAACGGGACTCGAGGTCCAGGCGCTGGTGCGCAGCGTCCAGGGCCAGATCGAGGCGTACGTGC
>CAYZEJ010000106.1:0-8809 GCA_964477545.1 uncultured Anaerolineaceae bacterium | reverse complement strand
GATCGGCCGCGGCCCATCCGCCCGTAGCCTGCGCCTCAGCCTCAAGCCGTTCACGGTGATCGGCGCGACAACGCGCGCAGGCCGTGTCGGCGGCCCGCTCAGGGATCGCTTCGGCGCCGTCTATCGGCTGGATTACTACTCGCAGGACGAGCTGGCGACCATCATCCGTCGCTCGGCCGGCATCCTCAACGTCGATATCGAGCCCGAAGCCGTGGATGTCGTCGCTCGCCGGGGGAGGGGAACGCCGCGCGTGGTCAACCGGCTGCTCCGGCGCGTGAGGGACTACGCGCAAATTCGCTCCGACGGGCGCATCGGCGCCTCCGAGGCTACGCAGGCAATGAACGCAATGGAGATCGATGACGAGGGCCTCGACACCACCGATCGTCGGTTGCTGGCGGCCATCGTCCAGAAGTTCGCGTCTGGTCCGGTCGGTGGCGCGGCCGTTGCGGCGGTGATCGGCGAAGAGGTCGACACGATCGAGGACGTCTACGAGCCGTACCTGCTGCAACTCGGCTTCCTGGACCGAACACCGCAGGGCCGAATAGCCACCGAGCGGGCGCGCGAGCATCTGCGCGGGCTCGGCTACGAGATCCCCACGCCACGGCGCGCTGACCGGATGGACACGGGGCTGTGGGACGGCATGACCGCCGAGGGCAAACAGGACGGCGCCGAGGCACCGGAACCAGCCGAGACGGAAGCGCGCGCTTGATCGAGGCACCCGCGGCACCCGCGGCACCCGCACCCACCGGCCAGCTTGCAGTTGCCACGCGCGGCCTGGTCAAGAGCTACGGACGGCACACTGCCCTAACGGGGCTCGACATGTCGGTTCCGAGCGGCCAGGTTTACGGGTTTCTCGGGCCTAACGGCTCCGGCAAGACCACGGCCCTGCGCCTGCTGACCGGGCTGCTCAGGCCGAACGCGGGAGAGATCTTCCTCTTCGGCGAGCACTACTCGTGGAAAGACCGCAAGCGCCTATTCCGCGTTGGCTCGCTGATCGAGACGCCATCGTTCTATCCCTACATGTCGGGCCGCGAGAACCTCGTCGTCCTCGCTGCGAGTGGCCCGGCCACGCCGCTCACGCGTGTGGAGCAGGTGCTCGAGTACGTGGGCATGTCGGGTCGCTCCAAGGATGCGGTGCAGACCTACTCGCTGGGCATGAAGCAACGTCTCGGGATCGCCGCGGCGATGCTGTCCGACCCTGACCTGCTGCTGCTCGACGAGCCCGCCAATGGCCTCGACCCGGGCGGCATGGTGGCCATGCGCGAGACGCTGCGCTGGTTCACCAAGGAGCTCGGGAAGACCGTGGTGATCTCGAGCCACCTGCTGCACGAGGTGGAACTGCTGGCAGATGTGGTGGGCATCATCGACCGAGGGCGCCTCATTCGCGAGGGTGACCTCAACTCGATGCTCGAGGCCGCCGGACGCGTCCGCATCCGTGTGGATCAGGCGCAGATGACCGAGGCAGGGGCGGTCCTGAGAAAGATCGCGCCCGATCGGCCCCTGTACGGCGTGGACTCCGGTGAGCAGGCAGGGTGGTTCACGGTCAACGTGCCCCCGGCGCGAGCGGCCGAGATCAACCGCGCGCTGGCCGAGGCCGGCATCTACGCCTCTGGAATCGAGCCGGGCAGTGACCTGGAGACACTCTTCCTCGAGATCACCGGGACCGGCGCCACCGTCAGTGACCGCCCGGTCATGCCCGCATGAGGCTCGTACGCGCCGAGCTACTGAAGATCAGGCGCCGCAGCGCCACCTATGTCGTGCTCGCCGTCGCGTTGGCGCTCATGGCCATCGTCTTCCTCGTCGCCGGTGTCGGCTTCAAGGCGCTGGCTGGGATCATCGAGTTTCCATTGGCCTACACCGTGATCTCGCAGTTCGCGTTCGGCCTGGGCGGTCTGTTGGCCGTGGTCTACGCCGCTGCATTTGTCGGAGCCGACTGGAACTGGGGCGTACTGCGCAACGTTGTCGCCCGCGGCGAGAGTCGAGCCAACTACCTGCTGGCCAAGGCTGCGGCCCTCGCCATCGCCCTGGCCATCGCCACGCTGATCATCTTTGGCCTGGGCATCGTCATGGCCTACATCACCGGGCTGGTGTACGGCATGCCCGTGGCGAGCCCGTTGCGCGGCCGCGGACTGCAGGACCTGGTCGAGAACATCGTCCTCGGCTACCCGGTGCTTCTCGAGCGTGCGGCGATTGGCCTGGCGGTCGCGGTCGTGCTGCGCAGCCAGCTCGCTGGCGCCGTCGTCGGCATCGTTCTCTTCCTGGGCGAATCGATCATCAAGGTCACTCTCATCGGCCTGACGCTCAGCAGCCGGGTGCTCGAGGGCTTTGGGAGTGGCTCATTCGAGGCGCCCGGCCCGGAGTGGTTCCAGTTCCTGCCGGTCAGCGTGGGCGATTACGTCGTCGCCGCAGCTCCGGGCGGTTCCGTCTCACTCGGCGGCGGAGTCGAGCAGTTCCTGCTCAAGCCCGTGCCCCTGGACCTTGCGCTGCCCGCCGTCCTGATCTACACGGTCGTGTCGATCGTCGTGGCGGTGTTTGCCCTCAATCGCCAAGAGATCACGTGACGGCCGATGAACCGGCCGGTCTCCTTCGACGTGCTCAAGCCTGCGCCAGCCGATGGATCGACGCGTGCCCGCCTGGGCCACCTGAGCACGCCCCACGGCCAGATCCAGACGCCGGTGTTCATGCCCGTTGGAACGAACGCGACGGTGAAGGCGCTCGATCCGGATGATCTCGATGAAGTTGGCGCACAGATCATCCTGTGCAACACGTACCACCTGTACCTGCGGCCGGGCCACGAGCGGATCGCCCGTCTCGGCGGCCTGCACAAGTTCATGGCCTGGGACAAGCCCATCCTGACCGACTCCGGCGGCTACCAGGTGGTCAGCCTGGGCGACTTCCGATCCGTCGACGACGACGGGGTCACCTTCCGATCACATCTCGACGGCTCCACACACCGCTTCACGCCTGAGCACTCGATCGCGGTGCAGGAGGCGCTCGGCTCTGACATCGCCGTGTGCCTCGATCAGCCGGTCCCGCCGCACTCCTCAACGCGCCGGGTGGTGGCTGAGGCTGTCGAGCGCACGCATGTTTGGGCGGAACGTTGCCTGTCGGCCCACCGTAGATCGGACCAGGCGCTGTTCGGAATCGTCCAGGGCGGGTTGGAGGCTGACCTCCGGGCCGAGTCCACGCGACAGATAAGCGCCATGCCGTTCGATGGCATCTGCATCGGCGGGCTCGCGGGCGACGAGACTCCCGCGCAACGACGGGAAGCGCTGGACGTGTGCATCCCGCTGCTGGCCGACGACCCCAGGCCGCGTTACCTGATGGGCCTTGGTTCGGCGTTGGACCTGCTCGACGCGGTCGACGCCGGGGTGGACATGTTCGACTCTGTCCTGCCGGCGAGGATTGCGCGCAATGGCACGGTGCTCGTGCCCGAGGGTCGCCTGAACCTGCGCAACTCGCGCTTCATGGACGACCCAGCCCCGATCGAGGATGGCTGTCGCTGCCGTGCCTGCCGCACGTTCTCACGGGCGTACCTGGCCCACCTGCTGCGCGCCGACGAGCTGCTCTTCTACCGCCTCGCGACGCTGCACAACCTGACGTTCCTGACGGACTTCATGGCGCGCATCCGCACTGCCCTGGCCGAGGGAAAGTTCCCTAGACTTGTCGATGAGCTGGCCACTCGAGCCTCGTCCACATCGATGGCGGGTCTCGGGGCGTGACACGCAAGCTGGCGCAAAGTCATGGTGAACTGGCAGTGAAGTGGAGCCGGCTAGCCTGCCGGAACCGCGGAGGCGACAGACATGGGATCAAGGGATCGCCCGGGCAAAGAGGCAAAGAAGAAGCCCAAGGCCAAAGAGAACAAGCCGCTGCTGCAATCGCTGCTTCAGGCTCCGCCGCCAACGGTGGAAGTGATCAAGCCAACGCGCAAGCCACGCCACGAGAAGGAGCCGGAGGCCGACGAGGGGTAGTCCCGTCGCAGGTCCCCGGCCTGAGCCAGGAGGGATATCAGGCATGACCATGACGGGGACCGGCAAGGTGGCCGGCACAGAGGCGACCAACGGGAACGGCGTGGAGAGGGTGGAGCGTCCGGCAACAGAACGGACGCGGGCCGTTGACGCGGCGATCCTGTCGATCGAGAAGCAGTTCGGTCGCGGCTCCATCATGAAGCTCGGCACGGCGGAGCGACAGGCCGTGGACGCCATTCCCACCGGCTCAATCGCGCTGGACCTGGCTATTGGTGTCGGCGGCGTGCCGCGCGGGCGGATCACGGAGATCTTCGGTCCCGAGTCTTCCGGCAAGACCACGCTCTGTCAGCACGTCCTGGCCGAGGCGCAGAAGCGCGGTGGCGTGGTGGCGTTCATCGACGTGGAGCACGCCCTGGATCCGACCTATGCGCGCGCCTGCGGCGTAAACGTCGATGAATTGCTCGTCAGCCAACCGGACACGGGCGAGCAGGCACTCGAGATCACCGAAACCCTGATCCGCTCGGGTGGTGTCGACTGTGTCGTCCTTGACTCGGTGGCGGCCCTCGTGCCGCGCGCCGAGATCGAGGGCGAGATGGGTGACTCATCCATGGGCATGCAGGCACGGCTGATGAGCCAGGCATTGCGCAAGCTCACCGGAGCGATCAGCAGGTCCAACACAGCCCTGGTCTTCACCAACCAGTTGCGCGAGAAGATCGGCGTCATGTTCGGCAGCCCCGAAACGACGCCCGGTGGCCGCGCGCTCAAGTTCTACGCCAGCGTACGGCTCGACATCCGGCGCATCGAGACCATCAAGAGCGGCACGGATTCCATCGGCAGCCGCGTGCGCGTCAAGGTCGTGAAGAACAAAGTCGCAGCGCCTTTCCGCGTGGCCGAGTTCGACGTCATGTACGGGGAAGGCATCTCGCGCGAGGGTGGCCTGATCGACGTCGGTGTCGCCTCGGACATCGTCAGCAAGACCGGCGCGTGGTTCAACTACGGCGAGCTCCGCCTCGGCCAGGGGAGGGAGCAGGCCAAGGAGTTCCTGAGGGCCAACCAGGACGTGGTGCAGAAGCTCGAGACCGAGATCCGCGCCAAAGTGGCAACGATCCAGATCCCCGTGGAAGGAATAACTGAGGCGGAGTGAGTTGGCCGACCTCGGGCGAGTACCTCGAGAGTGCGGCCCGGGAGAGCAAAGACCCGGAACCCTTCCTGAAGGTCGCAGAAATCCTCTTTCGTCACGACCGGTCGGGATCAACCTTGGAAGAGAACAGCGACGAATACTCGCAGGCTCCACATCCTCCGTTATTCGTCCGCTGAATGATCGGTCCGGCCGGGCGACCAACAGGGCGTTCGGATTGCCTCATTGCGCGCCCTACCGGGCAAGATATTCACGAAATGGATCGGTGGTCCGCCGACGACATCCCAACGGGCGCCCAGAGGGCATCGGGCCGTGTTCGGCGGACGAGTCACACGTCCGGTGAATAACACCCGAAGTTCGCGGCGGAACACAGCAGAATCACGGGCAGCTCTCAGGGAACATCGCGCTGCTCTGACAGATGCTGCGCCCGTCATGGATGCAGCCGCGGCCTTCCTGGGTGTCCGCCCGCGATCCGTCGATGAGACGCGGAAGCGACTCGTTCACCTGGGATATCCGGCTGCGCTCGTCGCCACGGTCATCGAGCGTCTCATCGAGATGGACTACCTCGACGACGCCGCGTTCGCCCGCGCGTGGGTCGAGAGTCGCGACCGTGCCCATCCGCGGGGCGAGACGGCACTCAGGCGCGAGCTCGCGTTAAAGGGAGTTCAGCGATCGGTGATCGATGAGGTGTTGGTGGAGCGACTGGACGAGACCGAGGGTGGCGATCCGAATCGCGCGGCCGCGGATGCGCTCCTGGAACGCCGGCGAGCCGCGCTGGAACGCGAGGTCGATCCGGCCCGTCGGCGCCAAAAGGCCTACGCTCTGTTGGCACGAAATGGCTTTGACCCCGAAACCTGCCGCGAGGCAGCAGCGTCGTTCATCAGCGAATGACCGCTCAGTCCACACCGGCGCCGTCGACCTCTGCCTGGCGCTGGGTCACAGTCGCCTATCTCCTCGTCCTGGGCGCGCTGGTGTTCCTGCCCTTCGGCCGCGGTATGGACCTCGGCGATCGACTGAACTTCGAGCCGTTTGCAACCATCGAACGCGCGCTCGAGCTGGGTCCGCGTTCGCCTTCATTTCGGCTGATGCTCGGCAACATCGCGGCCTTCGTGCCGCTTGGGATCCTGCTGCCGATGGCCATTCGATCGCGCTGGCCGCTGGCCACGGTCCTTGTCGGAGCCGTCGCGCTGTCGTCCGCAATTGAGCTTGGCCAGCTGGCAATCTCGGTCTGGCTCGGGTTCGCGTACCGCTCAACGGACGTCGACGACGTGATCCTGAACGTGGCTGGGGCCGTGGTCGGTTACGGGCTCTTTGTAACCCTCAGGCTCTTGGGCCGCGCACAGCCCATTCGATAATCTCGGCACATGCCAACGGCCAAGACCAAGAAGGCGCCGAAGAAGCCGCCCGAGGCGGACGATCTCGTTCGCGAGACGGCCGGGAACTACGTGTCGGGCGACGGGCGCTTCGAGGTGCGCCAATCCGACAACACCTGGTATGTCGTCGACCGCGAGCAGACGAACGAGTTTGGACAAGAGCTGATCCATGGCCCGTTCGCGTCGCTCAAGGCGGCCAGGGCCGCGATGCCCGGCGCGAGAGTCGTCAAACCGTTGCTGCGATCGCGGCCGCGACCGACGAAGGCACCCGAGAACAAGGAACCTCCGAAGCCAAAGCCGACCTGGGTCGACCGACTGCCGCGCGATGAGGCCACCGAGGTTCGACAGCTGATTCGGTCCCTGGAAGCCGCAGGTATCGAGAATGCCGATGCCCTGGCACGTCGCGATCGACAGGGTTTGCTGCCTGCCATCGCGTCCGCTCTCCTGGAACGAAGGCTGGCGGCAGAGATAGACGACTTGCCCGAGAAAGACCGAGCCCTGGCTCGCAAATTGGTCGCACGGCTGGGTGGCGTTATCAGCGCAGGCGAGAGATCCGCAGATCCACTCCCCGGCTGGGCGCTCTACGAGGTCGGCCCGGGTAGAGAGCCGACCAAGCGTCGCCTGCGGCTGGGAGGCTGAGCATGAGGGTTCGCGCGCTTATCGGGTTGGTGGTCGTGGTGGCATTTGTCGTCGGATGCGGCGCTCAAAACATCTGGCTCTACGCCTGGAACCGCAGCCAGCAGGCGTACGTGCTGCGGGTCGGAGATGACGCCAGTGACACCTGCTACCGGGTCGATCCGGGGGGTTTCGGCCAGTTCTACGAGGCCGTCGGCGACATCGGCGAGGGCGGCACTCGACAACTGCGCGTGTACAAGGCGGACGGGCAGTTCGTGACGAATCTGGGGCCCAGGACTCAGATCGACATCTTTGTGATCAATGCCAACGGCACCCTTGAAGTCGTACCTGTCCACTTCGAGGGACCGCAGAACGCCACACCACGCCTGTTCGACCTGCCTCAGTTCCCCGAAATCGACGGCCACCGGACGCCCGATTTCTTCCCGGCCACCGAGGCCATCTGCACGAACCCGACCGGCACCTAGCCTCTGGCCACGCTTGGTTTGACCAAGTTTTCTCAACCGGCGTAGGCTTCGCGCCAGACAAATCGGAGTCGATGACCGCTCCAACGGTTGGGTTGCCCAGCCAGCGGCCGGAGTCGGCGATTTGAATGGTGGTCTCGCTGCCCAAGCGAGACGGGAGATACATATGAATGACCCCGTCATTCTGGCGGTGGTGGCGGTCATCGCCATCGCGGCCGGTTTCGGTATCGGTTTTGTCGCGCGTTCCATCCTGGCGTCGCAGACGATCCGCTCAGCCACGGACAAGGCCGCGCGCATCGTTGCCGAGGCCCGCGCCCAGCAGAAGGAGCTGATCCTCCAGGCCAAGGACGAGCAGGTAAGGCTTGGACGTCAGGCGGAGGAGGACGCCCGCAGTCGCCGCGGCGAGCTCAGTGCGCTCGAGAAGCGACTCCTCCAGCGCGACGAGCAGCTCGATCAGCGTACGGACATGGTGGAGGAACGCGACCGCAAGCTGACAGCCCGAGAACGCGAGATCGACCAGGCCAAGGAGGAGCTTGCCCAGGCCCGCCAGGAACAGATCGCTGCGCTCGAACGGGTCAGCCAGATGTCGCAGGAAGAGGCGAAGGGGATTCTCCTCGAGGAGGTCAGGCAGGACGCCGAGCACGACGCCGTCCGAATTGCCCGCGCCATCGAGCGCAAGGCCAAGGAAGACGCCGAAGACAAGGCTCGTGACGTGGTCGTCACCGCGATTCAGCGCGTGATGGTCGATCACACCGCAGAGATGACCGTCTCGGTCGTCCAACTGCCGAGCGACGAGATGAAGGGCCGGATCATCGGCCGCGAGGGGCGCAACATCCGCGCCCTCGAGCAAGCCACCGGGATCGACCTGATCATCGACGACACGCCCGAAACGGTCCTCATCAGCGGCTTCGATCCAGTCCGCAGAGAGATCGCCCGCCTGAGCCTGACCAAGCTGATACAGGACGGCCGCATCCACCCGGGTCGCATCGAGGAGGTCGTTGCCAAGGCCAAGGCAGAAGTCGAGATCGTCATGCGCCAAGCCGGCGAGGCCGCTGCGTACGAGACCGGTGTGCCCGGCCTGCCGCCGGAGATCATCAAGCTCCTCGGGCGCCTCAAGTTCCGCACCAGCTACGGGCAGAACGTGCTCAACCACTCGATCGAGACCGCGCGCCTGGCGGCGAGCATCGCTGCCGAAGTCGGTGCGGACATCCAGATCGCCAAGATGGGCGGCCT
>CAYZEJ010000105.1:0-8834 GCA_964477545.1 uncultured Anaerolineaceae bacterium | reverse complement strand
ACCGCGGCCTCGTAGCGCTCGGCCACCTCGCAGATGCCGGGCAGCGGCGCGATGTCGCCGTCCATTGAAAAGACGCCATCGGTGATGACGAGGATCGCCCGGTAGGCGCCGTTGGGCCCTCCGCCGGCGCGCGCTTCGCGCAGCACCTTGTCCAGGCCGTCCACGTCGCGATGCGGGAAGACTGCGCGTGACGCTTTCGACAGTCGGACGCCATCGATGATCGAGGCGTGGTTGAGCTCGTCGCTGACGATCAGGTCCTGCTCCGTGGTGATCGTCGGGATCACGCCGCTGTTGGCCGCGAAGCCGCTCTGGAAGGTAAGCACGGCTTCCGTGTGCTTGAACTCGGCCAGCCGGCGCTCGAGCTCCTGGTGCAGCTCCATCGTCCCTGCGATGGTGCGCACCGCACCGCTTCCGGCGCCGAGGTCGCGCACGGCGGCCATCGCTGCCTCGATGAGGCGCGGATGGGTGGCCAGGCCGAGGTAATTGTTCGAAGAGAGGCTGATGACCGGCTTGCCATCCATGTTCGTGTGCGGCTCCTGCGCGCCGCGCATGACTCGGAGTGGCCGGTACAGGTTCTTTGCGCGCAGGTCGTCCAGCTCGTTCTCGAGATAGGCGAGCGGATCCGTGCGCGTCGCGGGCGCGCCGGCAGTAGCCGCGTTCATGCGTTTCCCTCCTGGGGCAGGAGAACGATCTTGCCGGCGTGGCCCGAGGCGACGAGGTCGAATGCCTTGGCGTAATCGGCCAGCGGCAGCCGGTGGGTGATGATCGGGGCTACGTCGAGGCCCTCCTCGAGCAACGCCGTGGTGCGGTACCAGGTGTCGAAGAGACGCCGGCCGGTGATGCCGTAGATACGAATTCCTTTGAAGATCACCTCCTGTGAGAGGTCGATCGTGGCCGGCACCGTGTGCGTACCGAGCAGCGAGACGCGGCCGCCATTGGTCACCGCGGCAAGTCCCTGGTGAAGCGCCGCCGCCGCACCGGACATCTCGAGCACGATGTCGACGCCGTTGCCGTCGGTCTCGGCACGCAGGCGCTCGGCGACATCGTCCCGGCCGTCCAGGACGAGATCGGCGCCCATCCGCTCCGCCATCTCGCGGCGTTCCGGATTGATGTCCGTGGCAAAGACGCTGCGCGCGCCGGACATCTTGAGGACTGCGATGGCCATCAAACCGATTGGCCCGCAGCCCAGCACGACCGCCGTCTGGCCCGCGACCTCCTCGACGAACGCGGCATGGACCGCGTTGCCGAGCGGTTCCTGGAGTGCCGCGATCTCGGCCGAGTAGCCCTCGTAGGCCCAGGCGTTCACTTCCGGTAGCACGACGTACTCCGCGAACGCGCCGGGCACGTGCACGCCGAGGATCTTCATGTTCCGGCATACGTGGGCCCGGCCAGTTCGGCACTGGTAGCACGACCAGTCAGCGATGTGGGTCTCGGCGGCTACCGTCTCGCCCACGGCAATGCGCGTCGCGGCCGCCCCGCGTGCGACAACCACGCCGGCCATCTCATGACCGAAGGTCATCGGCGGCGGCCCGAAGTTGTCCTGCGCCCATGGGTCCCAGCGCTCGATGTGCACGTCTGTGCCGCACACGCTGGCCGCCTGGACGCGGATGAGCAAATCCGTTGGCCCGGGAACGGGCACGGGCACTTCTCGGATCGCAGCACCGGGACCGGCCGACTCCTTTACCAGCGCCCGCATCGTCGTTCCCACCGCCGGGGCGTCGAGCACGGCCGCCGGCTGGGAGGTCATCGCGAGGTAGTGATCCGCGGGTGGGCGTTCACGGTGGGCGCGCCCACGCGGCGGCTAACAGACAGACGGCTCGGGGACAGCGTCATGCTCCATCCATTGTTGGGCGAAGGTGAGCGCGTTGTCGAGATTGAACTGATCCATCAGCATGGCTCGGCCCCAGGCGACTATCGCAAACTTCGTCGTCATCTGGTCGAACCGGGCGACAAGGACCTTCTTGGGACAGCTCGTCCCGAGGCGGTTCGCGGGTGCCTGATCGAACCACGCCTGCAACTGGTTCAGCTCATCCTGCGTCGGGCAATCCCCGGACCCCGGGGTACCACTCGGGCAGCGGTACAACAGCACGACCCACCCGTGCTCCAGGTTGTGTATCCACCCGCCGGGGGATTGCTCTTGATTGGGCGGATAGACACGTCCTGCTATGGGGCCAGGTGCGGGGTCCGCGTAGTGGGAACCAGACGTGGGCGGACAGAAGCCGTAGTTGATGGTTTGCCGGGCGCTGAGAATGTGCTGGCGGCCGAGGATGTCCGTGGTGAACCCGAGCCGATTCGTGGGCTCCGGCGTAGGCGTTGGCTCGGCACTGGGTGAAGCGGCCGGAGAAGTTGCCGGCGAGCCCGATGCGGACGGCGAGCCCGATGCGGACGGCGAGCCCGATGCGGACGGTGATCCCGATGCGCCAGGCGATGGCGCAGGCGTTGGCGCAGGCGATGGCGTCGCCGCCGGACTGGGCGTCGCGAGGAACGACGGTCGCGGAGTGAGCGACTCGACCGGTCCCGGCGCGAGCTCTGACGAGCAGGTGTACGCCGCCGTCGTGCCGCCCTGGAAGAAGACCCAGAAGATGATCAGGATGCCCGCCGCCGCGGCCCCCGTGATGATCCACGAGCGGTAACGCTGGAGCGGACTCTGCTGCCGCACGCGCCGAGAGCGCGCACGACGAACGGACCGGTCCTCGGATCCGGCGGCACGCGATTCGGCCGACGGAGAGGCCGGCGGTCGTGTTGTGGAAGCGTCACCGCGCACGGGACGGCGCGATCGTTTGGCCACTGCTCAGGGATCTCCATGCAAGCCGCCCGAAAGGCGGGAGGATGACGTCAGCGTTCCGCGAAGCGTACTAGGGCTCGCTGAACCACGCGCGCGCCCGCGGGCCGCGGAGCGCCAGAAACAGGACGACGACCAGAACGATTCCCGCTAACGCACCCAGCGCGCCGGCCCACGTGTACAGGATCAATGACAACGGCACGCTTAGGCTGGCCAGTCCGAGTGACAGCAACCAGGCCGCTTGCTTGCGTTGCAGGATCAACGTCAGGGTGAAGACGAGATAGGCCAGCAGGAGCATCCACAGCAGCCCGAGTGGCGAAACGGGTGCTTCAACTGCCTCGTTGATGACCAGCGGCAGGGTCAGGCCGATCACCGCCAGTAGCACGAATCCGAAGGCCAGCACGAGGCGCACTCCGGCCGGCATCTCACGCAGGATGACTATCACGAACGCGATTCTCGCATCACTCCAGAAGACTCTTGACACCAAATAGTCGACCAGCCTAGGGTCCCGCTAAACCGGTTTGCTAAACCGGTCCACGCCGAGGAGATGGGTGGCCGACCCGCCGACTGGCAGAGCGCGAATCGCCGACGTCGCCCGCGAGGCGGGCGTCAGCAAGGCGGCAGTTTCGTTCGCTTTCAACAGTCCCCAGCGGCTGCGTCCGGAGACCACCGATCGAATCATGCGGGTGGCAACTGCCCTCGGCTACCGGCCGCACCCGGTGGCCCGGATGCTCACCGCGGGATCCACGGCGACCATCGGCATCCTCTCTCCGCAGGCACTGGCGCTGGCCTTCGCCAACCCGTTCTTCCCGCTCTTCGCTGAGGGCGTCGCCGAGGTCACCGAGGATCAGGGTTTCGGACTCCTCTTCATCTCACCGTTGCACGGGTCGCTGTCGCGTGCGATGGCGCGGGCGACGGTGGATGGCGTGATCATCATCGGCCTCGACCGGCACCATCCTGAAGTCGAGTCGATCCGCCGCGCCGGGCTGCCAACCGTGCTGGTCGACGCACCGGCCTGGCCGGAGCACGGCGCCATCGAGGTCGACGACACCACTGGGGCCCTCGCCGCGGCTCGCCACCTGCTGGAGCTGGGTCACCGCGACCTGCTGATCCTGACGATGAACGCGTCAGAGGCCAAGGAAGACGTAGACACCGTCGTTGGGCGACGGATGCGCGGCTATCAGATGGCATTCGCCGAGTTCGGGTTGAAGGTGGGTTCGGAGCGCATCCGGCTCGCCCCTGCGACATTCGAGGGCGGCGAGTCGGCCTTCCTGCGCGCCTACGAGGACGGCCTTCGCCCAACGGCCGTCCTGTCGATGAGCGACGCTGCCGCCGCCGGCGTTCTGCAGGCCGCCCGTCACCTGGGCCTGTCCGTGCCGCATGACATCAGCGTCGTCGGCTTCGATGATCTGCCCCTGACCCGATTCACCGATCCGCCGCTGACGACCGTTCACCAGCCGGTTCGGAGGAAGGGTGAGGAGGCCGCACGAATGCTGCTCGCCTCGATCAATGGCCAAAGTGGCGGCGCTGGAGAACATCGTGTCCTCGAAACTCGCCTCGTGGTTCGCGGCTCGACGGCGGCCGTCGCAACAGCGGCAGGTGGGTAGCCCGCGTCCGTAATACCGTTCGCGCGTGACGGACTTTCACGACACACCCGCGTGGGTGGCGGATGCGGTCTTCTACCAGATCTTCCCCGACCGTTTCGCCGCGAGCCCGCGTGCGGAGAAGCCGGGACCGCTCGAGCCCTGGGACACACCGCCGACCACCCATGGCTTCAAGGGCGGCGACCTGCTCGGGATCGTGGAGCATCTCGACTACATCCAGCAGCTCGGCGTCACGGCGCTGTATCTGACGCCGATCTTCTCGTCGGCATCGAACCACCGTTACCACACGTACGACTACTACCAAGTCGACCCGCTCCTCGGTGGCGACGATGCGCTGCGCGCGCTGCTCGACGCGTGTCACGCCCGCGGGATGCGCGTCGTGCTCGACGGCGTGTTCAACCACTCCGGACGCGGCTTCTGGCCGTTCCACCACGTCGTCGAGACCGGTGCCTCGTCACCGTACGTTGACTGGTTCTACACCAACAAACCTGCCCTGGCGGCGGGCAAGCAGCTGCGTCCGTACCCGTCACAGCAGGACGAGCGCGAGATGGCTCAGGCCGCGCGCCGGGGTGGTGACGTGACGTTCAACGTCCTCGGTTACCGCGCCTGGTGGGACCTGCCGGCGCTCCCGAAGCTCAACACCAACAACCCGCACATGCGCGAGCACCTCATGCGTGCGGCGGAGCACTGGCTGACGTTCGGCATCGACGGCTGGCGGTTGGACGTGGCGGAGGAGATCGACGCCGGCTTCTGGCAGGAGTTCAGGAAGCGTGTGCGTACGATCAATCCGGATGCATACATAGTGGCCGAGATCTGGCGCGAGAAGCCCGAATGGGTCGCCGGCGACACGTTCGATGGCCTCATGAACTACCCGCTGACCGAGGCACTGTTGAGCTTCACCGCGGCACGCACCCTGGACATGGACGTAGTGTCGAAGCAGAACGAGTACCGCGATTTCGTCCATCCCATCGATGGACCCGAGTTCGCGGCGCGATTGAAGCACATCGTGACCATGTACCGGCCAGAGGCCATCCGAGCCCAACTCAACCTGCTCGGCAGCCACGACACGCCGCGCTACGTGACCGTGGCGGGCGGCGACAAGCAGTCGCTCCGACTCGCGATGCTCGCTGTCATGACCCTGACGGGCGCGCCGTGCATCTATTACGGCGACGAGGTCGGGATGCAGGGCCGCCACGATCCGGAGAACCGCGGCGCCTTTCCGTGGGACGAGGCTCGCTGGGATCACGACCTGTTGGACTTCGTTCGCTGCACGACCTCGCTGCGGTCCCAGCACGGTGTCCTTCGCAGCGGTGAGTTCGCGATACTCGCCGCGGAAGGGGAGGCCGTGGCCTACGCCCGGTTCGACGAAGATAGGGGCGTGATCGTGGTGCTTAACGCGGGCCAGGCATCCGCGCGATTGACTCTGGGCGGTCCGCTCGAGAGCCTCGCCCCGGTGGCGTTGCCAGGCTGGACGCCGCCGCGCACGGAGCGCGGGGACAACGGGGTGGTGGTGGAGATCGCGCCTCGAACCGGCGCGTTCATCCGTTTCGGGGGCCCGGGCGAGTGAGCGTCCTGCGCGCGATGTTGCTCTTGCTAATGGTCGGCGCCGGCGCGGTGGCGCTGTATGGGCTGTTTGTCTCGTCGTCGGTGCCGATCGTCGTCAGCGGCCTTGCGGTGTCCGGCATCACAGCTGGTCTGCTTGGTTTCTCGCTGGCCGGCTCGGCGATTCGACTGGGCGAGCAGGGCCGCGGCGGCCGTGCGTTGCTCATGGCCTTCGTCGGCGGCCTCTTCGTGATGGGCGCGGCGGGCGCGCTGGCAGGCGCGATCGTGCTTGGCATCCTCACTGGCGCCACCTAGAACCTGCCGCTGTCTGAGTTCCCATCACTCATTCGCCGGTGGGGTATTAGTTAAGTGGATCGATCGCCGCACCCCGGATTCAGACCTCTTTTCCCACCGCTCATTCCCACTGCGCATACCCGATGGGAAACTCACTCATCCGGCCAACTAGTACCCCTCGCGCGCATAGGTGAGGGTTTGCCTGGCCGGCGCGACCTGGGACCGCGGGTAAACTTGGGGCCCGCCCCCATCGTCTAGAGGCCTAGGACGCCACCCTTTCAAGGTGGAGATCAGGGGTTCGAATCCCCTTGGGGGCACTCCCGCCGCTTTTCCAGGAAGGGCCGCATCGGCGCCGTCCATTCGATCAAGGTGATGCCCCGGTCGCTGACAACCACCCGCTGGACGACCATCCGGCAGAGTTCCTCCCTGCGAGTCTCCGAGGCCGCACCGATGGCCTCACGCAGCGCGAGCAGGTTGATGCGGTAGGCGTCGAAGGAGCGGATCCGGTCATCGTCCGGCAGATCCTGCAACGCGGCCCGCACCGCGTCCCGCTCGCTTTGGTAGTTCTCGTCCGAGAGGTCGCCCCAGCCGTGCTGTTTCTTGAGCTGCTCGAGGCGCGTCTGCAGGCGGGCGCGCCGACGGCCGGAGATGGCCACCGCCGGGATGGCCAGCCGGCGGCGTAGTTCCGCCCTCGCCGCGTCAACCACCATGGACGGCAGGACGGCCTCGCCGATGGCTGCAAGCACCTCCTGCCCGACCCTCGCAGCGGGCACGCGCCGCGACCGGCAAGCCCACCAATCCCCTCCGGCCGGGTGCCATGGGTTCCAACATCTGCGGGTGCTCGGCGTCGACTATTCGGTGCCGCCCGCGTTCGTCGGTCGGCGCGTCGCCATCCGCGTCAGCCCGACGACCGTCCGGCTCAGCTGCGAGGCTCACCACATCGCCCTCCGTGCGCGCAGCTTCGTGCCCGCCGACGTCGTGCTGGCGCCGGCCCACGGCCGGGCCATCCGCCTGGCCCGCGAAGCACGTGACCGGCTGCGTGCCGGCGAGCCGCAGCTGCCGCCGATCGATCTAGGACGCTATGACGCGCTCTTCGAGGTGCCGGCATGAGCGCGCCGGCGGCGGAGCTGGCCTACCTGTCGCGGGCGCTGAAGGCGCCGCGCATCCGGGCCGTCTGGGGTCGCCTGGCCGAGCGGGCACGCGATGAGGGCTGGGACTACGCGGCCTATCTGGCCGCCGTGCTGACCGAGGAGGTCAGCGCGCGCGACAGCCACGGCGGGAGCGCGCGGGTCAAGGCGGCGCGCTTCCCGGCGATCAAGACCATCGACGACTTCGACTTCACGATCCAGACCAGCGTCAGCCGCCAGGTCATTCGCCCACCTCGCCCAGCTCGACTTCCTGGCCGAGGCCAAGAACGTCGTTTTCCTCGGACCGCCGGGCACGGGCAAGACCCATCTCTCCATCGCGCTCGGCGTCCAGGCCGCCCGGCGCGGCCGTGTCGCCTTCGCTACCGCCCACAGCTGGGTCAACCGCCTCGGCGCGGCCAAGCAGACGGGCAGATTGGACGACGAGCTCGAGCGGCTGTCACGAGTGCCTCTTCTGATCGTCGACGAGGTGGGCTACATCCCCTTCGACCCGGAGGCGGCGGCGCTGTTCTTTGCGCTGGTCAGCTCGCGCTACGAGCGGCGCTCGCTGATCGTGTCGTCGAACAAGACCTTCAGTGCCTGGGCCGAGCTCTTCGGCGACCCGGTGGCCGTGCCGGCGCTGGTCGACCGGCTCGTCCACCACGCCGAGGTGATAGAGGCGCGACGATGGGGCGCCGGCACATGGCCACTGGTGCATCGCTCCTTGCGGAGCTCTCGACTTCCGCCTCGGACCGCTCGTCAGACGTCGTGCTTGCGCAGCGCTGGCTCGCGGCGACGGTGTACGAGCGGACGGTCAGACGCGGTTGAGGGCGAAGCGGCGGAAGGTCACGACGAACGCTGCCATGGCCACGAGCAGCAGCAGCAGAGCGGCCTGTCCACTGATCGTCGGCGCGGACTCGAGTTGCGCCGTGGCGGTGTCCGGCATCTCGAACCAATACGTGCCATCCCAGTACCAGACGGACTGGTCCGCGTTGGCGGTGACGACGACCTCGAGATTGAACTGGGTCAGCCGCCCGGTCCCGGCGCTGAAGACGCAGATCGCGTCGACGTCGCTGCTCCAGGTGCAGGCCCCATGGGTGTTGCCGTTCCTGATGTCGATGCTGGCCTGCACGACGGTGCCGCTCTCGTCCTGGCTGAGGTAGCGGATGTCGGTGCCGGCCGGGATCAACCTGAAGTCGGAGTGCTGGACAGTGCAGATGTAGCCGAGGGGCTCGGAAAGGTCCTCGGCGCAGGTCTTGTCCAGGTGGAAGCCCTGGGGCGAGCTCGCCGACGCGACGGGGGCGAGGGCCATGAGCACGACGATCGGGCCCATGACCGCAAGCAATCGCTTGATCGAATGCATGGTCAGTCTCCTCCAATGGTTGGTGGCGGGTTGGTCATATCGTCCCGGTCCTGCGAGCGTGTGCGTTCCGTCACTTGCTCCTCTCGAATGCCGCCAGCGACACCGCGACCTGCTCGATCTCGCGG
>CAYZEJ010000104.1:0-8873 GCA_964477545.1 uncultured Anaerolineaceae bacterium | reverse complement strand
TGGCCGAGGCAATCGCGGAGGGCGCGGACGCGTTCTTCGACGAGAAGTACGGCGAAAAGGTGCGCGTCATCTTCATCGACGGTTACAGCCGCGAGCTGTGCGGCGGCACGCACTGTGCCGCAACCGGCCAGATAGGCTCGTTCGTGATAACCGGCGAGCGCTCCATCGGCAGCGGAATGCGCCGGATCGAGGCACTCACCGGGGACACCGCGGACGCATACCTCGCCGCGCGCCTCGCGCTGCTTGACGAAGCCACCGCCGCGGCCGGCGCGCGCGACGCAGAGTCCCTGACGGACCGCATCCGCGAGCTCCAGGAACGCAACCGCGATCTGGATAAGCGGCTGCGCGCCGGCAGCTCGTCGCTCCAGCCGGCAGAGCTCGCACGCAGCGCACAGCAGGTGGACGGCACGCGGTTCATCGCCTACGCCGCGCCGTTCGATTCGATGAAGGAGCTCCAGAGCTTCGCTCGCGCGGTGCGTGCCGAGATGGGCGATGGCGTTATCGCGCTCGCGCTCGAGGCGGATGAGCCGCAGCTCTTCGTCACCGTCAGCGACGACCTGGTGTCGCGCGGCGTATCAGCGGGCACGCTGGTCAGCCTCGGCGCGCCGGTGATGGACGGCCGCGGCGGCGGACGGGCGGAGATGGCGCAAGCCCGCGGAACACGCCGCGATCGGCTGCCCAGCGCACTCGAGGCCATCCGTGAGGCGCTCGAGGCGCATCTGCGCGACGGCTCGACGCCGGGTGACGGCCCCGGCGCTCCAGAATCTCCGGGCATCTCGAACACCGACTGAGGCGCCGATGGCCTTCTGGCGCCGATTTCTTCAGCGCGCGGACAGCGACAAGCTGGGCGCGTGCACGGCGCTTGATATCGGGACCGAGTTCGCGAAGGCGCTCGTCTTCGACATCGACGATGAGGGGAAGGCCACCGTCCGCGGCGTTGGTCGCAAGCGGCAGGGTCTGGCGCACATGCAGTCGGGCACCGTGGCGGACATATCGGCAGTGGTGGACAACTGCCAGGTCGCGCTCCAGGAAGCCGAAGAGATGGCTGGCTTCCGCTCCAGCCAGGTGATCGTCGGCATCGCCGGCGAACTTGTGAAGGGCTTCACGACGAGCGTGAGCCAGGAACGGAAGAAGCCCGACACGCTGCTATCGGAACGCGAGCTCGACGGGATCATCGAGGCCGTGCAACGAGAGGCTATGCATGACGCGGAGCGGACGATCACCTGGGAGACCGGTCTCCCGAACGTCGACGTACGCCTGGTCCACGCGGCCGTCACCGGCGCGACCATCGACGGCTACGCGGTGACCAACCCGGTCAGCTTCCAGGGCCGCCACGTCCGGGTCAGCATCTTCAACGCGTTCGCGCCACTGATCCACCTCGGCGCGCTCCAGACCGTAGCGAGCATGCTCGACCTCGAGCTCGTCGCGATCGTCGCCGAGCCGTACGCGGTCGCGCGCTGCATGGACGATCAGCAAGTCCAGCAGGCCGGCGCGCTGTTCATCGACGTCGGCGGCGGGACAACCGACGTTGCTCTCGTGAGACAGGGGGGCATCGACGGCACGCGCATGTTCGCGCTCGGCGGTCGCGCCTTCACGAAGTCGCTCGCCGATCGCCTGGAGCTGCCCTTCGCCCGTGCGGAGGAGATCAAGGTCGACTTCGCCAAAGGGGTCAAGGTCGATCGACAGAAGGATGTCGCCGAGATCGTGGCCGAGGACGTCGCGGTCTGGGCCGCGGGCGTGGAGCTCGTACTCGAGGAGTTCGGCAAGAGCGGCATGCTGCCCGGACGCATCTACCTGTGCGGTGGCGGCGCGCGCCTCCCGCAGATCAGTGCCGCCCTGCGCGACGCCGACTTTGCCAGAAACCTTCCTTTTTCCAGGCCGCCGCAGGTCGAGGCCATCACCGTCAACGAGGTCGCCCAGATAACCGATGCGACCGGACTGCTGATCGACGAGCAGGACATCCCGCCCATGGCCCTCGCCCACCAGGCGATCGAGATGAGTGCGCCCGAAGCGCCTCTCGACGCAGCCCTGCGGCGCGTCCTGCGCCAGATGAAGGTCTGAGCACTCTGTGAGCGTCTGTTACCTCGAGGTGGACGACGAGATCACCAGCGCCGTGGCGCGCCTCCGCGCTGTGCGCGATGGCGAGGCCGTGATCGTGGTTCCGCCCGGATCGCGCATCGCTACGAGCCGCATCAACTTCAAGCTTCTCGTCAGGGAGGGCAACGAGCGGCGACTGAACCTCGTTGCAGTGAGCGACGAGCCCTCCGTCCGGGCCCTGGCGATCTCGGCCGGATTGCCCGCGTACGACTCGCTGGCCGCGGCCGAGCAGGGATTGGCCAACTTTCGCGACCAGGACCGGCGACTCGCAGAGCGGCTCGGACGCGGGCCGGCGGATGCGCCGGCCGATGCGCCGAGCGATGCGCCGAGCGATGCGCCGACGGAGGCCAAGCGCACGACTGCCCCGACCCGCGAGCGGCCGTCCGGCTCAATGGAGCAGACCCAGGTCCTGTCGACGGTGCCAGGCGCGGGCCAATCGGCTGATGACCGACCGAGGAGCACACGCACGGGTGCCGATTCACCAGCTCCCCGAAGGGGCAGGATCGGCGCGACACCGCTCGTCGGCGCCGCCGTTCTGCTGCTCCTGCTCGCCGGAGTCGGCTATGGCGCCTACGTGTTCCTGCCTACGGCGACGATCACGCTCCAGCCAGTGGCCACCTCCGTCAGCCCGGGTCCGTTCACCGTGGTCGCGGACCCTCGGGCGGCAGTCTCGGATGTTGACGCTGGCGCCGTACCGGCGGAGGTGCTCGAAATCCCGCTCGCCGTGAGCGACGAGTTCGAGTCCACGGGAGTCAGCGCGCGCGAGACGCGTGCTTCGGGAACCGTCCGATTCAGGAGCGAGAACACGCTTAACGAGGTGCCTATCCTCGATGGAACCGTGGTGTCCACCGCGGACGGGGCCGACTTCGAGACCACGGAGACGGCGGTCGTCCCGCGCGCGGTCTTTGGCGGCGCGCCTGGCACGGTCGATGTTCCGATACGTGCCCGACGGCTCGGGCCGCGCGGCAACGTCGATGCCAACACGATCACCGAACTCGCCGCCGGGCTGCGCGGCCAGCTGGTCAGCGTGCGCAACCCAGACGCAACCTCCGGCGGGCGGCGTATCGAGGAGCTCGTCGTGTCGCAGGCCGACTTTGATGCCGCGTTGGTTGCGCTCGAGGACAAACTGGAAATTGCCCTTGCCGACGCGCTGTCTCAGCCGGGCACTACGCCGCGCGGCCTGACGCTGTTTCCGACGACGGCACAGACTGGACATTCCGACCCCGTCCCCGTTGCGGGTGACGTGGTGGGCGCGGTCCAGCCTGCCTTCACCGTGACGTTCGAGTCCGTGGCCACCGTGTTGGCTGTCAACGAGGGACTCGTCGACGAGCTCGGAGAAGCCCACCTTCGCGCGTCACTCCAGGCGGGCCAACTGATCGTCGGCGACGTAGTGCAAGCCACCCACTCTGCGGGCACGGTCGTCGGAGAAACCGTCACCTACGAGGTGACGCCGGTCGCGGCCGTCTTCAACGATGCGGATAGCTCCGCCCTCGTGGCTGCCGTGCGCGGCAAGTCAATTCCGGAGGCACGTCAGATACTTGCGCCATACGGAATGGTGGAAATCTCGATATGGCCGGAATTCGTCGACCGGCTTCCCGACCAGACGGCGCGCATCAGCCTCGTCGTCGTGACTCCGAGCCCGCGCCCGTGATCGGGCTCATCGGATGGCGGCGGTGACGAGGCTGCTTGGCGTCGACCTCGGGGAGCGGCGCATCGGCCTCGCCGTTGCGGATACCGACTCGGGCAGCGTCAAGCCGCTGGCCACGATCGCGCGGCGCGACCCTGATCGCGATGCCGCGACGCTCCGTCGCGTCTGCGAAGAGCAACGCGCAGACGAGCTCGTCGTGGGGCTGCCGCTGAACATGGATGGGACCGAGGGCCCGCAGGCCCAGTCAACCCGCGAGTGGGCCGCGGCAGTCGAATCGGGAGTGGCCCGGCCGATCGTATGGCGCGACGAGCGCCTCACGAGCGAAGGCGCCGAAGCGCTGATTGGCCGCGCGCAGCGTGGTCGATCCGGCGGCCCGCCGTCTCCGGGTGCTCGCAACTCGCGGCGCTCTCGCATCGACCGCGAGGCCGCCGCCTTGATCCTCCAGGCAGAGCTCGACGCTCGCGCAGCGGCGCACTGATGGGGATCGACCGCGGACCACGCCCCGACTCGGCACGCCGCGAAGCGCTGGCCAACGCCGGCCAGCGCGCACGCGACCGGGCGTCCTCGGGCGGCTACGAGGTGCGCGGCGGCGGTTTTCGCCCGCGCTCCACGTCGCGCAGGCCGGGAAGGCGCTGGAGCATTGTCCTCGCGTCCGCAGCCATCCTCCTCATCGTTGCGTGGTTCGCGGTCCCGCCACTAATGGGCGGTCTGCTCCGCGCCCTTGCCGAGGAAAACCCAGACCTGATGCGCCTCGGCGTCGTCGCCGACGCCGTGTCCACGGTGATGGATAACCGTCCCGACACGCCCGCGGGCACGGATCCCACCCCGGTCGAGTTCGTCGTTCAGCAGGGCGCCAGTAGCCGCGAGATAACCGAGGACCTCGTCGAGCGCGAGCTCGTGACCGATCGGCTCGCCTTCTCGTGGGTGCTCGCGTCCGAGGGTGGATTTGACGGGCTCCGTTTCGGCCGCCATGTGCTCGATCGGACGATGACGCCGCGGCAGGTTGCCGGCGTGCTGCAAGGCGACCCCGTGGCCGGTGACGGTGGAGTGTCGGTCGCCCTTCGCCAGGGCCTGCGCCTGGAACAGATAACTGCGTACCTCCAGACGCTGCCACTCGCCAGTCTCGATATCGAGGAGTTCTACTCCCTGGTCAGCGACCCACCGCGACAGACTCGCGCGAAATTCCAGTGGCTGGCGCTGATCCCGGATGGACGAAGCGTCGAGGGTTTCCTCGGCTCGGGTGTATTTGACGTCGAGCCCGATATCGACGCCCAGGGGATGCTCGACCTGCTCCTCCAGCTCTGGCAGGACAGCCCGTCCTTCGCGTTGATCAACGAGACCCAGAGCCATGGCCTCGACTTCTATTCGACAGTCGTGCTGGCCAGCATCGTCGAGCGCGAGGCGATCCTCGACGAGGACCGGCCGCTCATCGCCGGCGTCTACCAGAACCGGGTCAACGGACTCGACGGCGTGAGGGTCCTCAACGCCGAGCCGGTGCTCATCTACGCCAAGGACACGATCGAACTGCGCGAGAAGCACATCAGCCAATGGCCGGAGTACCTGTTCTGGACACTGGACGGCCTTGGCTCGGCGCAGGACTTCGAGGTGCCTGTGGACCTAGCTGGCTACCAGGTGTGGCATTCGCGTGGCCTGCCACCGGGGCCCATCTCCACGCCCGGTCTCGCTTCGCTCCAGGCGGCGCTCAATCCAAACACGGCCGATGGCTACCTGTACTTCCTGGCGAAGGGCGACGGCTCGAATGGCCACGTGTTCGCGCACACGTACGAGGAGCACCTGCACAACATCGACATCTACATTGTCGGGGGTTCGCCGACGCCCGACCCGTCGCCCGCAGTAGAGCGTTGAAGCCGACTACAGACGATCTCCGGCGCTGGGCCGACGCCGACCGGGCGGCACGCCCGGCACGCCTCGAGGCGCTTCGATCGCGCATGGCGGAGGCTGGGGTCGACGCCTATTTCGGAGTTCGGCGCGAGAACACGCGCTACCTGACCGGTTTCGAGCTGGGGGAGGGCGAGGAGAAGGTCGCCGGTAACTCGGGCCAGTTCCTGGTCGGTCGTGACGAGATGATCGTGCTGGCCGATTCGCGTTACATGGTGGCTGCGGCCGAACAATGCGGCGGTGCCCGAATCGAGCGCGTCTACAACGACCTGTTCGCGCGCTGGCCAAAGCTGCTGTCGAGCGTCGGGGACGTCAAGCGCGTTGGAGTCGAGGCTGGCTTCGTGCCTTACGCGACGTGGCGCCGGCTGTCGGACGCGGCTCCTGGCGTGGAGCTCGTTCCGGTCGAGGGTTGGGTCGAGGACATGCGCCAGATCAAGGAACCATCCGAGGTCGAGCGCATTGCCGCCGCCTGCGCCGTGGCGGACGCCGCTCTCGCGCGGCTTTTGCCGAAGATTCGTGCGGGCGTCACCGAGGTGGAGCTCGCCCTCGACCTGGAGTGGGAGATGCGCACGAACGGCGCGGAGGCGCTCGCTTTCGACGTCGCATGTCTATCGGGGCCTAATGCTGCGCTGCCACACGGCTCGCCTTCGTCGCGCCAAGTGCAGGCGGGTGAGGTGGTCCTGTTCGACTTCGGAGCGCAGGTGGCTGGCTATCGGTCGGACATGACCAGGACACTGTTCGTTGGCGAACCTCGTGCCGAGGACCTCGCCATCTATGAGCTCGTCGCCCGGGCCCAGCAGGCGGCCATCGACGCGCTGTCGCACGCGGTTGCCGCCAACGAGCGGCCCAGTGGCAAGCAGATCGACGCAGTCGCGCGTGATGTGATCAAAAACGCCGGCCACGAGGACCACTACGGCCACGGCCTGGGCCACGGGATCGGTCTGGCCACCCACGAGCTGCCCGGACTCGGGTTGACCGCGCCCGATCTGCCGCTCCCGTCGCCGACGGTCTTCTCCGTTGAGCCGGGCACGTACCTCGACGGCGTGACCGGCGTCCGAATCGAAGACCTGCTCCTCTTCGACGCTCTCGAAATGAAGGTCGAGCGGCTGACCGTATTCCCACGTGAGGTGACGGTCGTCGGCTAGAGCGCGGGATGGCCGGCTCCCTACCGCCTCGTATCACCATCCGCTCGTCTTGCCATCCTTAGCTGTCCCGGGCCGCGATTCCTTTGCCATACGCCGGCCCGATCGTCATTAACCAGCGCAACGACGAATCCTTCGCCATAAGTCTGCCGGCAAATCATTTGGCCGCATAATCGGCCGTTCCGGGACCCTCCGAGCTCTAATCACGCTGGTTCTCGTGCCTTGGCTGCCCGGCGCACGCGTTTGACTGTGGCGATGCCCTGTTTAGTGCCTGCCAGACGTGCATATGGCCAGAACGACAAGGCGGCCACGGTTCGAACGGGGTGCTGCAGCCACTCACTCATTCTCCGGCCATCCAGCGGGAATGCCGCACGTAGCGTCGTCTTGTGCACGGCAACACGCCTCCGGTTGGTGGTTCCCTCCGCGACGATGACCCACGCAGATACGCTCAGCGGTTCCCACCCGCGCTCGCGAGCCACTTTTGCTGCGAGCCGCCTTTTTCTATCCATCGTTCCCATCAGCTGATTCACGTCGACGATCTCTGTCTTCAGCTCGATGACCAGCAGAGTGCGCGAGGGCGAATGCCAGGCGAGGATGTCCATGACGCCGCGCTCGCCATAGATGTTGAACGACACTTCGGGCGCTATTTCCCAACCCGGTATACCCAGGAACTCGGTCGCAACCGACTCGTGCAGGAGGGAGTGGCGAACGTTGACCAACCTGTCCAAGTCGCCGCCATGCCAGCGCAACACCAGATCGATGGTGGCGCCAAGGGCCTCGGCGATGCCCAGCAGTACCGAAACCTGCAAATCCACGACGCGGCCGTTCTCCAACTTCGACAGATCGCCCCGGGAGCACCCCGCCCGAGCGGCAAGATCCTGTTGTCGCCAGGCCTTCTTGATTCGCAGCGCACGAAAGTTCGACCCCAACCGGACTGCATTCATCGCGAGAAAGCATGGCTCCGGGCCATTACCGGTCGCTCATCCGCGGATTGCGAGTTGCTTATTCAGGCTGCACGCAACCTTCCGCTCCTCACGGATACGATAGAAGCGTGATTTCGACCGGAGATTTGCGACGCGGCATCGTGATCGAGCTCGACAACGAGCTCTGGCAGGTGCTCGATTACCACCACATCAAGATGGGTCGCGGTTCGGCCCAGGTGCGCATCAAGCTGCGCCACATCAAGCGCGGGCAGACCGTCGAGCGGAGCTTCCAGGCCGGCGAGAAGTGGCCGCGCGCCTACCTCGAAACGCGCCAGGTTCAGTACCTCTATCGCGACGGCAACGATTTCCACTTCATGGACAACCAGTCGTACGAGCAGTTCTCGATGACCAGCGAGCAGCTCGGCGAGTCGGCGCAGTACCTGACCGACGGCATGACGCTCGACCGCACCTCGTTCGAGGGCGACACCATCGGCGTGGAGCTCCCAGTCACCGTCGAGCTCAAGGTGGTCGAGACGGACCCCGGGTTCGCCGGGGACACGCAGAGCGGTGCGCGAAAGCCCGCGACCCTCGAAACGGGGCTCGTCGTCCAGGTTCCACTGTTCGTGGACGCCGGCGACACGATCCGGATCGACACCCGCACGGGCGACTACCAAACCCGCGTCTAAAGGGTCGTCGCCGCCCGCCCGCGCGGGCAACCTGCGCAAGATTCTCATCTGATTAGACACAAACACCCCGAACGCCGGGCTGGACTCCCGGATTTGCTCCCAATCCGGCGTCTCACACGCAATTTTCACCATCAGTTTGGAAAAACTGCCGACTTTCGACCGCCCACGGGCTGGCCTTCGCGGCATTCAGCAACCTCTCGCATCAGATGAGAAAGTCGCACGAGTGCCGGGGGCCGCTACCTTTAGCCCGTGACCGAGTCGACTGCCCGACTACCGATCGAGCCCATGGAGCCGAGCGCGCCGCCCATCCAAAACGCGGCGTCTTCGTTGCCGATCATGTCTGTCGGCGAGCTCACCTCGCTTGTCAAGGGGACGCTCCGGTCCGCGCCGCGGCTGCGCGATGTGTGGGTCGAGGGCGAGGTTGGCCAGGTCAGCATCAGCGCCGCCGGCCACTGCTACTTCACGCTCAAGGACGAGC
>CAYZEJ010000103.1:0-8905 GCA_964477545.1 uncultured Anaerolineaceae bacterium | reverse complement strand
ACGAGCCGCCATTCAAGACGATCTTCGGCTACGCCACGCTTTTCGCCGAGGACGGGCGCGCGATGCACAAGAGCTGGGGCAACGCGATCGAGTTCGATGAGGCCGCCGAGCGCATGGGCGTTGACGTCATGCGCTGGATGTACGCCAAGCAGCGGCCCGAAGACAACATTCTCTTCGGCTATGGCACGGCAGACGAGGCGCGCCGCGAGCTGCTCGTGCTGTGGAACGTTTACGCCTTCTTCGTCACGTACGCGGCGCTGCACGATTGGTCGCCTTCTGAGCGCACCGACTCGAGCAAAGGACGATCGATCCTGGATCGCTGGATCCTGTCGAGGACGGCGGCGGCCGCAACGGACTCCGGCGCTGAGCTGGCCGACTTCGACACCCGGCGCGCCACGGTCCGCCTGGGCGAGCACATCGACGACCTGTCGACGTGGTATCTCCGCCGCAGCCGGCGACGGATCTCGCGAAGCGCCGACGCGCTCGACAGGGACCTGGCCTTTGCGACGCTGCACACAGCACTTGTAGGGACAATGCGCATGCTCGCGCCCATCCTGCCGTTCCTGTCGGAGCACCTCTACCAGAAGCTTGCCGTCGCCGTTGACGCGGAGGCTGCTGACTCGATCCACCTGACACCGTGGCCGGCCGAGGACTTCGCCGCCCATCGCGACAAGCCGCTCGAGGACGCGATGGCCACGCTCCTGCGTGCCGTTGAGCTGGCCCGGACTCTCCGTGGCCAGGCCGGGCTGCGCCTCCGCCAGCCGCTGCGCCGGATGTGGCTGGCCGTGCCCGGTGGACGGCTCGCGGTAGGCAGGCCACAGGAAGAGGCGGACCTGCTCGAGCTGCTGGCCGACGAGACGAACGTCAAGCAGGTCGAGGTCATCGGTGACGAATCGGAGCTCGTCGAGCGACGAGTTCGACCCCTGCTACCGCGGATCGGGAAACGGCTCGGCACGAAGACGCAGGAGGTCATGGCAGCCGCCCGGGCCAACGAGGTCGAGTACCTGCCGGACGGCGGAGTTCGCCTGGCCGGGGTCGACCTTGCCCAGGACGAGGTCGAGATCATCGCCACGCCCAGAGCCGGAACAGCGGTTGCCCACGAGAATGGCCTGGTGGTGGTGATCGATACCGAGATCGACGATGAGCTGCGCGCCGAGGGCGACGCACGCGAGCTGACGCGCGCGGTGCAGGACCTGCGGAAGCAGGCTGGCCTTGAGCTCGATGAGACGATCGAGCTGTGGCTCGACGCGCCTGGGAGCGTCCTCGACCCGCTCGAGCCCTACCTGGCCCAGCTCACGGAGGACACGCTTGCCACCGCGATCAAGCGTGAAGCGCCACCATCCGACGTACCTGTCTCGACGCACGAGATCAGTGGCGGCCAAGTGACGCTCGCGCTGCGCGGCCAGGGAGCCGCTGCTTGATCACCGGGATAGAGAAGCGAAGGAGGTGGCTCGCCTTTTTCACGCTCGCCCTGATCGTGATCGTCGCGGATCAGCTATCCAAGATGTGGATCGATGCAAATTTTGCCCTCGCCTCCACCCAGCCGTTGCAAGGCTCGGCCCAGCCGACGCCGATCATCGACGGTTTCCTGAGGATCGCGAAGTCCTACAACACGGGCGGCATCTTCGGCCTGTTCGGAAATTCAGCGATCGTGCTCGCGCTGGCCAGCACCTTCGTCATCGGCCTGATCGTGGTCTACCAATGGCGCGAGGGGACGCGCGGCACGTGGCTCCTGACCCTCGCGCTCGGTCTGCTGCTGGGGGGTGCCCTTGGCAACTTCATCGATCGGATCCGCTACCAGCACGTGATCGACTTCGTCGACATGGGCATCGGCGACTGGCGCTGGTACACCTTCAACGTCGCTGACTCGGCCATCAGCATCGCGCTGCTCTTGCTGATCCTGCTGAGCCTCTTTGGCGGGCGGCTGACGCGTCGGCTGACGCACCAGGCCGCCTGATGAGCGTGCAAGGCCGGCGACAGAAGGATGCCGTCAGGCGACCAGCTGTCGTCGGCCGCGCAGCAGCGGCCGGAAGGCCGGCTGCGAAGGCTAAGTCGTTGGCCGTCACGGTCACCGTGCCCGCCGCGGATTCGCCGCGTCGCGCGGACCGCGTGGTGGCCGATGCCGTCGGACTGTCGCGCAGCTACGTCCAGCGGTTGATCGGCGAGGGCCGATTGACGCTCAACGGCCAGCAGGTCAAGAGCAACATGGTCGTCTCGCCAGGCGTGAGTCTCGAGCTCGACATCCCCGAGCACGTGCCCGCCACCCTCGAGGCAGAGGACGTCGCCCTCGACGTCGTCTACGAGGACGAGGACGTGCTGATCATCAACAAGCCGGCCGGCCTGGTTACGCACCCGTCGCCTGGGCACCCGTCGGGCACACTCGTCAACGCGCTACTCGCGCGTGGCGGTGTGGCGGCCTACGGAGCAGTCGCGGGCGACGAGCGCCCGGGCATCGTCCATCGACTCGACCGAGACACGAGCGGTCTGATCGTCGTCGCGCGCAACGATCGGGCCCAGACCGCGCTGATGGCGCAGCTCAAGGCGCGCCGCGTGAAGAAGACGTACCTCGCGCTCGTGCAGGGAGCCGTGCCAGCTGAGGTCGGACGGATCGAAGCACCCATCGGGCGGGATCCGCGCCGATACAGTCGGATGGCAGTTGTCAGCGGGGGCAAAGTTGCCGTGACTGGGTATCGGGTTCGCGAGCGCTTCGTCGGGTGGACCCTGCTGGAGGTGGACCTCCATACCGGGCGCATGCACCAGATCCGCGTCCATCTCTCGTCCATCGGCCACCCCATCGCCACAGATCCTGTTTACGCGACGGGCGCCGCGCGCCGTGGCCCGGACGGCCTGGAGCGCCTCTTTCTCCATTCGTGGCGGATCGAGTTCGCATCCCCTTCGAACGAGAAGCTCATTCGCGCCGAAGCGCCACTGCCCGCCGAGCTCGAGAGCGTCCTCGGCACGCTGCGTGAGCCGCGCAGATGAGCCAGACGCAGGTACCGGACATGACCCTCGAAAAGGCCGAGGGTGCACCAGGGGCGATGGTCGTGATCATCTCCGGGCCCTCGGGCGTAGGCAAGGACACGATCATCCGTTGGCTCAAGCAGCGCGAGGCGGCCCCACCGCGCCATTTCGTCGTGACGTACAAGACCCGTGCCCCGCGCGAAGGAGAGGTCGAAGGCGTCGACTACCAGTTCGTCAGCGTCGAGGAGTTTCGACGCCTCATGGAGTCCGGGCGCCTGCTGGAAGCGAGCGAGGTACATGGTCACTGGTCGGGCACGCCGCGCGATCAGGTCGTCGAGGCGCTCACCAGCGGTCGTGACGCGATCTTGAAGATCGACGTCCAGGGCGCCGAGAAGATCAAGACCCTGGTTCCAGGCGCATTGCGGATCTTCGTCGCGCCCCCGTCGGAAGAGGAGCGCGAGCAGCGCATAACGGAGCGCGGCACCGAGACGGAGGAGGAGCTGGCCCGGCGCCGCGAGGACGCGGAAATCGAGATGCGCCACCGCCCCGAATACGACCACGTGGTAATCAATGAGACTGGACAAGCCAGGGAGACCGCCAGGAGGATCCACAAGATCATCAAGTCCGAGCACGCACGCCACCCGCGTCGCCGGGTCAGCCTCTGACCCTCTTGCGCCCCCTCGCAGTTTCCGATGCAGGCCCGGATGCAGGCGTCGGCCAGCACAGGTTTGTCGAGGTGGCCGTCGACGCGGTCGGTCCCGGCGGCGGGCAGACCTTCACGTACCACCTGCCGGATGCTCTCGATGACCTGACGGTCGGGGAGGCCGTGCTCGTCGAATACGGACGTCGCAAGGCGATGGGCATCGTGCTCGGTGTCTCGGTCGCCGCCCCAACGCGAGAGACGAAGCCGGTGCTGGCGCGCGTCCGCAGCGATGGGCCGCTGTTGCCTCCGATCCAGGTCCAACTGGCTCAGCACATCACGAGCCACTACCTCGCGCCCCCAGCCCTGGTTGTCCGCTCGATGCTCGCCCCGGGCATGCTCGAGCGAGTTGAGCGAGTCATCCGCCCGGCGGATGACGGCAGCGTCGCAGTCGAGTGGAGCGTCCGGCCGCCAGAGGCGCGCGAGAAGCTGGAACGCCGTGTGCGCCTTGGCGCGGCGGGGCAGGCGGCCTTGGGCACCGATGGCCCCCGGCTTGGGCCACGGCAGAGAGCACTCCTCCAAGAGCTCCATGAAACGGCGGATGCGGTCAGTTCCGCGCGGCTGGCCGAGCGTCACGGATCGAGCGCGCTGGCCAGCGTCGCCAAGCGCGGCCTGGTCGAACTGGAGACGGCGCGCGTGGAGCGGCGCCCGCGTGAAGGTCGCCCGGATCCCGTGCGCGGAACGATCCCCGGCGAGGCAAAGCTGAGCGCGCCGCAGGCGGCCGTCGCGGACAGGGTTCGCTCACTCATCGGCGACCGCCGGCACGCGACGCTGTTGATCGAAGGTGCCGCGGCGAGCGGCAAGACCGCCATCTACGCGGAGGCGATCAAGGCGGCTCTCGAAGCGGGTCGGGGCGCGCTCGTTCTCGTACCCGAGATCGCCCTGGCCATGCCTCTCCTCGAACGCCTCCAGCACGACGTTGGTACGGATATCGCGCTGGTGCACAGTGGCCTCTCGGACGGCGAACGTGGCGACGAGTGGCGGCGCATTCGAAGCGGAGCAGCCCAGGTGGTCGTGGGCACGCGTATCGCGGTCCTGGCGCCGCTTGCTGACGTTGGGCTCGTTGTGGTCGACGAGGAGCACGACGCGGCATACAAGTCGGAGCGCACGCCGCGGTACCAGGCACGCGACCTCGCGGTCGAGCTGGGCCGGCTGAGTGATGCGCCCGTCCTCCTCGGCAGCGCCACACCGGACGTCGTGAGCCTGGGTCGTGCCAGAGAGGGCCGGTTCGAGCATTTCCGGCTGCCCGAGCGCGTCTCGGGGAGCCCCCCGGAGATCGAGATCGTCGACCTTCGAGCCGAGCTTGGTGCGGGCAACCGCGGCCTCTTGTCCCGTCGCCTGAGCGCCGCGCTGACGCAGCTCGACACGAGCGCAGGCGATCAGGCCATCCTGCTGATTAATCGCCGCGGCGCCGCAACGGTTGTCGTGTGCCGCGACTGCGGCTACGTTCAGATCTGCCCCGAATGCCAGCGCCCGCTGGTGCTGCATTCGAGCAGCCTGTCGCTGCGTTGCCACCACTGTGGCGCGACCGCGCCTGTCGCGCGGCGCTGCCCGGCGTGCGACTCGCCGCGCATCCGTTACCTCGGCGGTGGCACAGAGAGGGTGGAACGCGAGGTTGCCGTCCGCTTTCCCGCCCTGCGCGTGGACAGGCTCGACCGCGACGTGGTGGAAAGGCGGGGAAGCGCGGTCAAGGTCATCGACCAGTTCGCGGCCGGGGAGCTGGACGTGCTCGTGGGGACCGCGCTGGTGGCAAAGGGCATTGACGTCCCGCAGGTGACCCTGGTCGGCGTCGTCTCGGCCGATGTCTCGCTGAATCTCCCCGACGAACGTGCCGCCGAACGCACGTACCAGCTCCTGGCGCAGGCAGTCGGGCGTGCCGGACGCGGCGAACGCCCCGGTCGGGCGATCATCCAGACCTACCTACCAGAACACCCCGTGATCCGAGCCGTCGCGAGCGCGGACGGGGCCGCCTTCTACGACGCCGAGCTCGACTCGCGACGGAGGTTCCGTTCGCCGCCGTTCGGCGCGATCGTCAAGCTGACGGTAGCGATCGAGGATCGCGACGCTGCGCAGGCCCGGGGCGCCGAGATGGTCGTCAAGCTGCGCCAGCGGGCCGCAGAGCTCGGGACGGACGCCGAGGTACTCGGGCCAGTGCCTGCGTACATCGCGCGGCGTGCGGGCAAGTGGCGCTTCCACGTCGTGATCCGCGGCGACAGGCCGCTCGACGTCCTGGGCACAGATCCGGGCCTCCCGTGGTCCGTCGACGTGGACCCTGAAAGCCTGTTGTGACGGCCGATTGCGTGATCGGTTGCCCCCGGTCAGTCCTCGCTAAGTGGTTTCGTATGCTCCCCATGCTTAGGGCCCGCGTAGCCGTGCGGATAAGGCGAGCCCCGCGCCAGCGGCTGAGCTAGAGCCGACCCGCTATCCGCTATCACGGGGCGATTCATGCATGGACGGAATATTCCGTCCGATAGTGGGCGTTCTCTGAGCGGCTGGCCGGCGCTATCGGACCGGCTCCTGCTTACGTAAGCATGGAGGGCATATCGCGATCGACACGCCCGTCCACGACGGCCCGCACGGGCGCAAGCGGTCCCGACCTATACTCGGCCGCGATGACGATCCAGCCCATTATTACGCTCGGCGACCCGCGGTTGCGCCTCAAGGGCGAGCCTGTCGATTCGTTTGGCAAGTACCTGCACGAGCTGCTTGACGACCTGACCGACACGATGCGCGCGGCACCAGGCGTCGGCCTTGCTGCGCCGCAGCTCGGCGTCGCGCTCCAGGCATGCGTCGTCGAGGTATCGGGGCGCCTCCATGAGCTGGTCAACCCGAAGCTCGTCAAGGCCGCAGGGGAGGACCGCGATCTCGAGGGTTGCCTCTCGCTTCCCGGCTATGTCGCGTACGTCACGCGTAAGGAGCAGGTCTGGGTGGTGGCCCAGAATCGCCACGGGAAGCGCGTCAAGCTGACCGGGCAAGCCCTCCTGGCCAGGGCCGTACAGCACGAGCTGGATCACCTCCAGGGCAAGCTCTATATCGACTATCTCGACTCGATGGACGAGCTCATCCCGGTCGCGCAGATGGCTGCCGAGCTCGGTGCAGAGGAAGAGGAGCTCGCGCCGCTGGCGTGACTGAGCGCGCCCGGACCATCTTTCTGGGCAGCGGCTCTTTTGCAGTCCCCATCGCTGAGGCGCTCGCCGGCCATCCGTCCGTCGACCTGATCGCGGCCGTCACTGCCCCCACGCGTCCAGGTTCACGTGGACGCCCGACTGACCCACCGGTGGCCGATTGGGCCACGGAGCGCGGGCTACCGATGCTACGTCCGGCACGCCTGCGCGACTCGGAGTCGATCGAGGAAGTCGCCCAGCTCCGGCCCGAGCTCCTGATGCTGGCCGACTACGGACAGATCGTGCCGGCGGCGCTGCTGAAGATGCCTCGGCACGGTGCGCTGAACCTGCATCCATCGTTATTGCCGCGCCACCGCGGAGCATCACCGATCGCCGCCACTATCCTCGATGGCGACCCTGAGACAGGCGTATCGCTGATGCGCATGGATGCAGGGCTCGACACCGGCCCGCTGATCGCCCAGGCCCGTCGCGCGTTGGCCGGGGACGAGACCGCACCACTGCTCGAGGCCGAGCTCAGTCACGCCGCGGCTGGGCTGCTCGCCCGGACTCTTGACGATTGGTTGAGCGGAACACTGACCGCATCTCCTCAGCCGGCCGAAGGCGCGACCCTGACGCGGCCACTGCGACGTGAGGACGGCCGCCTGAACCCTGAGCAGGCCGCCGCGAGGCTCGAGAGACAGGTCCGCGCCTATCAACCCTGGCCGGGCAGCTTCATCGACACTCCGGAAGGTCGGGTGGTCGTGTGGCGCGCGCGTGTCGCCGATTCGACGCAGCCCTCCCCGGGCACGCTGGTCAGAACGGACGACGATGGCCTCGGACTGGCGACGTCGGATGGACTGCTCGAGTTGAGCGAGGTTCAGCCTGCGGGCGGTCGGCGGATGAGCGGTGCAGAGCTGCTCCGTGGTCGCCCGTCGCTGGCGGGCGCGAGCGTCCGCTCGAGCTCGGAGGCTCCCAAGGCAGCTTCGGCGTAGCATCACCGGATGTCCTTCGAAGGTGCTGCCATGGCGCCTGTCCAACCACTCATCACGCTCCCGCCGGCCGGCCTTCGCGATCCTCGTCCCGGCCTGTCCGGGCTGCCGGCCGACCGAATCGAACGATGGTTGACCGACCATGGGCAGCCTGCGTATCGCGGTCGCCAGGTGTCAGACCATCTGTGGTCGGGCGCCGCCCAGTCGGCAGACGAGCTGCATACGCTGCCCCAGGCGCTGCGGGCGGAACTCGACAGGGACTTCCGCACGAGCACGCTCACCGAGACCGACGTCACGGCGGCCGATAACGGGTTGACGCAGAAGGCCCTTCACCGTCTTGACGATGGCCGGTTGATCGAATCCGTGCTAATGCGCTACCCGGCGCGCGGCTGCCGCCGAGCGAGGGCAACCGTGTGCATCTCGAGCCAGGCTGGGTGCGCCGTCGGCTGCCCGTTCTGCGCCACGGGCGAGCTCGGCTTTGAACGCGACCTGGAAGCCTCGGAGATCGTTGACCAGGCGCGTTTCTGGCGTCATTGGCTCGCCGGCGTCGGCCAGCGCCTGACCAACGTGGTGTTCATGGGCATGGGAGAGCCCCTGCTCAACACGGAGCGGGTGCTCGAGGCCGCCGCCGCGCTGACTGATAGCGGCAGGTTCGGTCTCGGGGCGCGGCACGTAACGATCAGCACCAGCGGGGTCGTGCCCGGCATGGAGCGATTGATCGAAGAGAAGCCGCAGTACACGCTCGCCGTCTCGCTCCACGCGGCACGACCGGAGCTGCGCGACGTGCTCGTTCCTCTGAATCGGCGCTATCCGGTCGACGCCGTCGTCGACGCGGCGGTCCGTTACGCGGCCACGACCGGGCGGCGCGTCACCTACGAGTACGTGATGATCGAAGGCATCAACGACACGCATGAAGACGCAGCCGCGCTCACGCGCCTGATCCGGGGCCAGCACGCGCACGTCAACCTCATCCCGATGAACCCGGTTGCCCACACCCCGTGGTTGCCCAGCTCTGGGGAACGGACCGAGGCGTTTGCGCTCCAGCTGCGCACCGCCGGCATTGGCGCCACTGTCCGGCGCAACAGGGGAGTCGAGATCGGGGCCGCCTGCGGCCAGTTGGCGGCCGACCGGGCGGGCGCGCCGACACCGGC
>CAYZEJ010000102.1:3782-8983 GCA_964477545.1 uncultured Anaerolineaceae bacterium | reverse complement strand
AGAACTGAACGTCGCCGATGACGGCCCAGCCGGACGGGAGCCGGCAGATGACGGCATCGTTGGCACCCCGACGGGCAAGCTCCACTCGGTCGGAGATCATAGCCATGCTTTCGACTCCTTCGCGCAAATCGGGTTCGCGTCGGCTCGCCGCTTCTGAGACTGGGCCACCCGTCGAGGACCTCGTGTGCCGCGAGTTCGTCCTCGTCGATGCGCGGGAGTTGGCGACGACGGACTGTCGAGAGCGTCGTAGCCATAGGCGAACGGGATCGGATGTCGCGCCCCGCAGCTCCGGCAGACGAAGCTCAGATGCTTGGTCTCGCTGTCCATCCCTCGCCCTCTCGTTACGGCGTCCGCCACGGATGTGCGGCGGTTGGTTGCACTCACGTGGATACCCCCCCTTTCGTTGAGCATGGCGTTCAGCTGACCTCCGCACCTCGCGGCTCGTCAAGATCCGACCGGACAAGGCTGAAGACGACGAGGTCGACGCGGCCATCGTTGGTGAACCCGGCGCTGCGAGCAATGCCCTCGCGAGTGAAGCCGGCCTTCTCCGCGACGCGCTGAGAAGCGAGGTTGCCGGTGGCGGCTCGAAGGACCATTCGCTCGAAGCGCTGCTCCACCAGCAGCCAGCTCGCGATCGCCAGCGTCGCCTCGACCGCGAAGCCTTCACCACGCGCCCAGGGTGCGACCCAATAGCCGATCTCACTGCTGCGCCCGCGCCAGTCGGTGCGCTTGAGGCCGAAGGAGCCGATGAGCCGGTCGTCCGAGCGTCGCACCGCGGCCCATTCGATGCCCTCGCCCGACCTCCGGAAGCCGGGCGCCATCTCGATGCACCAGGCCGCGGCATCGGCGTCGGTATAGGGATTCGGTAGCGGCAACCAGCGCTGGGTCAACTCGTCGCGGCAGGCGAGCACAACGTCGGGAGCGTCCTCGGCCCGATACGGGCGCAGCAGCAGCCGAGTCGTCTCGATGCTGACCGCGGGGAACATCTGGGGGGCGGGCTGTTGGGCATCGTCGGCCGTGCCATCGACGAGGTACTGCGTGATACCGGCGTCATGAGCCGCCAGGGCGGCGACCACGCGTCGTGCCATATACGCCGGGAGGAAGTCTTCCAGGGCATCAGCGGCCACGAACCGGTGCTCGCTCAGCTCTTCGGAGCGGAGCACGATGGCGGCCACGTCATCGGAATCGAGGCGGCCGCCGTCGAAGAGGAACATGAGGCCATCGGTCTTCGGGTCACGAGGCGGTACCCAGTCCACGCACAGGAGGCGACCGAGCGGACGCTCGATGCTGAGCTCCTCGGCGATCTCCCGGGCAGCCGCTGCATGGGGTGACTCGCCCGCCTCGACCATGCCGCCCGGAATCTCCCAGTGCTCCTTGTAGGTCGGACGGACCAGCAGCGCCCGACCCTCCGTGTCGGTGAGCACAACGCCTGCACCGGTGCGCTTCGCCGGGAGGGCCCGATACCAGGCGCGCGTCCTCTCGTCGAGGTCCTCGGACGCCGCCAGGGCGGCTGCCAGGGTGTCCAGCTGCTCACGGGTAGGCGGCGGGTCAGCCCAGGCCGCGGCATCGACGACGAAGCCGTCGTCGGGGAAGCGGGGGATAACGTGGAGATGGGCGTGCAAGACCTCCTGTCCGGCGGCCTCGCCATCGGCCACGAACAGGTTGACGCCGTCGGCGTGGACGGCATCGGTCTGGCGAAGGTTGCGCGCCAGGCGGCGGGCGACGGCGAAGAGGCGGTCGGCGGTCGCATCGGGCAGGTCGTGGGTGAAGGCGACGTGCTCATTGGGGATGACGAGCAGGTGACTGGGCGTGACCGGGCGGGTATCGAGGAAGGCGCTGACCAGCTCATCGCGGTGGACGAAGCTGGCGGGCGCCTCAGTAACCACGATGTCGCAGAAGATGCAGTCAGTCATTGTGAGCGAGGGCGCGGAAGCGCTGACTGGCTAGTAGCTCGAGATCCGCCAGAGCGTCCTTGGCTCGACTGACCGCGTGGGGATCGGTCTCAGCGAGGCCGCTGGCTGCAAACTCGTCCTCGTCGAGACGGAGGACAGTTCGACCATCGGCGGAAACCCACAGATCCAGGTCCAGATCCTCGGAGACCAGCTCATTGCCCTCGACACGGACCGGCCGAGCAACGTCGCAGTACCAGCCCTTCGGCTCGCCGCCCTCGTTGCGGACCTCCTTGACGGAGTACCAGCGATCGCGCCAGTAGTGCTCGGTGAACATGTCCCCGGGCTCGAAGCGCACGAAGCCGAGGTCGCGCGCCTCCGCTTCAGCCCACGGTCCGCGGACGACGATGTGGTTCCCATCGTCGGAGATCACGATGGCGTCGTACTCGACGTCCGGATGAACAGCCTTGGCGAGCTGCACTCGAACCTGGCTGCCGGCAGCGAGGCTTGGTCCGCTCAGACCGGAGCCGTCCGCATGGCGGCCCATCAGATCGGTTCGTTGGATCGCGTATGCAGTTGGACTCTTACCAACCGCCGCAGCTCGTCGAGCCCGAGCAGAGCCCCGCGCCCAATAGCCATCACGCAGAGACTTCCTGCCGGAACGCCGGCGAATTTGATGGACTGATCGAGCTCGAGAAGCATCCTGCCCTTCTCTGACCTCGGAGGTCCCAAATGCACGCCACCGGCCGCGTTGGCCAAATGACGGATCACGTCGCGAGCCGTGACCACTTGCCCGTTCCAGATCATGACTGGGCGCGACAGCATCTCATCTCGATCCAAGACCACACGATCGATGAAGTGTTCCAGGATCGGCCGTGGTGAATCGTCGAACTCGGGAGGAGTCGATGTGCCCCCGCTTCCCGCCAGCAGTGGCCAAGCCTGGATGGGATATCGGATCTTTAGGCGATGCGTTCGGTTGACGCGATCGATGAGCGACTGACTATCCAGGATGAGCTTGCGCAGCAATGGGGCGATCATCAAGGCCTCGTACTCGCGCTGCGTAGGACTAGCGTCACCGTCGTTCGCCCGGCGAATCCGCTCCTCAAGGTCATCACACGTAGACAAGAAGAGGGTTTCTAGGTCCACGCGTTCAGAGTAGAGCGCCGTGGGCGTGCACGGGTCGGATCGGCTTGGACTGGTCTGATCGTCCTACCCGCGTAGACACGAGTGACTGTTGGCGACGGCGCCACCCAATGAGACCGACCGAGACGTGGGTCAGTCCCCGCGCCACGACGACATCCGTAGCGCCTGGGACGACATGAGCCATCTTGCGTAAGCGATCGCCGTCGCGATCGGCATGATTGGTTCGCTGTCGTATCGGCTGCGGTGCTCGTAGGCCCATCGGTAGAGCCAGAGCCGCTCGAAGAGCTCGCTGCGCTCACGTTGGTCCTGTGGCTTGATCATGCGATCAAAGCTGTCGGGAGACCGTGATACCACCGTGAGACGCGGGTTAGAAGGCATTCACGTAAGTCGGTCGAACCTGAGCAAGTGATTGCGATGATCTGCGATCAGCACGCTGGCTCCACTCCGCCTGGCCGGGCAAAGGAGGCGGCGTCCGAGCCATTCCCAGCCGCCACACGACCTGACTGAGCAGGTAGTCACCGAACGGACTACCAGTCGGGAGGGGAGACGCAGACCGATGAAGATTGATCCCAGGATCGCCTTGACGATTGTCTACGTGGCGGCACTCATCGGTGTACTTGGGATTCCGCGTGGCTCGGGCGCAGGATCCTTCGCGCTCAGAGCCGCTGGCCGAAGCCTTTCGTGCCGATTCTGGCACTGATCTTCATTTCGGCGCCATCGCGCCCGCGACGTTTCCTCTTGGCTTCAGCGGAGACTCAGCAGCAGGTCGAGGCCGAACGCTGAGGGTCTTCACCGCGAGGCGGGCCCTTGCGAACGCAGCTCGGCCACCAGCCATGCGACAGCAGCGGGGATCAGGTAGAGGCCGAAGAGTGTCGCCGCGGGCACGAGGAGCGGGATTGAGGCGGCGGCGAGGATCACTCGCTGTGAGCGGTTGGCTCCGGCCAGGGGCTTGAGCAACCAGACGGCCATGAGGACGATCGCCCAACCCAGCACAATCGGCCAGCCGGCAAACCGGGTGCCGATCAACGGGATCGCCAGTCCGCCGATCGCCAAGATCCAAGCGACCGATCTAATGCTCACGGTCATCTCTGCGAATTCTGCGACCAGTGTGAGCACTTGTGACAGTTCAGCGACAGTTCGAGCCTTGGTCAAGAAGTGTGGAAACGCCGCGAGCGCGCAACTCGATCAGCGGGCGGACCGTAACGGACCCAGCTAATCCGGGGTCGAGTTCCCCCTTGTTGCGCTCATCGTTCCAGTGCTGAGCGGGGACCGACCCGTGCTACCTTCCGAGGGCGGCGACGCGCGAAGTCCGACGCAAGCAACGACGACTCTCAGCACCGTCGCAGGAGGAGCGAGCATGAGGTTCAACCATCTCCATGTCCCGGTCCGTGATCTCTCGGGCGCCCTCGATTGGCTTGCGCGGGTATGGGATATCCGGCCAACCTTCGAGAACGGCGGCGGGATGGCGGTGCTCTCGCTGCACGGCGCATCGCTTATCCTCGACGCGGCTGACGAGGACGGCACGGCGACGATCGGATTCGCGAGCGATAACTGCGATGAGGATTACCGGTTGGCGTCTGAACGAGGTGCCGAGACGTTGGAGGCGCCGAAGGATCGCACTTGGGGCGTCCGAGCGGCCTACCTCCGCGGTCCTGGCCGGATCACGTTTGAGATCGAGCAGGAGCTTCCCAGCTCGCACTGACGCCACCACCGGCGGCTCCGCACCTTGACCGATCAGGCGGCTCGGCCCCGAGAGCTTTCGTCAAGAAGTGCGGAAATGCGTGCGGTGGGTCGGCTCAGAGCCGGTTTGAGCCCTGCGCCGTCGCGGAATGATGCTTGCCCTCGGGACCCGCGGGTTCAGGTGGCGGCCGGCTGGTGAGATGTGGGCGGACGGAACAGCTCGATCACGTATCCGTCCGGATCGAAGACCTCGACCGATTCGCCCCAATCCTCACGCTCGATAGGTCCGACCCGAATGCCTGCGGCGCGCAGCCGCTCCACTGTCCCCTCCAGATCGGCCTCCTCGAAGTTCACCCGCACGGTTCCCGGCACCTGTGGGCGCAGCCGCTCCCCACTGGCGTGCAGGGCAAATCGGATGCCGCCTTCGAGATGTGCCTCGGCCCAGTGTGGATCGGTGGCGTGCCGCTCGAGCGGAATACCGAGCAGGTC
>CAYZEJ010000102.1:0-3682 GCA_964477545.1 uncultured Anaerolineaceae bacterium | reverse complement strand
CAGCCGCAGCCGATGCAGCCGGTCAGGCCATCACGCAATCGCTCGAGCTCGACGATGCGCTGATCGAGGCGATCACGCCAAGCAGTTGACAGACGCTCCCAGTCCCGCTTCACCGGCGTGCGGTCGGCCGGGAGCGTCGCAAGCGCTCCTGCGATCTCATCGAGCGTCAGCCCGACCGCCTGGGCGGCGCGAATGAAAGCGACGCGGCGCAGGGCGGGGCGCGGGTAGACGCGCTGGTTGCCGCCGGTCCGCTCGGGCGCGATCAGCCCTCGCTCCTCGTAGAAGCGCAGCGCCGAGGTGGCGACCCCGCTGCGCGTCGCAAGCTCGCCGATAGTGATCTGATCCGGCAGCACGGGCATGCCCCCATCCTACTGCTTGACTTCAAGTGCGCTTGAGGTTGCAGACTCGGCCGATGACCGAAACGACGACCGCGTCCTTGCCGGGTCCGCCGACGCCGCTTGGCTACGACGACCTGCCTCGCCTCATCGGGCTCATGACCGGGGACGAGAAGCACGCAACGAGCGCAGACTCCACGCTCGACGTGCTGTGGGTTCTCTACGACCGCGTCCTCAACGTCACGCCGGCCACCGTCGAGGATCCTGGCCGCGACCGCTTCCTTCTGTCGAAGGGCCATGGACCGATGTCGTACTACGCCGTCCTGGCCTGGCGCTAGGTCTTTCCGCTGGCTGGTGGGTGAGGACGAGATCCGTGACTCACCGATGGCGCACATGCGCCCACCGGCGGTCCGGGTCAGAGCATCGCTTGGTCAGCGATCGAACACCAGATCATCGAGCCATATCGGGTTGGACCACGCGCGGCACCCTTGCCGATCCCGAACCGTGACTCGGCAGTAGGGCCCATCGAGACCACCCAGGTCGACGACCGCCTCAGTGAGCTCGTTGCCCTGAACGCTCACGACCTGCGAGCCACCAGCCGTGACAAAGACCCGATCGACCGGTGTGCAGTCGATCCTCATCCGGCGCGCCGGGTCGATCTCGATCGAGTGAAACTCCGGACCGGTGCTCGAGTAGAACCGTCCGGCCTTGAGCGCGGCGAGCAGGCTGGCTGGCGTGAGCGCCTCGGCCTTCACCCAGACCCACGCCTGGAGCGCGTCGTTCCGTCCGCCGGTGAAGTGAGCGTCGTCGGTGGCGAGGGCTGAGTAGCGGCCTCCTCGGCTCAGCAGCTGGTCGAGGACGTACCAGCTGTCCGGTCGATCGTTCAGGTCGGCGGCGGTCGCGTTCCAGACCTCGATCGCGTGGATCGGGCCGAGTGACCGGATCTCGCCGTCAGTCGCGCCATACCAGGCCGGATGGGCGGCGGCCACGAAACTGCCCGCCGCGAGTGCGCGGGAGGCGAGTTGCGGACCGGTTTCGTCCGCGCTCGGTGGCGCGAAGTCGGCGGGAAGGCCGATGCCCAGCAGATGCCAGAACTCGCCCGATTCGATGCGGCCCGCGTGAAGCTCCGCCGAGCGGAGAGTGACGAAATCGGCCGTGTCGTCCCCGGATGCGTCTGTCAACGGATAGTCATAGCGTTCGAGGAAGTGGTCGGTGATCGCGAGCAAGTCGTAGCCCGCCGCCCTGTAGAACGCGCATACAGCGGCCGAGGCGAGATGCCCGTCGGACGCCGTCGAATGGGTGTGCAGGTTGCCGCGCCAGAACCGTCCGGGGAGCGCGAACGGATCGACCTGCCTCATGTCCCATCCTCCGCGAGCAGGATACCAACGTGAGTCGGGAACAGCGTCGCGTCAGTGTATCGGCTTAGGCGACGCGTATCCCGGGCCGATACGATGGAACGGTGAATGCTTCCGGTCGATCCGATGGAGTCGTGAGCCGCCCATTCATCGTCGCGTGCGATTGGAACGGCACGCTGGTCGACGACGCTGACCGAGCCTGGCAGGCGGCTGACGCGGTTCTCGGCCGCCTGGGGCTCCCATCTCCGGGGCGTGCCGACTTCTTCGATCGCTGGCGTCTGCCGCTGGGCACCCTGTTCAGGGACCTCGGCGTCCCGAGCTCCCAGCTCGATGGCGCGGTTCGTCTCTGGAACGACGAGGTGAGCACCCGCGACGCCACTCTGGCCCGGGGCGCCCTCAAGATGGTCGAACGTATCCGCTCGATGGGCGGTGGCGTAGGGGTAGTGAGCGCCGCGGCCGTCGAGGTGATCGAGCGAGACGTGGCGCGCCTGAGCCTGACGGGCATCTTCGACTTCGTGGTCGGCGACGCTGAACCGAAGCGGGCAGCACTCCGGGCGATCAGGCCTGGTCAACCGGCGCAGGTGGTCTACGTCGGGGACACCGAGTACGACATCATCGAGGCCCGGGCGGCGGGCGTCTGGGCGATCGGCTACGCCGCCGGGTATCGACCGTCCACCGCACTCATCGCGGCCGGCGCCGACCACGTCATCGAACGGCTCGACTTCCTCCCCGCGCTGGTCCGGCGACTCAACGAATCCTCCATGCGGCGAACCGGTGCATCGCGATGACCTGGGTCGTGGCGTCGAGGGCCTTGCGGGCAGATTCGTGAGACCGCATCGGCATTGCCAGCGCAGTCAGGCTGAGGGCTCTTTGAGCGCGACCAGTAGCCGCGGGTCGTCGCTGGCGACGAGATCGGCCCCTGCCTCCAGGAAACGCTCTGCTTCGGCGGGGTCGTTCGTGTGTGGGGTCATGACCTGCAGTCCGGCGGCATGGAGCCGGCTGATCGCCATGGGCGTGATCGGCCGCGCGCAGGGATGGGCGTAGCGTGCGCCCACGGCTCGGCAGATCGCGATCATCGCCGACGGCGAGACTCCTCGGAAGAGGACGCTTCGTGGGACTTCGGGTGCGGCGCGCCGGAGCTCGGCGACGAGTGCGGGTGAATGCGAGCCGCCAATCAGCTCCGGGACCTCCGGGTGCCGCGCCAGGAGCGCGCCGAGCGCTTCAGCCGTGCCGGGAATCTTGAGTTCGACGTACACGCCGATGCGCCGGCCCGCGAGCGCGAGCACCTCCTCAAGCCTAGGTACGCCCTGGCGGTGCCCCTTGGGCACCCGGCCGAGCTCGGCGGCAGTGAGCTCCGCGATGGGCACCCGCTTCCCGTCTCCGCCTGTGAAATGTGCGTCGTGGTGAACCACCAATTGCCTATCGCGGCTCAGGTGGACATCGACCTCGGCGAAATCAAGCCGATGCGAGATGGCCAGCCGAATCGCCAGCAGCGTGTTTTCGGGCGCCAGGGCGCTCGCCCCGCGGTGGCCGACCGTCCGCATCGGTCCGCGACGCTAGCCAGGCATTGACCGGGCCACCACCCGGAAGCCGGCGTGGGTAGTGGAGCTGTCGGGAGTGTTGAAGCTGCGCGCCGCAGCGCGGTATCGGAAGCAGTAGGACTCGTGGCGGAGGTATGAGCCGCCGCGCATGACGCGCGATGTGCCTGCGGCGGGTCCCGCGGGGTCACGCGCTGGACGGGCCTGCGGGCGGGGCGTCATGTGGAGTGGCATGCTAGAAGATGTCATCGGCTCGTGCAACCGATTACACGGGGTTGCGCGGCGGGCGTAGCATCAGCGAATCGCCAATGAGGACCAATCCGCGCCGCACGTCGGGAGAATCCGGCCGGTGCGCCGCAGGGGAGCAGGAGGAGCATCGTGAGCGCACGACGGATCCGCATGGCATCAGCCGTCCCTTTGAGCCTCATCTTCGTGATGAGCGCCTGTTCGACGA
>CAYZEJ010000101.1:0-9010 GCA_964477545.1 uncultured Anaerolineaceae bacterium | reverse complement strand
CGCACCTCCGGCCGTTCTTCCCGTCCGCGTCCGACTTCGCCGCGGCCACGACGCCGCACTTCCAGTTCCTCGTCGACGAATTCGGCTACGCGCCGCCGACCGTGGAGGAGAGCATTGCCGGCCTGTTCGAGGTCCGCTACGACGGGGGCACGGGCGCGGTACTGCTGAACTGGGACGTCGAGGGCGGTTTCATTGGCGTGCACCTGATCCCGCGCCAGAAGCACGGGGAGCTGCAGCCTGATCCCGAGCGCTGGTTGAGGCCGAACGAGATCCTCGCTGCTCGAGGAGCGCTGAATCGATCGGTCAATCAGGCCGACCTCGATGGCGTCGACGAGCATGGCTACGCCAAGCAAATGCAGCGCGAAGCCGCGAACCTGCGCGAGTTCTGCGCGGACGTCCTGCGCGGCGATTGGTCGATCTTCGACTCTGCTCATAGCTGGTTCGAAAAGCACCCACTTGGCTAAACGAGCGCTGGCAGCGATTGTCATCGGGCTTCTAAGCGTTGCCTGCGGGTCGACCCAGACGTCGACTCCAGGGCCTCAGCCGCAGCCTTCGCCAACCTCGAGCCCGTCAGCGGTGCCGACCAGCAGCCAGCAACTCGAGTCCCCAAACCCGAGTCCAACGCTGCCGCCGCGCGGACCGCCCCCGACACCCGACCCGGGGCCCTCATTCGACCTCACCCTGTCGGCGGAGCTATTTGTAGACGGGCTGCCACCCCTGACCTTCCTCGCCAATGCGGGTGATGGGTCGGGCCTGCTCTACGCGGTGGGCCAGAACGGGGTCATCTCTGTCCTCTCAGGTGTTGGATCCGTGCAGGTCGAGCCATTCCTGGACATCGACGATCGCATCCGATCGGGAGGAGAGCAGGGTCTGCTGGGGCTCGCATTCCACCCCGACTACGAGTCGAACGGGCGATTCTTCGTCAACTACACGGACAACGAGGGCGACACGGTCGTGTCCGAGTTCTCGCGCTCTGACGACCAGCCGGGCAGCATTCTCGCCAGCCCCGATTCAGAGCGGGTGCTGCTGACCATCGACCAGCCCTTCGCGAACCACAACGGCGGGATGATCGCGTTTGGAGCAGATGGGTATCTGTACATCGGCATGGGCGATGGCGGCAGCGGCGGCGACCCGCAGGGCAACGGACAGTCTCCGGCGACGCTCCTGGGAAAGATGCTGCGCGTCGACGTGAACTCGGGCGATCCATACGGCATTCCCGCTGATAACCCGTTCGTCGGCGGCACGGCCCTGCCAGAGATCTGGTCGTTCGGGTTGCGCAACCCGTGGCGGTTCTCGTTCGACGGAGAAACAGGGGCAATGTTCATTGGCGATGTGGGCCAGGTCGCCCGCGAGGAGATCGATGCCGAGCCCGCCGGCGCGGGCGGTCGCAACTTCGGCTGGAACATCATGGAAGGCGATATCTGTTACCGAACACAGACATGCGACGCGACTGGGCTCACACCGCCAGTCGCCGTCAACGACCGGTCGAACGGGGAGTGCGCGGTCACCGGCGGGTACGTGTATCGCGGCGCGAACTGGGACCCCGAGCTGACTGGCGCCTACGTCTTTTCCGACTTCTGCACAGGGACGCTCTGGGCATTCGACGCTGGCTCGGCGCTTGCCAACGGCAATTACGAGGTCTTCGAGCTCGGCAACGCGGGATTTGGCCCGTCGTCGTTCGGCGAGGACGAGGCGGGCGAGCTCTACCTGGTCAACCTGGAGGGCGAGATCTACCGGCTCGTCGCCACGCCGCAGTAGCGCTCCCGGCCGTGAGCCCTCGACTCGGCGAACATCACTCGCTGCCCCTGAGTCCCTTCGCGTGATATCTGCTCCGGGCGCAAGAGTCTCGCGGCGGCGCGGCCGGGCCATTCGATCGCCTGGGTCACAGTCTTGATCACGCGAACGTACTCAAAAACGGGGGGGCCACTCCTTTCGGGAGAGTGGCCTAGGTAGGCGGCCCGACGGGCCAGGCTTCCTGGATCAGGTTCGCCACCAACGCGGTCCAACCGGTTTGGAAGTCGGCACCCAGCCCAACGCCGGTGTCGCCGTTGAAGAACTCGTGGAAGCGTGAGGTGGCGCGCCAATCCTTCTCGATGTTGCTGACGATCGCCTCTCGGATCTCGGCGGCAAGGTTCGGGTCGATGTCGTACAGCGCCTCGATCAGCAGGTAGTTGATCGGCATCCAGACAGGCCCGAGCCAGTTCGAGTTGATGCCCTGGCCGGCAGTACCCGGCTCATACAGGACGCTGTCTGCAGAAAGTGACCTCACTCCTCCGACCGATTTGAACTGGTTCTCGTCGCGCAACGCGGCGAGCAATAACCACCAGGGCGTTCGGCCGGGAAGCCTGAGCGACGAGCGCCGTGGGGGCTGAGCGGCGCCGTTGGGCCCGCTCGCCGCGGGAGCTGGGTTGCTCACCGGGCGGAGCAGTGGCTGGCAAACGGGCAATCGCCATCTGGGCAGGCCGGTCAGTCCGTTGGGGCTATGATCGGCCTGCCGGCAGCCGTGGGGGGCTCGTCACTGTCAGCCCACGGTCCTTCGAGTGGAGGTCATTCGACGTGTTCAGCGCGTGGGGCGCCTTCGTCTACCGCCATCGTCGCGCGGTCGCCTTCAGTTCATTCGCGTTTGCGCTTGTGATCGGCGGCTTGTTCGCTGGCCAGGCATCTGGGGTGCTCAGCTCAGGCGGCTGGCTGGTCCGAGGCTCGGAGTCGGCCATCGTGGGCGATCGGCTGGCGGAAGACTTCGACGGCGGCCGCAGCACGATGATCGCCCTGTTCGATGCAGATGGAGCGGACGCCGCTTCAGATGAGGTCCAGGACAAGGTCGCGGCTTCCCTGTCGGCTTTGACCACCGAAACCTTCGTGACCGGCGTCGTCACCTATCGCGAAGCGGGCAACGACTCGCGCTTCATCAGCAACGACCGGACCAAGACCTACGCCATCATCGTGCTCGACGCGACGGACGAGGAGTCGATCGATCAGGTTGCACACGTCCGCGACCTGATCACTCCGCAGCCCGGCTTGACCTACCAGCTGACCGGCTACGGGCCGCTCGCCGGCGACGCGAATGCGCAGTCAGAGGAGGATCTGCGCAACGCTGAGATCGTCTCGCTGCCTCTCGCCCTGATCATTCTGCTCGCGGTATTCGGCTCAGTGCTCGCGGCGGGACTGCCACTGCTGGTGGCGGGACTGGCGATCCCCACGACGGTCGGGATGATCTACCTGGTCGGGTCTCAGACCGAGATGAGCATCTACGTGATCAACGTCGCGACGATGCTCGGCCTCGCCCTCGCGATCGACTACTCGCTCTTCCTTGTCAGCAGATTCCGCGAGGAGCTTCGGCGCGGGCGGGAGGTTGGCGACGCAGTTCAGATCGCCGTCGGCACGGCGGGCAAGGCGGTCACCTTCTCGGGCATCGCAGTCGCGATCGGGCTGCTCGGCCTGCTGTTCTTCGTATCGCCGGCCATCTCGTCGATCGGCATTGCCGGCTCGCTTGTCGTCCTCAGTTCCGTCTTCTTCGGATTGACCTTCCTGCCGGCAGTGCTGGGCATGCTCGGGCCCCGGGTCAACGCCCTCAGCCTGGGCGGCCTGCTTGCGATCATCCGGCGCCGGTTGGGCTGGAAGGAGCGGCCGGCAGACGAGCTCCGACCGAGCCGCTGGGAGTGGATCGCGCGCTGGGTCATGCGTCACCCGATCCTGGTCCTGATCCCGACGTTGCTCCTGCTGCTTGTCGCGGGCTCGCCCTTCCTGCGCCTCAGCCAGGCGGTGCCGGACGCTTCAGTCCTGCCACCCGGCCGGGAAAGTCGGGACGCATACGTCACTCTCCGTGACGAGTTCCCGGGCGGAGCAACGAGTCCGCTTGAGGTCCTGGCCGACGTCCACGGCGATCCATATAGCGAGGCCAACGTGGCGGCCGTAATTGAGCTCGGTGACGAGTTGACGAGCGTGGGCCAGGTGACCTCGGTCGAGAATCCATTCGTCATCCCGAACCCAGTTACGGGCGAGCCGCTGCCCGCTGCTACGGTCGCGGGACTCTTCCACACCCCGAACTCTCTCCCACCAGAGCAGCAGATACAGATTGAGCGCCTGCGCGACCGTTACATCAGCGGCTCGACCGTGCGGCTCGTCGCTCACTCGACTGCCGATCCGGCAAAAGCCGACGGCCTCAACGTCACCGCCGAGCTGCGCGCCCTGCCCCTGCCGGAGCAGGTCGCCTCGATCCAGGTGGGCGGCTACATCCCGGGCAACTACGACACGCTCGCCTCTATGCGCGATCGGACGCCGTTGGCCGTGGGGGCCACCATGCTGGTCAGCGCGATCGTGCTCTTCCTGCTGTTCGGATCGATCGTGATCCCGATCAAGGCCGTCTTCATGACGCTGCTCTCGATCACGGCGAGCTTCGGCGCCCTCGTCTGGATCTTCCAGGAGGGCAATCTCTCCGGGCTGCTCAACTTCGAACCTCTTGGTTACACCATCGCGGGCAACCCGATCATCATGTTCGCGGTCATCTTCGGGCTGTCCATGGACTACGAGGTGCTGCTGCTCTCGCGCGTCCAGGAGGCGTACCGGCGCACCGGCGACAACACCGCGTCGGTCGCCGAGGGCCTGGCCCGGACCGCCGCGGTCATCACCGGCGCGGCCCTGATCATGGTGTGCGTCTTCGCTGCCTTCGCGCTGGCCCAGACGATCACCATCAAATCGATTGGCGTGGGCATGGCCATCGCAGTGTTGCTCGACGCAACCATCATCCGCATATTCCTGGTGCCGGCCACTATGCGCCTGATGGGCCGCTGGAACTGGTGGGCGCCCGGACCGTTGGGGCGCCTGGCCGAGCGACTCGGCTTCAGCCACGTCGAAGACGAGCCTGTCGAGGAACCCAAGCCAGCGCCTGCGCCGTCCAGCGCCTGACCTGTTCAGCCGGGGTATTCGATCACGAGCTACCAGCCGACCAACCCGATAGTCCAGCGCTACGACGCTGGGGCGGCCGAGTACGACCGATATTGGGGGCCCGTCCTCGAGGAGACGGCCACGCGCCTAGTCGATGAGGTTGACGAGGTCTTCCGCGGCGATCGGTTGCGTATCGTCGACGTGGGTTCGGGGACGGGGACGGTTGCGTTGGCTGCCATGCGTCGCTGGCCGCATGCGGAGGTCGTCGCCACGGACGCCGCCGCCGGCATGCTCGGCTTCGCCCGTGGACGCGCCGAGGATGCGGGCCTGCTGGATGATGGCCGGCTGACGTTCACGGTCGGGCCGGCAGAGGAACTTCCCTTTCCGAGCGGTGCGTTTGACGTCGCGGTGTCGTCCTTCGTGCTCCAGTTGGTCAACGACCGTCTCACGGCATTGACGGAGATCCGGCGCGTCCTGCGACCGGGCGGCCTGCTCGCGTACATCACCTGGCTGGACCGCGACTCGCGCGAGCCGTTCAGGGCGTCCGACGAGTTCGACGAGGCCGTTTACGAGCTCAACGTCGACGAGCCCGATTCGGGCGACGATTCGATAGCGGGCGACGTGCGCTCATCCCGGGCGGCCGCGGACGAGCTGCGCCGCGCGGGCTTCGTCAGAGCCTCGGCGCGCGACGAGACACTCGTCTACAAGTGGACGATGGAGTCGTACGTCGACTACAAGTTCGCGTACGACGAGCGCGAGCTGCTCAGCACGCTCAACGCCGAGCAACGCACCGAGCTGGAGCGCAACGTCCGTGCCCGCCTGGCCCGCCTGGCGCCAGAGGACTTCCGCTGGCACGCCCCGGTCGTGTTCGCTCGAGGGTTCCGCCCGGGTTAGTTCAGGGGAGTCGGGCCCATATGAACGTTGCCTCGAGCCGGCAATGGTCGCTCGGTACGTTGCAGTCGACGAACGTGGACCGCGGGAACATTTCCTGTACTCCAAAGATGTAATCGATCCGCAGCAAGCCAAAGGGCAGAAACGCCAGGCTCTGCGGCCGCCACGTATGACCGGGCCCCCATCCCGCAACCGCGTGAGCGTCGTGCAGCACGTCGCTGAACTCCGCGTACGCTGGCTCGCGTTCCGTGGTGTTCAGGTCGCCGAGGACCAGCATCGAGCTGCCGTCGCGAGCCTCCTCCTCGATGATCGACCAGATACGCGCGATGGCAGCGTCGCGACGCGTCGTGTCGAGCGACACAGGCAGTCGCGCTACCGTGCCGATTGCCGCCGGGAGAGGGTGCACGACAAGCACCGTAAACGATTCCCCGACTGGGTGGGCGATCTCGGCAAGGAGCATCGGCGGGTCGGTCCAGGCCTCGTAGTCCACGATCGGATATCGGCTGAACAGTCCGATTCCCCGGACCGATGCATCCGGAGCCAGGGCTCTGTACGGGAGGCGCGACGCAAGCGTGCCGTCAGCCGCGAGGACGGCGGCCGCCTGTGGTTGCAGCTCCTGAACGCCGATCAGGTCAGCATCGGATCTCAAGATTCCTTCGAGGGATCGCTCGCCGCTATCGGGGCCTGCCAACAAATTCCAGGTCATCGCGGTCACGCCTTCGCCCGGTCCGCTGCCCGGGAGCGATGTCCATGCGGGCAGGTACCGAAACGTCATCAGCATCACGATGACAAGAATGACTGCTCGCCCAGCTGGAGGTCGGAATCTGAAGGCGAGCGGCGCGACCAGGAGCGCCGACAGGATGATGTACGGCTCAAGAACCTCCGTCAGCGCGATCGGCCCGGACCGCTGCGGGATGAAGGCGTGGACGCCGATAAGGCCGATCACAAGCGCGATCCACGAGAATGCGACCGCCGAGAGCCTGCTCATGCTCCTAGTTGACGGGCGAGGGTCCATCAGGCGACGCGGAATGGGGCGTCGACAGGGCGGCATACCTTGCAAGCCCGGTAGCCCACTCGGCGCGTCTGCTCGACCGACCGGAACTGCACGCGGTGCTCGTCCGTGATCCGGCGTGCGTTGCGGCACGAGGGATAGCAGTAGACATGGGTCGTGTCGGAGCCGATGAACCTCACGTTCGCAGCAGGCAGGCGCTCCAGTTCGTCGGTGTCCAGGCCCTCTGACTCGAGCAAGGCGCGCTTGGCCGTGGGTCCGCCCGCGCCGTAGTTGCCGATGCGGCCGTCACTCCTGACGACGCGATGGCAGGGCACGACGAACGGGACCGGGTTGCGCGCGAGGGCGTTGCCGACCGCACGAACCGCGAGCGGCCTGCCGAGCTCCGCCGCCACCCATGCGTACGGCCGCACCTCGCCGCGCGGGATCTCGAGCGTCTTGAGCAGGACCTGGCGCTCGAAATCGGGCAGCTGCTCGAGGTTCAGCGGCACCTTGACGTTGCGTCCGGTTCCCCACACCCGCGCCTTGATGATCTTCTCGATCAGGTCGGGCGCGCGGTCGACTCGATGGACCGGCCTGCCGAATGTCGCGAGGAACTCTTCTTCGAACCCCCCTGCATCTGTCGCACGCTCGACAAGGGCGATGCCGCGCGGTCCGTAGGCCACGAAAAGTGGACCGATCGGGCCATCGACCTGGACGTAGGCATCACCTAGCCCCAGTCCATCGAGCACTCGGTCGGCGAGGCCCGCGGGCGCCGGTGAGCGCAGGCCCTCGAGGCCACTGATCACCCTCTCTTCGGTAACGGCCATCAGACGGCCTCCTTCTGGGCAACTACCCGCTGTTCCGCGTCATACGCCGCGCGCAGCAGCGCGACGCCGCGATGGACATCTGATTTGACACTGCCGACGGGGCGATCGAGCGCCTCCGCGAGCTCCTCGTACGACAGACCGTCGACGTGTCGAAGGGCGACGGCCGTCCGATAACGAGCTGGCAGCCCGTCCAGCAGGCGTGCCCACATGCGCCGGTCGTCGCGTCGCTCTGCGAGCCTGAGTGGCCCGTCGTCGGCCGAGGGGATCAGCTCGGCCATCTCGTCGAGCTCCCCATGGAGCCGCCGCGCTCGAATGTGGTTGCGCGCCAGATTGAGCGTGATCTGAGCCAGCCAAGGCCGGGCACGGAGCTCGCGCACGCGCTTGCTCGGGTATCGCTTCAATGCCCGATAAGCCCGGACGAATGTCTCCTGCGCGACATCTTCTGCACTCGCGCCATCTCTGACCACGCGCAGCGCGACACCGAAAACGAGGTCCTGGTGTTCGCGGACGAGATCGGCGAAGGACCCGTCAAGGTCTTTGGAGAGGCGCGCCGGCAGTTCGTCCATGCACACGTCGGGATAACACACCCGACCGCTGTTTGGTTGCGTTTTGCGTTGAGCCGTTGGCAAGCGGCAGGCAATCGTTCAATAAGCAGCGGCCTTGATCCTGCGAGGGTGGACGATCGTCGCCTCGGATTAGTGCTGCGCGCATTGCGTCGTCGACGGGCATGGCGGCAGGCCGACCTCGCGGGGGCTGCCAACTTGTCTCAGTCGGTCATCTCACGGGCAGAGGCCAGTCATTTCGACACGTTGCCGGTGCGGGTCGTTCGACGAATGTTCGCCGCGCTCGACGTTCGTCTTGACCTGAATGCGCGTTGGCGCGGAGGCGAGCTCGACCGGCTAATCGACTCTCGGCATTCGTCCATCGTTGGAACCGCGGCGAACGTTCTGGTCGATGACAGCTGGGCGGCCTTCCAGGAGGTGACTTATGCGGTGTATCGCGAACGCGGGTCGATAGACCTGCTGGGGCTGCAGGAGGCCGTGGCAGCCGCTGTCGTGATGGAGATCAAATCCGAGCTGACCTCATGGGAGGAAACGCAGCGTCGGTTCGACGAGAAAGTCCGGCTCCTGCCGAAGATCGTCATGGAAAGGGTCGGTTGGCGACCTCGAGTTGTGGGAAAGGTCATCGTGCTCGATGACTCGATGACGAACCGGCGGCGCATTGCGCTGCTGGGCGCCGCTGCAGCACAGGCCTATCCGGACCGCGGTCGTGAGATTCGAAAGTGGCTCCGGCACCCCACAACGCGATGAAAACCACCTTGTCGCTCACTAACAGTCCGGACAGGAATGGCTGAGAGGAACCAGCCTTCTGCGAGTCGTCCGGGTTCCTGATTCACGCAGGAGCCCGTGCGAGTTGA
>CAYZEJ010000100.1:0-9079 GCA_964477545.1 uncultured Anaerolineaceae bacterium | reverse complement strand
CGAACATTGAAGGCAAGGGCGCCATCCCCATCCGCGAGCTCGTGCGCAACTCGCTCCGAATGCGGCCAGATCGCATCATCGTCGGCGAGTGCCGCGGTGGCGAGGCCCTGGACATGCTCCAGGCCATGAACACCGGGCACGACGGATCGATGTCCACCGGCCACGCAAACACGCCGCGCGACATGCTTGCCCGACTGGAGACGATGGTGCTCTTCGCCGGTGTCGAACTCCCGCTGCGCGCCGTCCGTGAGCAGATCTCGTCCGCGGTCGACCTCATCGTCCACCAGGACCGGCTCAAGGATGGGACGCGCAAGATCACCAACATCACAGAGGTCCAGGGCATGGAAGGCGACGTGATCGTCCTCCAGGACGTGTTCGTCTTCGAGCAGACCGGCGTCAGCGAGGGCAAGGTCCAGGGCCACCTGAAGCCCACTGGTGTGCGTCCGCGCTTCAGCGAGAAGTTCGAGGCCCTCGGCATCCATCTTCCGCCACGCCTGTTCGGGCACCCGTTCTAGCCATGGAACCGCTCACGATCCTCGTTGCAGCCCTCGCCGCGGTAGGCGTGCTGCTGGTATTCGTCAGCCTCGCCGGTGGCTCGGACGTGAACGCCCGCCTCGAGCGTTACGCATCCGCCGCACCGGCCGACAAGTCCGGCCGGCCCAGGCGCGACCTGGGCGAACGCATCGCCACCTCGGCCGCGCTGGCCAGTTTCAACCGCGTCGTCGAGAAGCGCGACTGGGCCACCAACCTCGCCCGCGAGCTTGCCCGCGCAGACCTCGTTCTGAAGCCAAGCGAGTTCCTCGCCATCCGCATCGGAGCGATGGTTGGGGTACCGCTCGTGATGATCGTCCTCAGCCCGTTCGTGGCGTTCTTCTCGAGCCCGCTCATCTGGATCCTGGGCGTGGTCGTGGGCTACTGGGTCCCGCGCTTCTGGCTGAATCGGCGCAAGGCCAAGCGGCTGAAGGCCTTCAACAGCGGCCTGGCCGACACGATCATGCTGCTGGCCAACGCCCTGCGTTCCGGATCGTCCTTCCTCCAGGCCGTCGAGATGATCGTGCGCGAAGCACAGCCGCCCATCTCAACCGAGTTCGCGCGAGTCATTCGCGAGGTCAACCTCGGGCTGCCGCTCGACGACGCCCTGGCAAACCTTCAGCGACGAGTGCGCTCGGACGACCTCGACCTGATGACTACAGCCATCGCAATCCACCACACCGTCGGCGGCAACCTGGCCGAGATCCTCGACTCGATCGCCTACACCATCCGTGAGCGGGTGCGCATCAAGGGCGAGATCAAGACCCTTACCGCACAGCAGCGCATGTCCGGCTACGTGGTGGGCTTCCTGCCCGTGGCACTGGTGCTGCTCCTGTCGGTCATCGCCCCGAGTTTCATGGAACCCATGCTCCAAAAGCCGCCCGAGCTATTGGGGCTCCCGGCCGGCATGTTCATCCTTGGCGGAGGCGGTCTAATGATGCTCATCGGCTTCATCCTCATCCGCCGCATCGTCGACATCGAGGTCTAGGAGATGCTCTTCCAGTTGGTCATTGCCGCCTTTGCCGGGATCGGCGTGCTGATCGTTTTCTACGCCCTTGCCGGCGCCCGATCGGTCGACCCGGTCCAGGCGCGCCTCTCGCAGCTCGGGTCCATGCAGGCGCGGACGCTCGAGGAGCTCGAGCTTCAGCAGCCCCTCTTCGAGCGCACGCTGCGGCCCCTTGCCACCCGCCTGTCCGGACTTGCCCAACGGTTCGCCAGCCCGCAGAAGGTCAGCCGCACCGAAAAGAGACTCTCCATGGCGGGCAACCCGGGCGACCTGCGCACAATCGACTTCCTGGGCATGAAGCTCGTCGTGGCCGGACTGGTGGCGCTCGGTTTCTTCGGTTTCGGCCTGCTGACGGGCAACCCGGCGTTCGGGTTCGTGGCCGCCCTCGCACTCGGCGGGCTGGGCTTCTTCATGCCCGAGTTCTGGCTCAGCCGGCGCATCAAGAAGCGCCAGAAGGCGATCCTCCTGGCCGTGCCCGACACGCTCGACCTGTTGACGATCTCGGTCAAGGCCGGCCTTTCGTTTGACGGCGCGCTGGCCAAGGTGATCGAGAAGGTGCAGGGCCCGCTGTCCGAGGAGTTCCGCCGCTCGCTGGCCGAGATCCGCGTCGGGAAGATCCGCCGCGAGGCCCTGCGCGACATCGTCGGCAGGACTGAGGTGCCCGCCCTTTCGAACTTCATTGGCGCGATCGTGCAGGCCGAGCAACTCGGCGTGCCAATCGCGAAGGTGCTTCAGGTCCAGTCTGAGCAACTGCGCATCGAGCGTCGCCAGCGGGCGGAGGAGATGGCCGCCAAGGCGCCGATCAAGATGCTCTTCCCGCTCGTCGGCTGCATCTTCCCGTCGATGTTCATCGTCATCCTTGGACCGGCCATCATCCTCATCTCGCTCAACATGGCGACCGGAACCTAGGCCAGTTCGCTAGCCTGCGCCGAGATGCTCGAGCTACGAACGACAAACAGCGACGGACCGCGCTGGCGGTTGAGCACGGCCAGCACCTGGATTTCGCGCGCGCGCGGCCTGATGGGCAGGCGCGCCTTGGCTCCCGACGAGGGCCTGTTCCTGCCGGGCACGAACTCCATCCACATGCTGTTCATGCGCTTCCCGATCGACTGCCTGTTCGTCGGCGCGCCGCGCACTGACGGTTCACGAGAGGTCGTCGGTGTACGCGAGCAGCTGGCGCCCTGGCGCGGTGTCGTGTGGTGGGTGCGCGGCGCTCGTGGCACCGTCGAGCTGCCTGCGGGCAGCCTGGCCGAGGCCGGCGTTCGGCGCGGCGATTACGTCAGGCTCGAGCCGGCCCGATAGCGCTCGTTGGTCGGCGACGGAGCCGGTCGACGAACCAGCCAGCAGGTAGGCCGCGACGCGGGGCGGCGAACGGAGCTAGCAGGCCCGCCAGTGCAACGTACGGCAGCACGGCCTCGGCGATCCCCTTCAGGCCCGGGAACCAGACTGCGAGCAGCAGCGGCAGCCAGCACAGAAGCGGCAGCGCCAGGCCCCACGGCCGGCCACGGCTGGCGAGGAACGCGGCGACCAGCAGCAGGTTGGTCAGGTAGTGGTCCCACAGGAGGGGCGCCAGGAACAGTGAGGCCATCACTGTCACCACGAAACTGAGCGCCCTATCGCGGCGGAGGCTGAACAGGACGGCCAGGGCCGCAATCGCGTATCCGGCATACAGGGCGATGCTCGCCGCCCACGCCGGGCCACCCAGGAGTAGAACAGACGAGCCGAGATCGACGTTGCTACGGACGCCGGTGACATTGGTGACATTGCGCAGGACGACGGCGTACTCGAACCACTGGTCCAGCCCGATGAACGGCAACGTGGCCAGGACGATGACGCCGGCACTTATCGCGGTCCACAAGACCGGGCGCCAGCGGCCACGGAGGAGCCACCACGCCGCGACGATTGCCATCGTCGGGCGAAGCGTCAGCGACGCCGCCAAGGCGACCGAACCCATCGGCTTGTCGAGCCACCGCCAGGTCAGCACTGACAGGAACGTCACGATGAGGCTGACGTTGCCGAGATTGAGGTCGTAGAGGAACGGCGCGCTGAGCGCCGCGACCCCGAGCGTTGCAAACCGAACGGCCGTGGAGACCGGCAGGAGTGCGCAGGTCAGGGCGAGAACGCCCACTCGGAGGCCGAGCCATGTTATGACCGCGGCCTGTTCGCCCAGCCAGGTCAGCGGCACGAACAGCATCGCCAGGGGTGGGGAGTAGAGGTACAGGCCGAATGGTCCGGGCCGGAATGGCCCGCTGAGCGTTTCGGTCTGGTAGGGGCTCCCCGTCGCGGTCAACCGCAGCGCGGCGTCGTAGTAGGCCTGGAAGTCGTATGCCCAGCCGGGGGATTGGCCGATCCAGATCGAGAAGGCGGCCACGAGGACGGTCAAGCCGACGGCCGCGAGACCAACCGCCAGGGGACCAGCCCAGCGCGATCGCGACTGTTCTTGCACGGCACGGATCGGCGCAGTCACGTCAGCCGCCATCGCTTACTTTGTCGGCCGGGCGGTTTGATGACCGTCGCATTGCAACCCGATGATAAGTCGGCGCTAAGCCCCCGATGAGCCCCGCAGGTCAGGCTGTGACCGTGAAAAAGGTCCTGGACTTGCTCTTGCCGCCCACTTGTCCGGGCTGCGGGCGCGAGGGCGTGGCGATCTGCGAGCGCTGCCGCGCGCACATGGCGCGTCGGCTAGACGAGCCGGCGGGCGTCCCCATCGGGCTACGTTCCAGCCAACCCGCCGGGATCGTCCAGCTCGAGTGGTGCGCATCCTTCAACGGGCCGGCGCGAGCGAGCGTGCACGCTCTCAAATATGACGGCGAGCTGCGCCTTGTCGCGCCAGTGACGGAGCTGATGGCCGCGCGCTGGCGCCGCGCGGGGATCGGCGGCGACGTGCTCGTGCCGGTCCCTGTGCACGCACAGCGGCGCCGGCAGCGCGGCTTCGACCAGGCTGAGCTGCTCGCGCGTGGCGTCGGGGGGCGGCTCGGCCTTCCGGTGGTGTGCGCTCTTCAGCGCGCGGCTCGTACGACGGCCCAGCATCAGCTCGGACGCCGCGCTCGACTGAGCAACGTTGCCCAGGCGTTCGGCGTAGCGCCGCGGTTCGCCGACGAGGTAAGGGGCCGCTGGCTTGTCCTGGTCGACGACGTCGTCACGAGCGGCGCTACGCTGGCCGGCTGCGCCCGCGCCCTTTACGACGCTGGCGCCTCCGCCGTCTCGGCCTTGACGCTTGCGCGCGAGCGCTGAGCCTCCGAAGCCTTGCCCGGGGCGTCCGGCCACTCCCGGCGCGGCCGTAGCCGGTACACGCTCGCCTTGCGGGTCATGAAGCCCTCGTCGACCATGTAACGGCGCAGCGATGCGGCGTCCGAGTTACGTACGGCCAGCAGCTGGTTGACCTCTTTCTCGGGGTACTTGCGCTTGCGCTCGAACACCGACTCGGCCAGGTAGCGCAGGATGGTCAGACGCTTGGCGTGCTGTGCAGGGATGCTGAGCAGCCGCTCCCCGTCGAAGAAGGCGCGCAGCGTGCGGCCCTCCTCGGCATTCGCCCATGCGGGACGCTCCATGGGTGCGGTTGACTCGCCAGCCTGTTCGCGTCCCATGCGGTCCAGCTCACCGCCGATCTGTCCAAGGCGGCCCAGCCGCAGCGAGTAGTCCACGAACGGCGGGCGCGGTCGCGACTCGACCAGCTCGGCTTCGCGCAGCCGCTTCAGGTGGTGGACGACCGTGCCCGGGGTCAGTGACAGCGCCGCGGCCAGCTGCTCGACGGACATGCGCCTGCCTTCGGCAAGCAGCCCGACGATGCGCAGGCGAGATGCATCGGAGAGGGCCTTCAGTGCGGTAAGAAGCTCGGGTTCCATAAGCAGGACAGGATACAGCGACTTTGACATCGGTCAAATCCGGTTCACAAGCCTACGATCGACGGGATGTCGATTACCGCCAGACGAAGGCTCATCGGAGCGCACCTGCCGCTGGGTGCCGGGCTGCTCAAGGCCGCGGAGCGCGCCAAGGAGATCGGCGCGACGGCCATCCAGGTGTTTACGGATAACCCGACGGCCTGGCGCCGGCGCCAGGAGCCGCCCAAGGCCCTCGCAGCGTTCCGCGAGCGACTGGCCGAGGCCGGCATCGGTCCAATTGCCGTGCACGCGCCGTACCTCATCAACCTCTGCGGCGGCAACGAGGACTTCTGGCACAAGTCCATTGCTACGGTCTCCAATGAGCTGGTGGTGGGCGCCCAGTACGGCGCGTCATTCGTGGTCATGCACATCGGTTCACACCGTGGCCTCGGGCGCGAAGAGGGCATCAAAAGGCTGGTGATGGGCGTGCGCCGAGCGCTTGACGAGGCGTCCGAATCGGCTGCCAACGGCCGCAAACTGCCGCTGCCTATGCTCGTCCTTGAGAACGCGCCTGGCAGTGGAGATGGAATCGGCGCAACGATCGAGGACCTGGCCGACATCGTCACCTCTTCGGCCGCCGCAGGCCTCCCCATGGACCGGATCGGCATCTGTCTGGATACCGCACATCTGTGGGGCGCGGGCTACGAGATCTCCGGCGCGCGCGGCGTACAGGCGCTCGTCGCGCGCATCGACGACATCCTGGGCCGCGACCGGGTGGTCATGCTGCATCTCAACGACTCGCGCACGACCATGGGTTCGCGCCTGGATCGCCACGAGCACATTGGCGCGGGCCAGATTGGTCCAAATGGCATGTCCGAGCTGCTCAACGAGCCGTGGTTGGCCACTTTGCCGACCTTTCTCGAGACGCCCGGCATGGACACCGGCTACGACAAGGTCAACCTCGATCGGGTGCGCATGGTCCTCGCAGCCGAAAGGCTGCCAGATCTGCCCCCGGAGGCCTTCGCAGCACGCGGTTCTCGCACCAGAACGGCCCCTCCCGGGCGTTGACCCGGTCGTGCTCGGGCGGACCGTACCAAGGGCCTATATCGAGCAACAGGCGCGCACCGGAATATGCGGTTGTCGCACCAGCGGCCGAATCGGGGATCACAGTCACTCGGCCAAACGGGAGAACGCAGGAATCCGATGAGCGTCCAGAACGGGCGGGCCTTCAACGAATGGTTGAGGACCCAGCTCAAGGCGAAGAAGATGTCGCAACGCCAGCTGGCGCAGCAGTCGGGCGTCGATCACTCGACGATCTCACGACTCGTCCGCGGCGACCGTACACCCTCGCTCGGCACGGCCACCAAGCTCGCCCGCGGCCTGCGGGAGCTCCGTGACGAGACCGAGACGCCCCATTACTTCGGACTCATCCAGTCATCCACCAGCCACCCAACAGCCCGCGTGGAGTACGCCTTGCGATCCGACGATTTGCTAAGTGAGCCGCAGGTCCGCCAGGTGATGGAGTACTACCTGGCGCTCCGCATGCGCAGGCTCGCTGCGGCCCAACAGAATGGTGTCGCCCGCCCGACCGGCACGGAAGGCCGTACCGTGATCGCCGGACGTCTGCCCAACAGAAACTAACTACATCTAGGTCGCCGGCTGGCCGGCGACGCACCCCTCAGCATCCGATGCCGGTCAACTGACCGGCATCTGTGTTGTCCGGCCTTGTTTGCGGAGTGCGGGTCGACGCGTTAGGGCGGTGAGGTGGACGGCCCGTTGAGCTCGCGCCGGCGAGTCTTCGTCTTCGACGAAAGCACGTAGGTGATGCTGCCCAGGATGATGATCGACAGGACGCTGATCGCGCGGTCGACGACGGTGATGGCGGTGGCGTTGGTCGCGTCGATGCCGTAGATGACGGTCAGGATGCCGACCACTCCGAGCTCGACGATGCCCAGGCCGGCGGGCGTGAAGGGTATGGCTGTCAACAGCGACGCTGACAAGGCAACGAAGAAGGCTCCGCTGACGCCCAGATGGACGTCACGGAAGTTGAGGGCTTCGATGACGAGCAGCAGCCGCATCGCCTCAGTGGCCCAGATCAGCCCCGTGACCACGGCGAGCGCGGGCACCTGCCGCGGATTGATCGCGAACACGCCTTCTTCGAAGCGCTCATAGAACTCGATCAGGCTGTCCTTCTTCGGGAGCGGTAGGCGAATCAGCGCACGTCGACCGAAGTTGCGCACGGTGTAGAGGCCGATGCTCAGTGCCAGGAGGACTGCCAGGCCGATGCCGAACACGATCTGGACCTCAGTGGGCAGGTTGCCCCGGAAGCTCCAGAAGCCAGCGGCCAGCCCCAGGATCGCGATCGCGAAGAGATCGAAGATGCGTTCGATGAACACGGTCCCGAACGTGCGGCTGAGCGAGACGGGGTAGTTGACCTTGAGCAGCCATGCGCGATAGACGTCGCCCAACTTGGCCGGCACGAGGCAGTTGACCAGCCAGCTGATGAAGATGATCTCGGTCGAGTCACGCAGGCTGACAGGCGAGCCTGCGCTCCGGAGGAGCCTCTGCCAGCGATAGCCGCGCAACGGGAAACCCAGGTAGTAGATCGCGAACGCCGCGAGCAGCAGCAGAGGGTTGGCGGCCAGGATGGTGGCGACCAGCTCATTGAAGTCGAGTCCGCGCAGGTTGAACGCGATGAGCGCCAGGAGCAGGAGCGGCAGGACGATAGAGATGATCGTCTTGGGATCGCGCAAACGGCGCGACAGCGGTGCCGGCGGAGCTGACTCCTCGTGGACGAGCGGATAGTCGACGAGGGGCTCGTCTACCCCTGGGGTGGTAACGGACTTCGTTTCTTCCGGCATCGGGCGGTCCTCGTCGGTCATGCGGACACCACACGACGATTGCCACGCAGGCGCTGGATCAGCTTGGTCACGGGCATCGCCACTCGGACGACTCGGGAGCCACGCGCTGTGACGAGCTGGGCAGTGGGCAGCGCCGCGCGCAGGTCTTCAGCGCTGTGGATCGGGCCCTCCAGGATCGTGTAGGCCACGCCGACCTCGAGAATCGTGTGGGCGTCGGACACACAGACACCGGGCAGGCCGTGTTGGGCGGCGTATTCAGCTGCCTGCTGGTTGCCGCCACCGACGAGCAATCGGGCGTTCCAGATCTCCACGAAATCGAGCAATGGGATGAGCGCCTCGAGCTCTGCCTCCCAGCCCCGCCGGCCGGCTCCCGCCCGGAAGCGGTCGAAGGGATGGGCGATGCCCACCAGGCCCTTCTGATCGCGAATCCGCTGTGCCGCGTCGGCCGGGGTCTGTCCCGGGGCGATGGCTTTGTCGATGTACAGGGCTATGAGATCGCCGGTGGTGGTGCGGACCTCCTGGCCGATGATCACATCGAGGCCTTCCGGTGCCGCATCACGCGCTCGCAGCGCACCCTCGATGCGATCGTGATCGGTGATCGCAAGGTGGGTCAGGCCGCGCGTCGAGGCCGCGCGAACAACTGCTTCTGGCTTGCTGAGCGAGTCGAACGACGCGTTCGTGTGGCAGTGGAGATCGGCGAAAGAGCGGGGCGGGGCATCGGTGAGCGGATCGCCGAGATGGGGGAGGCCCGGATTCGGATCGCTCAGTTGCGAATCGCTCAGATGCGCTGGACCAGCGACTTCTTGAAGAAGTCGAAGTGCTCCAGGGCGAGGCCCGTGCCGAGTGCGACGCAGTTGAGC
>CAYZEJ010000099.1:8496-9268 GCA_964477545.1 uncultured Anaerolineaceae bacterium | reverse complement strand
AGACGTGCCGACCGCTCGAGACGCTTCTGGAAGCGCTCGACCTGGCCGGCGGTGTCGACGATCGTCTGCTTGCCGGTGAAGAACGGGTGGCAGTTCGAGCAGATGTCGACGCGCAGCGATGCCTGCGTCGAGCCAACCTCGAACTCGGTGTGGCACGAACCGCAGACGACCTTGGCACGCTGGTACTTGGGATGAATATCTGCCTTCACGATTTGCCTCCGGCCGTCGCTGTCTCTGTCTGTGCGGCGTCTGCCTCGATGCGCACACGCTTCTTGTCGCGTCGCTCGTGCTCAAAACGGACGCGGCCGCCCATAGTCGCGAACAACGTGTAGTCCTTGCCCAGGTCAGTGCCAGGGCCGGCCAGGAAGGTCATCCCGCGCTGGCGCACGATGATCGAGCCCGCCGATACCAACTGGCCGTCACCCGCCTTAACGCCCAGCCGCTGGCCAACGCTGTCGCGGCCGTTCTTGGAGCTGGATCCAGCTTTCTTGTGTGCCATCTGGCTTACTCGTCCTTCTTCGTCGTGGTCTTGCGGGTGCTGGACTTGGTCGGCGTCGACTTGGCCGGCGTCGACTTGGCCGCCGGCCTGGCGACAGAGTCGGCCTTCGCCGCCTTCGTCGCCGGCTTCGCCGCGGGCTTGGTGTCAGAGTCGGCCTTCGCCGGCTTCGCCGCGGGCTTCGCGGCCGCCCCGGTCGCCTTCATTGGGGCGGGTGCCGCCCCGGCCGTCTTTGCCGGTTTGTCGGCCGCCTTGGTCGTGGATGTTGACTTGGTC
>CAYZEJ010000099.1:0-8396 GCA_964477545.1 uncultured Anaerolineaceae bacterium | reverse complement strand
GGCGTCTTTGCCTTGGTCGGCGTCTTTGCCTTGGTCGGCGTCTTTGCCTTGGTCGGCGTCTTTGCCTTGGTCGCGGCCTTCTTCTCGGGGGCGGCCGTCGCGCTCTTATCCGCCGGCTTGGCCTTCTCGCGGTCAACTGCCTCCGCAGCCAGCTTGGCTGCGAGCTCCTGGTCGGACTGGGCCTTGCGCTCTGCTTCAGCCGAGGCGGCCTTGCGCGTCTTGGCCTGTGCCTTCTCCTGCTCAGTCTGCTCGTCCGCGGCGCTGCGGCCGTTGAAGCGGATGTCCGCCACGCGGATCACCGTCTGCTCCTGGCGGTGGCCCTTCTTGGCGCGGTGGCGAGCCTTGGGGCGGTACTTGAAGACGATGACCTTTTCGCCCCGATCCTGGCGCAGGACCTCGCCAGTGACGAGCGCGTCGGCGACGACCGGAGTACCGATTTGCGCTGCATCTCCGTCGGCAATCAGGAGCACGCGCTCAAAGCGGATGGTTTCGCCTGGGGCGCCCTCGAGCCGCTCGATCGCCAGCTCGCTGCCGAGCTCCACGCGATACTGCTTGCCGCCGGTCTCGATTACTGCGTACATGGTTTCTCCGAGGCGCTCCGTGGACGGGGCGCGCGCGCGTTTCAAGGTTGTTGATCTGTCTGGGCACTGGTGCGCCGCGTACGGGAGTCGGTGCCCGGTCGCAGGCGCGATCGAGAAGGATACACGAATCGTGCTCGACGAGGCAACGGCCGCTGGTGTGTGCTCACGCTCGGAAGGCGCACCCCACTAGGACCGCTGTACCTCCCGCTATGGCGAATGGTGTCCTTTCGGTGGCGGTGCGTTTTGTCGACGATATGGCCGATGGAGAACAAGAGGGCGCTGCTTCCGGCTGGAACGCTGTCGTGACCACGGATCCGCGACGCACACACTACAAAGTCCTGATGCTGGCCGAGATTGCCGACACAGAGATCATCTCTACCGTCTACCGCAAGCTTGCGCAGCGCTACCACCCAGACATCGACATAAGTTCGGCGGCCGCCCAACGGATGGCCGAGATCAACGAGGCCTACGCGACCCTGCGCGACCCGGAGAAGCGGGCCAAGTACGACGCCTGGCTGGCCAGCAGACGCGATCGGCGCCAGTCTGATCGCCTGATCCGGCACCAGGGCGAGGTGCCCTTTGGCGAAGCTGGTAAGCCCTTCGGGCCGCCACAGGGGAGCCTCGTGGAGTTCGGCCGCTACAGCGGCTGGACCCTGGGCCAGATCAAACGCGCCGATCCCGAGTTCCTGGAGTGGCTGATGCGCGTTCCGGCGGGACGTCATTTCCGAGAAGAGATCGTCCAAATGCTCGGCCACAGGAGCACCTAACTAACGTTCGTTAGTCCCGCCTCGGGCTACCACGGCGCACGCGCGACCTCGCCCGACTGCCGGATGTTGATGCTCTGAAGTAGTCCCAACGCGATGGCGATACTGGTCAGAGAGGCTCCGCCGTGCGTGATGAAGGGCAGCGGGATGCCCGTCACCGGCATCATCCCCGCGACCATGCCGGCGTTGACGAGGACCTGAAACACGATCATCGAGGCTACGCCCGCCGCGAACGCGACCCCGAACAGACTCTCGCTGCGCCAACCGATCAGGAGCACGCGCCAGATGAGGCCGATGAAGAGCAGTAAGACCACCATCCCGCCCACGAAGCCGAGTTCCTCCAGCAAGACGGCGAAGGCGAAGTCGGTCGACTGCACCGGCAGGAAGGTGGATCCGGCCTGGGTTCCGTTGGTCAGCCCCTTGCCAAACCAGCCGCCGGAGCCGACCGCGATCTGCGACTGAAGCGCCTGCCACCCGGCGCCGGTTTGGTCCGAGGTGGGGTCGAGGAACGAGAGAACGCGTCGCCGCTGGTAGTCCTCGAGCCGCGCCCAGATGATCGGTAGGGCGCCCAACACTCCGGCGAGTCCGATCGCCATCCAGCGCAGGCTGGCGCCGCTCATGAAGAGCATGCCAATCATGATCGCCGGGAACACGAGCGACGTACCCAGGTCGGGCTGGATCAGCACCAGGAAGAACGGAGGAATCGTCAGCGCCGCTGCCCCAATCAGCGTGGTGAGGTTGCCGAGCTTGTCCTTGCGCGCCGTCAGGAACGCCGCCAGTACGACGATCATCAGCACCTTGGCCAGCTCCGAGAACTGGAACTGAAGCCCGCCGATCGAGAGCCAGCGTTGGGCGCCGTTGATCGTCACGCCGATCACCAGTGTCAGCACGAGCATTCCCAGGGTGAACGGGTAAAGCAGCCACGCGAAGGTCTTGATCCAGCGATAGTCAATGGCAGCCGCGACGCTGAAGCCGAGAATGCCGAGCGCGAACCACATCAGGGCCCGCGTGAACGTCGATCCCGCAGCCAGAGGCGCGCCGGAGCTGTTGGTGTACGCGACCATCAGACCGATGATCGCGAGCGCAGCGGCGTAGAACGCCAACTGGACGTCGAAGCGTTGCCACGCGCCCGACTGCGGCCGTGATACGAGAGAGCTGGTTTGGCGCCGCTCGACGCGCATGACGCTCATTGATCAGTGCCCGCCATAGAAGTTTCCCTTCTCGAGCAGGTCCGGCCGTGTGAGGTCGACATTGAGGTCGTAGTGCTGCTGGAGGAAGTACTTGACGATCTCGACCGCGGCATTTCCCTTCGTGTTCGAGCCGTAGGCGAACGCCACGATCGCCAGCTCCGAGTCCGTCGCCGCCGGGTCACCTACATGCGTTTCGCTGAACTTCGGGATGAACGCCGTGAACCATGTGTGATAGGGCAACCGTCCCTGGCTGTCACGCAACCCGAACTCGGCGGTGCCGGTCTTCCCGGCGACCACGATCGGGAGATCGACAAGGTTGGCCGTATGTCGGCTCGTGACGACCTCACGAGCGGCCAGGCGCATCGTTCGCAGCGTGCTCGGGTCAGCATCCACCCGGTGAATGAGCTCCGGCTGAAACTCCTCGACAACAGTTCCATCGGGTGCCAGCACGCGCCGCACGATTTGTGGCTTCAGGAGCGAGCCACCATTGGCCAGGGCCGCATATGAGTTGAGCACCTGCAAGGGGGTCGCAGCATCGTAGCCCTGGCCGATCCCGGCCTGGTAGACCTCGCCCGGGTAGATCGGCTGGCTGAAGAGATTCTGCTTCCACGCGTCGGTCGGCACGATGCCACGCGCCTCTGCTGGCAGGTCGATGCCAGTCCGCGAGCCGTACCCGAACTCGTTTGCCCAATGTCCCAGGCGATCGATGCCCATCTGCCCGGCCAGCTGATAGAAGAAGGTGTCGCTCGAGTGCGAAAAGCCGCCGAAGATGTCGAGCGGGCCGAAGCCACGCCGGTTCCAGTCGTAGTACTTGTACGTGCCAATCTCGAGGAAGCCAGCAGTCTCGACCAGCGTGTTCGGCGTGATGACCCCGTCCTCCAGGGCCCCGGTCCCGGTCACGAGCTTGTAAGTGGAGCCAGGCGGGTACTGCTCGCTCAGGCCGAAGTTAACCAGGGGCCTGTTCGGGTCCTCGATCAGCGCCTGGTACTCGGCGTTGGTGATACCGCGAGCGAATAGGTTGTCGTCATACGTCGGCAGGGAGACCATGGCCAGGATCTCGCCCGTCTGCGGGTTCATGACGATCACGACGCCGCGCGACAGGTTGACGATATCCGTCGCCCACTTGAGCGCCTCCTCCGCCTGGCGCTGAATCTCGACATCGATGGTCAATTCGATCGAGTTGCCGGTTTCGGGCTGCTGGGTCACCTGCACAGTGCGCAGAATTCGACCGAGCGCGTCCTGCTCCACCTCCTGCTGGCCGTAGCGACCGCGCAGGACGTCCTCGAACGTCGCCTCCACTCCCGTCTTGCCGATCTGATCGTCGTTCAGGTAACCCGCATCGCTGAGCAGAGCGAGCTCCTTGGCTGTGATCGCGCCCGTGTAACCCATGACGTGCGAGACGAGGGCGCCGTATTCGTACTCGCGCCTCTCCTCGACGTTGACCTGGACACCGGGGAGGACGCCGCTCTCCTCGACGATGATGCGCGCCACGTCGCTCGGGACATCTGTGGCCAGGCGAACGAGCTCAAAACTCTGGTTCGCGTAACGGTCGATGGCCTGGACGATGTCCGATTCGGGTATCTCCAGCAGCGCCGAAAGGCGCCTCACGACCTCGTCACGTTCATTGAACGGCAGGTCCGCCGGGCGTATCCGGACTACAAAAGAAGGGATGTTGATCGCGAGCTGGCGACCAGCGCGGTCGTAGATGAGCCCGCGCGCCGAGCGGAGCGGCAGCAGAGCGCGACCGTTCTCCTGGGCCAGGCCCGCGTAGTAGCCGCCCTGGACGATCTGGAGATAGAAGAGCCTCGTAGTCAACAGACCGATTACAAGGACGATCACCAGGCCGAAAACGGCAAACCGAAACCCCAGCCGAGTGCGCGGCGGTGGCTTGCGACCGAGCATGAAGTCCGTCATCGGCTGTCCACGTTTGGTGCTACCAGTCGACGCGCTCTGTCTGGCCGAACCGTCGCTCGATGGAGCCGAAGAGGGCTGCGACGGGGATCGCGAGCAGCGCGTTCAGGACGGCGGCCACCAGGATCACGGTCGGATCGATGGCAAACGGGGCTTCGGCCGTGGGGACCATGATCAGGGCGAACAGGACGTGGAAAACGGCGGTCAGGATGAGGACCACGCCGATCGACACCAGCCGCCGGCCCGGCCCAACCGCGCGCGCAACGAAGAAAGCGATGCCGAGCGTGAGCAGCAAGGCCAGCGTGGCAGCGCCGAGCGGCCTGCTCGGAATGAGCATGTCGATCAGCAGCCCGCCAATGAATGCGAGAACCAGTCCGTCCTCTACACCCAAGACGAGCGTGGCGACGGTGGCGCACACGAGCACGAGATCGGCCGTGGCGCCCGCGAGCGGCAGCTCGGCCAGCACGCTCGATTCGAGGATCGCCGCGATCAGGGCGATCAGGGCGGCAAAAGGCAATGTCAACGTAAAATTCTCCGGTGACGAATCGAGGGCTACGGCCGCGCGGCGTCCGCGTCCCCGTCACGAATAGCGAGTATAGAGAGCGATAGCGGAGTGCCGATTCCGGCTGGCATAACGAACGCATGTTCGGATGTTTCACGGAGAACGCCGCCTCCGCGCGCAGGAACGTTGCGACGAAGGTCGTAACCACGTGAAACATTAGCCAGGCGCAGGATAAGCACCAGATAAGCGAGCGCTAAGAGCACGCTGAGACACTCATCGAACCACGCGGGACCGGTGAAGTGAGGGGTATTCCGATAGAATCTGTAGTCGTGGATGCGTACCGTCTCGGCTATTGAGTGGGCGAAGTTATCGCCTGCGCGAACCAAAAAGGCGGCGTCGGCAAGACCACGACTGTCATCAATCTTGCGGCCTACCTGGCGCTTGCCGGACGGCGCGTTCTGGTCGTCGACCTTGATCCCCAGGGCAACGCAACGAGCGGGCTCGGTCTCGATCGGAGTGCATCCACCGGCTCCATCTATCCAGCCCTACTCGGCAACACCGACGCGCGTGAGCTCGCCCGGCAAACCCAACTCGACAACCTCTGGATGGTCCCCTCTGGCGCCGATCTGGCAGGGGCCGAGGTGGAGCTCATCGCCGTCGCTCAGCGCGAGCGGAGGCTCCAACAGGCACTCTCGGAGATTCGCGACGACTTCGATTTCATCCTTCTTGATTGCCCGCCCGCCGTGGGACTACTCACGGTGAACGCGCTGACTGCCGCAGACGGCGTTCTTGTTCCCATTCAATGCGAGTACTACGCCCTGGAGGGTCTCAGCCAGCTCTTGTCGACCATCAACCTCGTTCGCGACAACCTCAATCCACGTTTGCAGCTGGCAGGGGTCCTGCTGACCATGTACGACGCCCGCACGACCCTTTCCGCGGATGTCGCTGCGGAAGTGCGGCGCCACCTCGGCTCCAGCGTGTTCGACGCGATCGTGCCGCGCAGCGTTCGATTGGCCGAAGCGCCAAGCTACGGCCGCCCTATCGCCCGCTACAGCCCGGAGTCGCGCGGCGCGCAGGCCTATCAGGCACTGGCCGCGGAGGTCATGGAGCGTTCTCCAGCCAGCAACTCGACGTCAACGGCGGCCCTTCAAGCCGAAATGGCGGTGGGCGCGTGACGGCGGAGGTCGGACGAGGCCAGACAGGTCTCGGCCGTGGGCTTGCTGCGCTCATTCCGCAGCGTGAAGAGACGGGAAGCTCGATGGACCTCCCCATCAGCGCGATTGCTCGGAATCCATACCAACCTCGTCAACAGATGCAGCAAGACTCCCTCGACGAGCTCGCCGCGAGCGTGGCCGAGCACGGCGTCCTGCAGCCCATCCTCGTCACCCAGACTGCGACCGGGTACCGGCTGATCGCCGGCGAGCGGCGGTTGCGTGCTGCCGAGATCGCGGGACTTGACCGAATTCCCGCCGTTGTTCGTGCCGCCACGGAGACGGAGCAACTGGCCTGGGCATTGATTGAGAACCTCCAGCGCGCTGATCTCAACTCGATGGAGGAAGCGCGCGCGTTCCAGCGGCTCATCGAGGAATTCGGCCTCAGCCACGAGGACATCGCGCACCGCGTTGGCCGCGCGCGCTCCACGGTCACGAACACCTTGCGCCTGCTCGAGCTCGCACCTGAGGTGCAGCAGTCCGTCGAGAGCGGCCACATCAGCGAAGGGCACGGGCGAGCGATAGGCGGCGTGACCGACCACGAGCTTCAACAAACGCTCCTCCGCCAGGTGGTCGCTCGAGGCCTATCGGTTAGGCAGACGGAGGAAATCGTCCGGCGCGCTCGATCGACTGCGATTGCGCCAGGTCGGCAGCAAACCACGACGTCGCCAGATGTCGAGCGACTGGAGCGTGGCCTGCGCGAGGCTCTCGCCACCAAGGTGACGCTGAGCTCAGCACGCAAAGGGGGACGCATCACGATCGAGTACTACGACGAGGAAGACCTCGAGCGGATCTACGAGCGACTGACCGGGGGCCGGCCATGACGGGCTCTGTCGCCAGCCGCCAGACCAAGGAAGCGGCTTCGGCAACGAACGGGCGCCGCGGACGGGGAGCCGCCGCCGCCGCCAGCGCATATACCGCGGAGAGCATCCAGGTCCTCGAGGGACTGGAGGCGGTGCGCAAGCGCCCGGGCATGTACATCGGCTCCACAGACGCTCGCGGCCTCCACCAACTCGTTTGGGAGGTGGTCGACAACTCCATCGACGAGGCCATGGCCGGCAACGCCACGTACATCGAGCTCGTCATCCGAGCCGACGGAAGCGTCATGGGCCGCGACAACGGCCGAGGCATCCCCGTGGGCAAGCAGAAGCAGACCGGCAAGGACGCCATGGAGGTCGTGCACACCGTGCTGCACGCGGGCGGCAAGTTTGGCGGTGGCGGTTACAAGGTCTCGGGCGGCCTCCACGGCGTGGGCATCAGTGTGGTCAACGCCTTGTCGGAGTGGCTGCGCGTCGAGAGTGCGCGCGAGGGCAAGATCTGGCGGCAAGAATACGCGCGCGGCAAGCCAACCAGCGCCGTAAACGCGATCGGGCCTGCCGGCGCTCGAACTGGGACTCTGACCGAATTCATGCCCGACACGCAGGTCTTTGAAACGCTCGATTTCAACTTCGACACGATCTCACAGCGCCTGCGCGAGTCGGCCTACCTGAACAAGCGTGTCTGGATCCGTTTCGTGGACCAGCGCGTGACGCCGTCGCGCGAGAAGTCGTTCTACTTCGAGGGCGGATTGGTCAGCTTCGTGCGCCACCTCAACAGTGGCCGCGACGTGCTCCACCCGCGCCCGATCTACGTCGAGAAGCGTGAGGGCACGACACAGATCGAAGTCGCGATGCAGTACAACGACAGCTACAGCGAGAGCGTCTTCGCGTTCGCGAATAACATCAACACGGTCGACGGAGGCACCCACATAACCGGCTTCCGAGCGGCACTCACGAGCTCGCTCAACGACTACGCCCGCAAGCAGACGATCCTCAAGGATTCGGACGCGAACCTCTCGGGCGACGACGTCCGCGAAGGCCTGACGGCGGTCATCTCGGTCAAGCTGACCGACCCCCAGTTCGAGGGTCAGACCAAAGCCAAGCTGGGCAATGCCGAGGTCAAGGGCCAGGTCCAGACCGCCGTGACCGAGGGGATCAACCAGTACCTCGAGGAAAACCCGCAGGACGCGCGACGGATCATCGAGAAGTCGCTGATTGCTGCCCGCGCTCGAGAGGCGGCGCGCAAGGCACGCGACCTGGTGATCAGGAAGTCCGCACTGGAGGGCTCGGCGCTGCCGGGCAAGCTCGCAGACTGCCAGGAGCGCGACCCATCACGCAGCGAGCTGTTCATCGTCGAGGGCGACTCGGCCGGCGGTTCGGCGAAGCAGGGGCGTGATCGGCATTTCCAGGCAGTGCTGC
>CAYZEJ010000098.1:0-9380 GCA_964477545.1 uncultured Anaerolineaceae bacterium | reverse complement strand
GCCTCTTCCAGCGGCACCTCTCGACCAGACTGGCGCTGATCGATCGCCGTGCGAATCGCGATCCGCCAAACCCACGCCTCAAGGCTTCCCTCACCGCGGTAACTGCGGCGCCGCTTCAATGCCCGCACGAACGTCTCCTGCACTGCGTCCCGCGCCTGCTCGTAGCTTCCCGAGATCGGGGCCAGGCCGTTCACAAAGGCGACACGGCGGCGGCGGTAGAGATCCTCAAGCTCCTCCCGGGCAGCGGCCATCTCCCTTACGACCTTACGGCTGCCGCTCTTTCTTTAGCGTCGAATGTTGCCGCAATGCTCTGCCCGCTACGACGCCGATGCGACGCGCACAGAGTTGAGGAGGGCGAGCGTCTTCGCGCGCGTCTTCGAATCAGCATCACTCCCGAGCCCGATGTGCGCCTGGAGACCTCTGCCGCCAACGATGAAGCGGAATACATAGGAGCGTCCGAAGCACTCGAACTCGGCGAGCTGGCCATCTTCAAGCGTGAGCGGTAGGCGCTGCTTGAAATCACTTCGACCCTTCAGATCAGGGTCGAAGTTCCCGCCATAGTCGATCAAGACGAGATACGCCCCATCGTTTGGAAGGCGCTCGACAGCAGCCAACCCGCCGCAGTCGCCCTCAACGTCGGCACGGCTCACCCGATAGGACGCAGCGGCCAGGCGACGCGGGAAGACCGTCTCGCTGAAACCGCTCACGCTCCACCCGTTCGGTATCTCAAGCGAGACTCGCCGCTCAGCGAAGCGCTGCGAATTCTCCTCGCGCGACGCGCATCCAACGAGCACGGTCAGAGCACCAACGGCGAGCGCACGCTGAATCCAACGAAGGCGCGGGTGCTGTTGAGTGAAATGGTGTGTCTCGGGCGTCGAGTCGCCGGGGAACACAGCGTCATCTGTCTCTTCCTCGACGCCGCCGCGATGGGACAAGGGAAACGCCTGCCCGCCTCGTTCCATCAACCAACCCTTGCAAGCAGTGGCCGCTTCCAGCGCACGGAGAAAGCGCGGCTTAGGTGGCGCAACCGGGCTCGCACGGTGCCGTCGCGGGCGACGATCAAGCCGTTGTTCAAGAGCGCGATCCCGCCGTCGAGATGCCAGAGGATCCGGTCGAAGTGGGAGTTGCGGCACAAGGTGGCGCGGTAGCCATGCGCTGCCGTCCAACGGGCAAGACAGTGCTCGTGGCTCAGGGCGATCGTCGGATGATTGTGCTGCCAAGGAATCAGCAGGACGCCTCCATCGGGAGACCAGGCAGGCGGACCGGGCATCGACTCGCCTGCCTCAGCTCGGTAGATCGGCGACGCGTGACTGAGCGTGCCGTCGGGACGTACGAGCAGGAGGCGGCTACGCAGCTTGCCCCAGGCACTGACGATCGCTCCCTCGCGGCCGTAACCATCGGCAGTGCTGAGATCGATGCCGCTGACCGGAAAACCGGCCGCCTGCTGCAACTGGGCGCGCGTCACGAGAAGCGTCTTCACCTTGCCACTGACGAGCCAGAGCTGATCTGCTTGGCGGAGCAGCAGCCGACCATCGCGGAAGAAGGTCGCGTCTCGCCCGAGCAAGCGCCGCACCGGCTGACCGGCAGTGTCGAGCAGCGCCACCTCAAAGCCGCGGCCTCGCCGGTAGGCGACCGCGAGCTGCGCACGGGTCGGCGACCAGACGGGGCCGCGCAGGGCTCGTCCGGGCGCGATCCGGAAGATCGGCACCGGCGCCGACATCCGCGGCGGGATCATGTAGAGGCAATGCCGCGCTTCCAGGGGCACCCAGGCGCCCGCAAGTCCAACAAGAAACCGCTGCGGCGACCTCAGCCGACGCGGTCTCAGCCGGGGGCAGTTCGTGCTCGATGCCGCTGTAGCCGAGACGTCCGCTAACGCTGATGATGACGCTCCCGCAGCACCCGATTCGGCTGTCGCGAGAGCGAAGACGAGCCCGCTCGCGGCCACCGCTGTGGCCAGCAGCCGACATACCCGTTGGGCGCCCACCCTCCCATTACGGTTCCCGGGGCACGAGGGGTCCGGCGCCGAATCGCAATCCTTCGAGCTGTAGGTCGCGCAGACGCTGGTGGGATGACGCTCGCAACGTTCCGGTGCCGCGACATTCCGTGCTTGAGAGGTGCCGTACTCGCTGAGAGGTCGCATGTAACGCTTCGCGCGGTGTCGGACATGTCGCTTGTGGTGGATCGGACAGCCCAGTCAGTGGAGAGGCGGGAGGAATTCGAAGCGATGTACCGCCGCTGCGAGGAACCCGTCCTTGGCTATGCGCTTCGCCGCGCGCCGATCGAGCTTGCGCAGGACGCGGTCGCTGAGGTGTTCGTCGCTGCCTGGCGCCGATTCGAGGAGTTGCCGCCGGATCCGTTGCCGTGGCTGATCGGTGCCACTCGCAAGGCGCTCGCCAATCAGCGCCGTTCAAGCGCGAGGCAGTCGCGTCTCGTGGAGCGGATCGCCACTGACCTCACTGACGACGGCTTCAACGATGCCACGGAGCAGGGGGATCCAGGACTTCGGCGAGCTTTGCAGCAGATGTCGGTTGCCGACCGGGAGGCGCTGGCGCTCGTTGCGTGGGACGGGCTAACGCCGACACAGGCAGCCCGCTCGATCGGGTGCTCGCCGGTTGCGTTCCGGGTTCGCCTGCATCGCGCGCGGCGGCGCCTTGAGCGTGCCCTGCAGCACGAAGACGACGAGGCTCGTCGGCTTGCCGTCGATCCCGTCGAGATGGCCGTGAAGGAGGCATCATGAAATCGTCGTCCAAGCAAGACGCGCTCGCCCGCCTCGCGGGTGCGAACCCGATTTCTGCCGGAGCGGCGTCGCGGGCAGCCACGCCGCAGTGGCGCGATCGGCTGCTCAGAGAGATCGCCGAGGAGCCGACGCCAGCGCCACGTGCGCCGAGACTTCTTGGCCGACGACTACGACTGGTATTTGCCGTGATCGTTCTTGCGCTGCTCGCGGTCCCCTCGTATGGCGTCGCCCGTGACGTGATCGAGTGGGTCAGAGGTGAACCGGCACCGCAATCGGTTGTGGAGGACTTCGAGTCGTATGCGCCGCAGCTTGGGTTCCAGCCCGACGCAGGTGGTGCGGTCCTTGTCGCGGTCGAGAACCGGGACGTGCGCCTCTACTCGACGAAGAACGACAAGGGCAGCTACTGCCTCGTCCTAACCGCGCCTGGCCGTCCGTCAGGCGACGGCGGAACCTGCATCAAGCCCGCCTGGGCAAAGGAGCCGCTGATCGCGGGCACGCTTGGGGCAACGGCCGGTGACGACAAGGCGTCGACACACTTCATCGCTGGCCGGACCACGCACCCCAGGGCTCGATCCGTCCGCTTTGCCGACCCGGGCGGCCGTGTCATATCCCGTCCGATCGGCTTCGACGGCTTCTTTGTCGCCTCCGTCCGTATCCCGCGATCCGCATGTGGGAGCGGCGACTGGAGGCCGCCAGTGAGCGTGCAGGACAGGGACGACAACGAGGTCGCCAGAGCGGCGATCACGCTCATGTTCAGCCTCCCGTCGCAGGGTGTCTGTGGCTTCATCTCGCCGCATCCACCGTCAGTCAAATAGGCGCGCCGATGAGCCGCGAAGGGCTCCGAGCAGCTCGCCGTTTCGACTGTTGTGCCTCCCGTTTCCGCGTCATGGGACGCGGATCGCGCGGAACGTGATCACGCGGGTGAAGTCACGACCATCGAGTTGCCACGCGTAGCAGCCGGGCGATCGAACGCGCGTAAATGTCCCCCTGCTGAGCCAGCCGCCCTCGCCGCGATCGTCAGCACTGAAAGTGAGCCGCAACTCTGTCTGTGGCTGCGGTCTGTCGCCGAACCGGACCCCATCGGCTCCGTTACGCGGCCCACCACGAACGAGGACGCGTCCCGCGAAGTCTTCGCGCGCGACCCAGGCCACCTTGTTGCCGCTCCACTCGGACGGATACCACGCCTGCGCTGGCTCGACGGGATAGATGAACTGCAGTCCTCCCGCCGCTCCGACGGGATACACAGGGCCGGTTCCCTGACCACGCGCGAATCGAGGCGATAGAACGCGGGCGGCTGTAACCGGGCATCTCACTGCCGTCGCTAGCGGCTCAATGCGTAGTGGACGCCGCAGCGCTGCCCAACCAGCGTCGCCCGCGCCGCGTACAGGCTCGCCGCCTTCCTCTCCCGTGCACCCCCCACAGAAGACTAGTCCTGTGAGCAAAAGCCGGATCGGGAGCGTTGTCCTCAGATTGCGCATGATGTTGCTCCTTCTACGCTTTCCGGCGTGGCGAGGTTCCTGCGTGGCTGCGCCAGCTCATCGCTCGGATGTCGCAGGTCGAGACGAGGAGGTCAGGTGGGCTGTCATACGCTTAGCCGGGCGGCGCAGCTTTGATCGCCGAAGCAACGAAGTCGCCATCGCGGCAGCTGATGGTGGCGGTGAGCGTGCCGCCCTCCCAGAGCGAGGAGCGAATGTCCTTGCGGCTGAGCGGGCGCCCGAGCGTAGCCGGGACGCGGACGGTCAGCTCGGCTCGCTCGTAGTCCGCGGCTGACGTCTCTCTGACCTTGATCCGCACGTCGTAGGGCGGGTCGAGGTCAAGCTCGGTGTGGCCGTCCGCACCGAGGATTCCGAGCCAGCGGCCGGAGATCTGCACCGACTGCTCGCCGCTCACGCAGCCGGGCGCGCGCAAGAGACGAGTCAGCTCCGGCGGGAGTCGTTCGTAGTCGACGTCGTCGCGGATCAGGATTGAGTCGTCTCGCCCCCGGATCGTGATCGCGACCTCCGGTGCGACGCCCTCGATCTCCGCCACCTCGACCTCGCTGTCCTCCGGCTTCGGCCCGTCCGGCGTGTCTTGGCAGCCGGGCTGGCTGGCGGTGCCGAGCGGCGTTCCCTCGGCCGGGCTGACCGGCGCCGCGCTTCCGAGGTAGCGGTGGCCGTCGTAGTCGATGACGAAGGCGCAGGAGGCCTCCACCTCTGCCCTCTGAGGATCCTGCCTCGTATCGCTCCCGCTGCTGCTACTGCCGCCGCAGCCTACGGCCGTTGTCAGACAAAAAGCAGTCGTTGCCAGGGCAACGACGAAGGTGCCTCGACTAACCGCCATCGGCCGAGTCTAGGGCGCAGTTATGACCAATCGGTGAGATCGCAGTGCCCGGCTTCACCGCCGCCATGGGCCGAGCTTCCGCTCGCCGACGATCTTCCCCTCCTGATTCCGGCCGACGAGGACAAGGGGCCGCCGTCCAGGGACGAAGTCGTCTGAGTCGACTTGGTAAAGCGCGAACTGCTGCACCAACGACAACTGTTCAACCCGCCCGTCCTCGAAGCGAAGCTCCAGCTGGGCGATTTTCGAGCCGACCTCACCCCAAAGGAGGAGCATCCCGCGCGGGGCGGTTCCGATCTGGTTCGGATGCACCGAGACCTCGGTTGGCTTGACCGCTCGGCCGCCGCAGCCCGAACCGGTGCCGCCCGGAGAGACGAGGGCACGGCAGCGCTCGCCGTCGCGCTCGAACACGTAGAGCTGAATCGGCTTGCCGGTCCGGCGGGTCTTGATCTCGATCAGCGGTGTCTGACCGCTGAGGTCGAGCGGCCGCGGCCGCTCGACCGGGCCTCGCCCGCGCCCGCGCTCGTTGAATTCGGGACGGCTCATCTGTCGCGCCAGCTCCTGACCGGCGCCGTCGTAGGCGACCAATTCGATCACGGGGATCTCCGGACTCGGCCGCTCGCCACCTCCGCTCAGCTCGAAGAGGAAGAAGCGACCTTGCAGCGGCACATTGACCGTCCGCCCCTCGCTTGTCAGTTCGAGCTTCTCTACCTTGTCGGTGACGCTGCCCGAGAGGAGGGCGAGCAGTCGTCCGTCGCGCACTCGTGTCGCCGAGATGCTCCAGTCGATCGGCCTGCCGCCGAGGCCGCAGCCCCCGCTCAGATTCGGCCGTCCGTCCGGTTGCTCGGTGCCGACGATCTGCGTGAAGAGGCAGAGGCCGCCACGCTCCGCCGGGGCGACCCAGAGGTAAACCGGCCCTGTTGAGGCGTCGAGGAAGGCGGCGAGCTTCGTCTCGTCGACGCGGATCCCCGGCCCGACCCTCGCTGTGGGGATTAGCTCTCCCTTGACCTCGTTCAGCATCGCCGCCTGCTCCTTGACCGGATCAGGAGCCGGATCGCCAAGCAGATACTCGCGGGCGAGCCCGTAGGCAGTGCCGCCAAGGGCGATCAGGAGCACAAACGCCGCGAGGACGACGGCCAGCCGCGGCCGACGCTTCCGACGGCGTCCGCTGATCAGGCGCTCTAGCCGCCCGCGGACCTGCTGGCGGGCAACCAGCGAGAGAGGCACGTCGGCCCGGAACTGGCGAAGAAGCGTCAGCTCATCCATCGAGAGCCTCCTCAGTGGTTGTTGGCACCGCCGCCGCAAGCTGGGCACGCAGGTGCTCCCGGCCTCGGCTCAAGCGCGAGCGGACAGTGCCAACCGGAATGTTGAGAGCCGCGGCAATCTGCTCGTAGTCAAGATCGGCCCAGGCGTAGAGCAGCAACACCTCGCGCTCCTCCAGCCGCAATTCGAGCAGGGAGGTTGCAATCCCGGCGTCGTCGGTCTCGGGCTGAGCGGCGTGCCCGTCAGTCACCGCCCGCGCGTAGGCGCGGAGTAGGCGCTCCTCATTCCGCCGCTGCCGCCGGATCAGATTGGCGGCGATCCCGTAGAGGAACGGGAGCGGATCGCCCTTGCTGGCGTCGAAGCGGGAACGCGCAGCGAAGGCCTGCGCGAACACCTCGGATGCGAGGTCGGCGGCCGTGTCGGAAGGGAGGCGGCGTGCGAGGTAGCGGGCGATCGCCTCGTAGTGCCGCTCGAAGACGACGAGAAACAGCTCCGGCTCGGCGAGCGAGCGGGCAAACGCCTCGCGATCATTCATCGGGGCCACTATCTCCCTCTTACCCGATCCGGACGCTGAGGTTCCCGGGGCAGCCTCCCCCTATCGGAATCTCGCAGGCGCCGATCCGACATCCGCGGGCGATAACACGGCGTGATGCGCCTTGACTAGTCGCAAGGCCGGTGGCGGCCCAGTCAGTCGCGGCTCTTCTTCCACTTCTTGTACTCGCGCGTGTACTCCTTCCAACCGTTCATCAGCATCAGCGCCGGGCTCTCCAGCCGCTTTCGGGCGACCTCCTTGCCCTGTGCGTTATAGGCGACCACGATGAAGGGGAAGTTCTCGAACGGCGGCATGTAGAGAGCGGGAGAGCCGCCGAGGATGTTGTTGTTGCGCAGGCGAAGCGGGAGCGAACCGCCGTTCCAGATCACCTTGACCCGCGCAGCGCGCAGGCTCGGCAGCACCGCTCCGTCCACTATCGGCGGCACCCAGTTCTCCGGGACTCCACTCTTCGGGCGGCGACTGACGCTCGCGCTGATCGCGAGCGGCACCTCGCGCGAGGCACGCGGCCATCTGCCGCCGTCCGCGCTACAGGCGCCGCCGCCGTTGTTCTCAGAGGCTGAGCGTGCGACCAGAGTGCGATCGATCGTCAGGAACTCACACCAGCCGCCCGTTGAGGAAGGCGACGCCCAGGCGTGCGCGTAGAAGTTGTTCCCAACCGGTGCCGAGACAAGCCAGGTCGCCTGGTCGAGTACGGGCTCCGGCCGCTCGAAACCGAGCAGGCTGCGCATCCCACTGCTGAGGGCGAGCGCTGGCGCGGCAACCGCAAGCGCTACGGCAAGAACAAGCGCCACTCGACGGCTGCGAGCCGGTCGCCGCGTGGGGTGCGAGTTGGTGCGGCGGATTACGTCGCGCCAGTCGGGCGGCTGATCGCAATCTGTCTCGGGCGCGAGCCGCTCCAACTCCTCCCTAATCACCGGCTCGACATCAATCACTGGCAACCACCTCCTGAAGGGCGCGCCGGACGGCTCGATGCGCGGCCGCGAGTGTCGCGCTAACCGTCCCGACCTCGATCCCGAGCACGCTCGCGATCGAGCGATAGTCGAGGTCGGCGTAGTAACGGAGAAAGACCGCGTGCCTCTGCCGCTCAGGAAGCGACGCGATCAACGGGGAAAGCTCGGCGACCCGCAGCGGCTCGGGAGCGGGTGCAGCGACGAAAGAGTCCTCGACGAGCGGTGCGCGAGCGGCAGTTCGAGCCGCATTGACGACAATCCGCCAGACCCAGGCTCCGAGCGGACCATCGCCGCTGAAGCTGTTGCGGGCATCGATCGCCCGGGCGAACCCGTCCTGCACCGCCTCGACGGCGCGCTCCCGGTCGCCGGTGATCGCCCGAGCGACCCGCACGTAGTTTTGGAAGTCCCGCAGGTAGAGGCCTTCCAACTCGCGGAGTAAACGGTCGGGACGGCTGCGCATCTACATGGGATGACGCGGATTCATGGCTCGTTGTTTAGCCAGCTCACCGTAACCTTGCTTCATCTGATGCCACTGGGCGGCTCGGCGTCCGGCTCCAGCTCCTCCGGGATCGGCCCGGCGGTTCCGGCGAAGTGGTCGCCGACGATCCGCCCAAGAACCTCGCTCTCGGCGTTGTCGAGGTCGCCCCATCCCTCGGCTGTCAGCCGCCGGGTGATCCACCACCTGATCTCATGCTGGACGTCGCGCCAGGGGAAGGTCTGCACGTCGGCATGCTCAAGCGTGATGCCCTTCGGGAGCAATGTCTGCCAGTCGATCTTGTCCGGGTTCTCGTCGGAGCGCAGCCAGAGAGCGATCAGATGCTCAGCCACGCGACCACTCCGGCGCGTCCTCGCGTAGATCGAGTCGCCCTCTTTCCAGCCGCAGGTCGCGCAGACGCCGGTCGGGATCACGCTCACATGATTTTCGGTGCCGCGCTCCGAGCAGGCAAAGCAGCGGAAGAGCCAGAGCTGCCCGCCGTGACGGGAGTTTGGATGCCGATACTGGCGCTCCTCTCGCGCCGGGTCTCGCTGCTCACCCATCGCGGAACTCCTCGCCTTCGAGATCGTTGCGTCGTGCAAGCGCCTGCAGGAGCGGTGTCAGCCGGAGCCAGTCGAGCGGCTCCTCCACCCGGGCCGATGCGCCCGGGCACGGAATCGTTCATCCGGTCGCGCGGCGGCTGGAGCAAGACGGAGGGATAGGGGAGACCGCCATCGCCTGGATCCTCTCGGTGCGACAGCTTGTCCTCATGTGCGTGGACGAGCTGACCGAAACGCAGCCCGTCTGCGCCAGTGAGGCAGGGCTGAGGCTCGCCGCTCTCGCCGAAAGGCTCCGCTTCCTTGCGATCGAAGAGCAATTTCAACCCGCGATCGACATGTTCGTGGCGATCGGCGCCCTCGACGCCGTTGACTGGGAAGAGGTGCTGGACGCCATCGTCGGCTTCTGCGTCAAGGCCATGACGAGCGATGCCAGCGCAATGTAGAGCGGAGAGTCGCACCGGGGACGCTTCGACGGCTCCCGGCACCTGCGCCGATGGAAAGAGGGGCACCCGTGCGAAGTCGCCGG
>CAYZEJ010000097.1:0-9484 GCA_964477545.1 uncultured Anaerolineaceae bacterium | reverse complement strand
CTCAGGGATCGCGTACGCGGCGGAACGGTGCTTCTTGATGACTCGAAGGAACGGCTGCTCGTTCTTCTTGTATTCCTTGAACGGGCCACCGTGGTCGCGCGCGACCACGGCCGACTGGGCGTATGCCTCGCCGGTCATGATCGCCGTCAGTGTGGCGGCGTAGGCCTGACCGGCTGTGGAGTCGTACGCGAGGCCGCGGCTCATGAGCAGGGCGCCGAGGTTGGCGTAGCCAAGTCCGAGTGGGCGGAATAGGTGCGAGTTGAGCTCGATCAGAGGCGTCGGATATCCGGCGTTGTCGACCAGGATCTCCTGCGCCGTGATCGTGACCTGGCAGGCGAATCTGTAGGCCTCGATGTCAAATTCGCCGTCGTCCTTGACGAATTTCATGAGGTTTACCGAAGCCAGGTTGCAGCTCGTGTCATTCAAAAAGCTGTACTCAGAACAAGGATTAGTTGCATATTGACGGTCTGAATTCGAAACCGGGTTCCAGTCGTTGATCGTTGTGTCGTACTGGATCCCCGGATCGCCGCAGATCCATGCAGCGTCGCCCATCTTGCGGAAGATCTCGCGCGCCTTGTATGTGTCTGCAGGCTTGCCGCTGACGACCTCGTGGGTCGTCCAGTCCTTGTCCTGCTCGACCGCGCGCATGAACTCGTCCGTCACCCGGACTGAGTGGTTGGCGTTCTGGAAGAAGACCGATCCATACGCCTCGCCCGTGAACGAAGGGTCGTAGCCCTGCTCGATCAGAGCCCAGGCCTTCCTTTCCTCGTTGGCCTTGGAGTCGATGAAGTCGACTACGTCCGGGTGGTCTGCGTCGAGGATGACCATCTTGGCGGCGCGCCTCGTGGTGCCGCCGGACTTGACGACGCCGGCGAAGGCGTCAAAGCCGCGCATGAAGCTGACGGGGCCTGAGGCGATGCCGCCGCGGCTGAGCTGCTCTTTCGACCCACGGATGGTGGAGAGGTTCACGCCCGCGCCTGAGCCGTACTTGAAGAGCATGGCCTCTGTCTTGGCGAGGTCCATGATCGAGCCCATGTTGTCCTGGACCGAGTTGATGAAGCAGTTATGGACTGCCACGTTGTTCGAGAGGTACTCGCCCGACTCGGTCTGAATGTCGTAGACCTCTTCGACGCCCAGTTCCTCGATCGCGACGATCTCTTCCTCCCGGACGTTCGGGACATTCTTGAGGCCGCGTAGTCCGAGCGACGCGAGGAGTTTGGCCTGCTTCTCATGACCGATAAAGCCGACGAGCTCCGCAAAGCGCACTCGCTCACTTCCGATCGACACCTGGATTTCATGGAGGTCGTGCCGGTCGATGCGCTTCTCCTGCTTGTGCAGGCGGCGCGAGTAGATGCCAATCGAATTAAGGAGCAGCTGGACGTCCTCGGTCCAGCGTTCACCGATTACTGCGAAGGCCACACGGGCGGCCTCTTGGCCGTTGTCCTGTCGCCGAAGAGACACATAGCCATCCGCTTGGAAGATGCTCTTGAGGTAGGAGCAGATCTCGTCATAAGACGCAGTCCACAGGCGCGACGGGACCCGGATGTCGGTCCCGCGCTTCAGCAGTTCCCAGCGCTCGACGAAGTCGCGCACGACTTCTCCATAGATGCGGATGCGCTGCACTCTGGTCAGCTTTGTGTCCGCGTCTCGCACCTTGTAATGGGCGAGTGGGAGGGCGATGTTCAGGTTCTCCATCACCCAGTCGTATTCGTCGTCGTTCGCGACCTGAAACTCGATCGTCAGCGACCGATTCGTTCCGTGGTCGTATTGCCCGACGAAGCCATCCGCCTGGAGCCAGCCGGCCAGCGCCGCTTCAGAGCGGCGAACCGCCATCGCGTCGCCTTCCGTCATCGGCTCCTCGGTCAGTAGCCCGGTCGAACCGGCCGAGCCAACGGCGACGAGCGCTCGCTCGGCAACGGCGGCGACCTGCAGGACCTTCGCCCGGTGGGGATGCAGGTGCATGCGCATGCCGACCTCGAGTTCGTCGACCCGCAGCCACTCCGGCTGGGTGCGCCGCTCGCGGACCGCCTTGACGACGTGGTCGGGCGTAGCCTCGACGAAGTTGCCGTTGCGCAGGCGGATGCGCCAGACTGGCTTCGTGCCATTGTTCTTGACCGCGACGATGGACGTCACGCCGTTGGCGTCGTAGACCTCGCGCCCAACGGCGCCTTCCTCGACCAGTTGGCCGATCGGCACCATGCCGTCAGGAGTTGAGACGAGCGCGCGATATGGCTGGCACGCGCTGCATTGCGGCTTCTCTTCCACGCCCACGTTGAACCACACTGGCGAGTTGAAGGCCATCTTCTGGTGGACGAGCAGGTGCGTGAGCTCGGCCTTGAAGGTCAGCAGGTCCTCGTCCGACTTGAAGTAGTGCTGCGTGGCCGCCCAGCCTGAGATCGTGTTGACCACGCGGTCGATCAGCTGCTTGACCGACGTCTCGCGCCCAGCGGTGCCGATATGGCCGCGGAAGTACTTGCTGACGACCACATTGGTGGCCAGCTGACTCCAAAAGTTGGGGACCTCGACGTCAGTCTGCTGGAAGACCGTCCCACCCGACTCGTTCTTGATCTCCGCCGAGCGCATCTCCCAGACGATCTCGTCGTAGGGGTGGACGCCGGGGGTGGTCCAGCGGCGCTCGAAGGTCAGGCCCTTGACGTCGTGGCCGGTGAAGCGGCCCTGGTCGTCTATGGGACCGGTGGCCGTCTTGCCGGGGGTTTGGCCGGCTGTCTTGAGGGCCGGGTTGCGCGCGATCACCTGCGTTCCGTCTCCCCTCGTCGCGGTGTCATCAGTAGTCGCGGAGCCCGTCGTTCGACCCAACTTACCTCTCCCTCTCACACGTCTCACGGGGCCGACTTTGGGGCATCTGGGGCGGCCACCCGTATCCGCCCATGCTAGGTATGCCCGATGGCACTGTCAAGCCGAAAAACACAACATGTGGGGTTACGATTTGGTGCCGTACCACTAGGCGTTGTGTTTGGTCACAAATCGTAGTGGGCAACCGGTGGAGCGTCGGTGGAGGGTCTGGGGACGACTGGTGGGCGCTTCGTCGGGGGTTATGCACACGCCGCATTTCGCTGCGGCTGGTGCCCGACGTTCTGCTCCAGAACCACTCGGAGCCGGTCAGGCCTCGGATGTTCTACGGGGGAACACCTGGCCATGGGATTTGGCCAAATGTGCGCGCCGGGAACCAAACGCCCCGGTCATCGGCTTACGAGGCCGAGGTTTGGCCCAGTGGTTCTGCCGCAGCACATTCCGGCGCGCGGATTATGCAGAGGCCGCATGGATACGACGAGGTATGCCTCAGCGGCGCGGAATCCAGCCGTTCTGGGTGCCTCTTGATGCAGCCGCTGCATATCCGGCCGACTTTCAGTCGTCAGCCTGCCCAATCTCGTCGTATCCATTCACCGGCCGCATAAGTGGGGCACTCAGGGCACCCAATGGCACCGGCGTGCGTGTAGCGTTGGCAGCGACGCATCCAGTTTCAAAGAGTCGATCGGGAGGTCGAAGTGCCCAAGTACATGTTCATCCGTCGCTACAACGCCGAGGGTGACAAGGGAGTCATGAAGGACGGCGGCACCAAGCGCAGCGAGGTGGCCCGCAAGCTCGCAGCCTCGCTCGGCGGGAGCATGGAGTCGTTCTACTTTGCCTTCGGCAAAGACGATTTCTACGCAGTTGCGGACCTGCCCGATAACGCGGCCGCCGCGGCGCTGAGCCTGACCGTCGGAGGAGCGGGGTCGATAGACATCCGGACGGTGGTCCTGATGGAGGCTACCGAGGTGGACGCGGTTGTGCAGAGGTCGGCGGAGTACACACCGCCCGGCGGCTGATTCGGGCAGTTCAACGGCCTAGGTGTCGGTGGGAACGACAGCTAGGCGGTCGCGGGGGCCGCTCCGGCGGCGGAGGCTCCGGCTGAAGCCGCCGCGGCAGCGCGGCGCTCGACGTACTCGATGAGCGGAGCGTGAGGCCCAAACAGCGCGACGCTCGTGCGCGCCCTCGCGAGCCACTCGTTGCCTTCGGCGCTGCGACCGCGGCGAAGCAGGAACTCGGCCATCGCCAGCTCTGCCTCCCACGGGTTGAAGTCGGTCCGACCGATCACTTCCGCAGCCTCGCGAAGCAGCTTCTCCGCCTCTTCGAAGCCGCCCTGTGCCTCCCGGACCAGGCCGAGCACCATGCCGGTCGAGGCGACCGTCGCCCAGTCGTCCTTGCTCGTCAGCCGCAGGGCTTCGTCGGCATGGTCTGCGGCTGCGGCCACGTCGCCCATCATCAGCAACGTCTGCGCCATGCGCCGGTGGACCTCCGGTAGATAGCCGACATGCGCGCTCACGAGATCGAGGGCCAGCTCGTAGTAGGACATGGCCTCGTCCAGCCGGTCCTGGTGCCGTGACATGTCACCGACGAACTGGTACGCGGCGGAGGCCTCTTCGCGGTCCCCGAATTCCTCGAGGATAGTTGCCGCTGACAGGAGCTCTTCCCTCGCCTGCTCGTCGTTCCCCTGCCCGGCGGCGAGGCTGACGCCGTGGATCCTTTGCACGCGTGCGCGCGTGAGACGGCTCGGACCCTGAGCGGCCAACTCACGTGCCGTCTGGACGAGGCGGTCTCGTTCCTCAAGCCGGCCCTGGTGACTGGCCACCCCCGCGAGTCGCGCCATCGCCTCGGCCTCGCGGCTCGTCCAGCCGAGCTCGTGCGCGACCCGTCTCATTTCCGTGAATCCCTGCTCGGCGCCTTCAAGATCGCCGCGCCACCAGCCGCCCCAGCCCTGCATCTCGAGTGCCTGGACCAGGTCGCGCTGGTCGCCCGCCTCGATCAGCAGCTCGCGCGCGCTCTCGACCTCCGCCCGCGCGCCTTCCGCGTCAGCCGACTCGAGTCGCAGCCAGATGTCGCCCGCCTTGATCAGGATCGCCCGACCCTGAAGATCCTTGCGGCCGGCCGCCGCGGCCTCTAGCTCGACCTCGGCCGCGAGCTCACCCGCCAGCCTGTACTCGCTCAGGCGCCAGAGCGCATCGGCCAGCAGCCCCCGGAGCTCCAGCCGGGTCGTGCCGGGTCCAGGTTCGAGGGCCAGTGCTCGCTCGGCGAACGATCGTGCCGCGCGGGCATCGTCCCGGGCGATCGCCCTCCGGGCGGACGCCTCGAGCATGGCCACGGCCCGGTCGCGCTCCTGTGGGTCGAACCCGCCCTCCAGCTCGCGCCGCAATCGGACCGCCTGCTCGAGGTGGTAGGCCTCGATCTCGGCGAACTCCTCGATCCGGTCGCCGGCCCAGGCCCGGAGCCAGTCGGCGACCGCGCGGTGCAGCTCCGCCCGGCGCGCCTTGGGCAGCGTGGCGTAGGCGACGTCGCGGATCAGGATGTGCCGGAAGCGGAAGGTCGGTTCGTCGGGCACACGTTCCTCGGTGATGAGATCGCGCAGGATCGCGTCCTCGAGGTGCTGCTGGAGTGGCGCTGCCTCCGTCGCCGGTGCTATGGCCGCCACGGCCGAGCGTTGGAATATCCGACCGACAACTGATGCCGCCTGCAATGTCGCCCGCTCCGGGCTGGGCAGGGTGTCCAGTCGGGCGCGGATGAGTGCCTCGACGCTGTCGGGCACGCGCACGTCGGCCGCCTCGCGCTTCGCCACCCAATGATCGCCGTGCCGCTCGACCATGCCTTCCTCGATCAGCATGCGCACGACTCCGCAGCTGCTGCAGAACCTGGCGTCCGGCGCGTTCGGCGTGGCGCAGCGCGGGCAGTCGATCACACCGTCATCGTATTCGGTGGTTTCCGACCATCGCCGCGAACGGAGCGGGGCTGCGCTGCTGGGATCGAGTCGGGGCCCTCGTGATGTATCCGTGCGGATACGACCCGACCTTTATCAGCCACCGGATGTTCTCGAACGAGTACACGTTGTATCCGTGGGAATACATCCCGAGAGTCACGTATGCCACCTCCGCATCGATAAGACCAGGTATGCCTCCCCCGGTGCGGCATCGAGCCTGTTTGGGTGTCATCTGATGCATCCCCTGCATATTCGGCCGACTTTCAGTCGTCTGCCTGACGAATCTCGTCGTATCCATTCACCCGCCGCATAACCCGACCCGTGGCACCCTAGCGGGCCCTAGGCGACGGGCCGCTCGAACACCGCCGCGTACCAGAGCCCGATCTTGCGCTCGCGCAGCAGCTCGAAGCCCGCATCGCGCAGGCGCCGCTGGATCCCGGCGATCGAGTGCTTGTAGCCGGGGCACGGCCGGCCGCGGAATCGGTTGGTCGAGTTCTCGGCCGTCCGGATCACCCGGTTGACGAGACCCTGCCAGCCTGAATCGAGCGGCACCGAGAATATGTAGCGCTCACGAGCAGCGGCGACCGAGTTGGCCATCAGCCGATCGACGTCGGCGTAGCAGCAGATCACCCGATCGAGCACGACCCAGTCGTGGGGTTCGAGCGGGACGGCAGATCCGTCGCCGTTGACGAAGCTGACCCGGGATTCAACGCGCGCCGACTCGGCCCGCCGTTTCGCCGTGGCGATCGATTCGGGCGAGAGGTCGACTCCATCCGCCGAGATCGCGCCGCGCTCGAGCAGTGACACCATCAGCCCGCCGCTGCCGCAGCCGAGCTCGAGCAGCGTTGGCCTGACCGACCCGACGTCGTCGAGCAGCGAGAGCAGCCCGCGCGAGACCTCGACCATCTGCGGGAACTCGCCCGCCGCCGCGGCCACGCGCATCCTCTGGTCAAAGTGGCGCGCGATGCGTGGATCGGCCGGCGTGCAGCAGTCGATGGGCGTCTTTTCGCCGTCGCGCGTCTCGACGCTCACCGCGTGGCGCCCTTCCGTCCGACCAGGAAGTATGTGCGCATCTCGCCCAGCCCCTTCACGTCAACCACGCCGCGTTCCTCGAAATCATACGAATCGCGCAGGGCGGCCTCGACCGCCTCCGTGACGTGGATCCGGCCCGGCACGCCGTGAGTCTCCATGCGTGACGCGACGTTCACCGCGTCGCCCCACAGGTCGTAGATGAACTTCTTCTGGCCGATCACCCCGGCCATCGCCGGGCCAGAATGGATCCCCACGCGCAGGGTCAGATCGCGGCCCAGGTCCACCGACGCCCGGGCAGTCTCGGCAATCATCGCAAGCGCCATGTCCGCCGCGGCACGCGCGTGATCCGGCCGCGGCGACGGCGCACCGGCCACACACATGTACGCGTCGCCGATCGTCTTGATCTTCTCCAGCCCGTACCGGTCGGCCAGGCCGTCGAACGCGGTGAACAGCCGCTCGAGGATCGCCAGCACCTCGTCCGCGCCGGCCGTGCGTGCCATCGGCGTGAACCCCGCCACGTCGGCGAAAACAACGGTCACCGCTGGGTGGTCGTCGGCGATGCGCTGCTCACCGCCGCGCAATCGATCGGCGATCGACACCGGCAGGATGTTGTGCAGCAGCCGGTCGGTTTCCTGCTGCGCCCGCTCGCGCGCCGCCACGAAGTACTGCAAGACCGCGTAGGCGACGATCGACACGCCACCGATGTCGAGCACGAAAAACGTCAGCCGCAACTCAGCCTGTAATGGCACCGCACCGGCCGCAAGCAGCGGATCAAGAAGGCCCGACGCGATCGTGAGCGCGACGTATGCGGCACACACGAGGACAGCCTGGCGCGCGGTATAGAGGACGAGCGCCGCGAGTATTGCCGAGAACGCCCACACCATTACGGCGCCCGAATTGACGAAGCCACCGAGCGTCCACTGGAGCACGAACGGCAGCACGAGCATCGCGCCCACCTGGGACAGACGGAACAGCCCGAAGTCGCCCGTTCGGGCGAGGTAAGCCAGTCCAATGACCGAGATGACCTGGTAGGTGAACGGGATCGCGGCCGACAGCGGCCTGCCGAGCAACAGGTAGGTACCGGTCCAGAACGTGGCCAGCACCGTGATCGACACCGCGGTGAGCACGAGGGCTGCCTTGCGCAGTCGGTCCTCGGGTCGGTCGGTCGGTCGAACACCAATCCCGAGCATGCTGTTACGGACTCGGGTCAGCGGGGCTAGCATCGCCACCACGCTACAACGGTGAGAGGAGCTCGAACATGGCCGTGTACCGAAAGAGCCTCGACGAGCCCGATAGGACCGAGGAGTACGGCGAAGAGGGTGACGCTGAGGCGGTCCAGATCGGTGATGTCGTCGTCTGGCGCTCGCGCCTCAAGCCAGGCTGGAGCTGGGCCAAGAACGCAAAGCCGAAGATGGGCATGGACTACTGCCCGGCGGACCATCTCGAGTACATCGTGTCGGGCCGGATCCTGTATCGCATGGCCGACGGCACGTCGGTCGAGGGTCGAGCAGGCGACTTCCTGGTCATCGAGCCCGGACACGCAGGCGAGGTGGTCGGCGACGAGCTCTGCGTCATGATCGACTGGTAGGGGATCGCCCGGACTGCGCCTGCCCTTGATCACGCGAATGTACTCAGAACCAACAGGGGAATAGTCCGACGCCGCGCGGGAAGGCGTTTGACGATAGTTAGCGTAGGCGCATATAGTTCGTAGGTGCACGATACAACTGTCTTGACGCCGACCGTGGAGGAAGTGGCCCGCCACCTCTTCGACGCGTTTCGCCCGCAGGAGCGCACAGCTGCGGAGTGGCCGGCCCGAGACGTAACCCTCGGTCAACTGAAAACGCTGTTCATGCTGCGTCGCGAGGGACCCTTGTCTATCGGCCGCATCGCCGAGACATCGGGCATCGGTGCTGCCGCAGCCTCTGGCTACGTGGAGCGCATCGAGCGCCACGGCCTGGTGGAGCGTCGCCATAGAACGGACGACCGCCGGGTGGTGGAATGCCATCTCACGGACTCGGGCGAACACCTCCTCGAAGCCCTCGCGGGCATGCGGATGGAGGCCATACACGGCGCTCTCGGCGCTCTTACCCCCACAGAGCTGGCCGAGTTCGACCGTTTGGTGCTGCTCATCGCGCAGCGAACCGCCGCATCCGAGACACCAACGGCCGCAACAGAGTGAACGCCATCGAGGTGCACGACCTCAAGCGCAACTTCAAGCAGATCGAGGCGGTCAAGGGCGTCAGCTTCGACGTCGCCGAGGGTGAGCTCTTCGGGTTCCTCGGGCCCAACGGCGCGGGCAAGACCACCACGATCAACATGCTCTGCACCCTGCTCCACGCGACCGCGGGCAGCGCCAAAGTCAACGGGTTCGACGTTGAGCACCAGCGCAGCGAGGTTCGCCGCTCGATCGGCCTGGTCTTCCAGCAGACGACGCTCGACGACTACCTGAGCGCCGAGCAGAACCTCACGTTCCACGCCTATGCCTACGGCGTGCCGCCCGACGTGCGCACCGAGCGCATCAAGGAACTGCTGACGATGGTCGAGTTGTGGGACCGGCGCAAGGGCAGCGTCCGCACGTTCTCGGGCGGCATGAAGCGCCGGCTGGAGATCGCTCGCGGCCTCGTTCACCACCCCAAGGTGCTGTTCCTGGACGAGCCGACCATCGGCCTCGATCCGCAGACCCGCCGGCACATCTGGGACTAC
>CAYZEJ010000096.1:0-9528 GCA_964477545.1 uncultured Anaerolineaceae bacterium | reverse complement strand
GCGCACGCGGCGAAGCATCTCGAACCCGTCCATGCCCGGCAGGCGGACGTCGAGGATGATGAGGTCGGGTGCGTTGTGCGTCGCGGACTCGAGGCCCTCCTCACCGTTGCGCGCGACGGTGACCTCGTAGCCCTCCTGCTTCAACGCATATTCAATGCCGCGCGCGACGGCGTACTCGTCTTCGACGATCAGGATCGAGGAGGTCATGGCCGCTGATCCTACATCCGGCGACTGGGCAGGCCCGGTCAGGGCCTGGTTCCCCCACTGGTTTCCCTCAAATGTTCAATTTTGCGTACACGCGGTCGGTGAGAGAGCCGGACCAGAGCTGGAATTCGGCTCAGATGTTCAGCGAGGCCGACATTTGAGTGGATTTGGCCCTCGTTCTGGGCCGTCTCTGGGCACCAAGCCGTCCTCGCGAACGAGAAATCAAGCATTTGGGTGGAACGGGCCGCGCCGGTGCCTCCAACCTCGCGCAATCGGGCCGAACACGCTCCCCGTGCTACGATCCGCGTCCCCATGGCACGACCGATGCTCTCCGTACAGCCGCGCTCCGTGCGCGGCAAGGAAGTCGCCAAGCTCCGACGAGCGGGCACGTTGCCCGGCGTCGTCTACGGCGCTGGCCAGGATTCGCAGCCGATTGCCATCGACGCGCGCGAGTTCGAGGTGCTCCGCCGCCAGGCGGGCCGCAACGCAGTGGTCGACCTCCAGATGGACGGCGGCAAGCCGCTGCCCGTACTGCTGCATGTGATCCAGGAGCACCCGGTCACCCGCAAGCCAATCCACATCGACTTCCTGGCCGTGAACATGGAAGAGGAGCGCACCATCGACGTGCCGATCCTCATCGTCGGCGATTCGGAAGCCGTTGATAAGCTCGGCGGCGTCCTGCTCCACCTGCGCGACTCGGTTCTCATCCGGGCAAAGCCGGACGACATTCCGTCAGGTGTCGAGCTGGACATCACCTCGCTGGTCGACTTCGAGCAGACCCTCCACGCGTCCGACCTGAGCATGCCTGAGGGCGTCGCGCTCGTCACGGAACCCACTGAGGCAGTGGCGCGCGTACAGGCGCCGCGGCTCGAAGAGGTCGAGCCGGTGGTCGAGGCCGTCGAGGGCGAAGCCGTCGAGGACGAGGCCGTCGAGGGCGAAGCCGCAGAGAGCTCCGAGGAGTCGCAAGCCGAGTCCTGAGCCCGGCCTTGCCGGGATCTGGTGGGCCGAGTCCTAGGCCGGCGCCAGCTCGCTGGTGCAGAACTTGCACCGCGTCGCGTCTAGCGCTACCAGCTCGCGGCAATAGGGGCACGACCGTGTCTCTGGCGCGGGCGCATCCTTGGGCAGGAAGCGCCGGCTGATCAAGAACACGACGAGCGCAACGATCACGAATGTGATCGTTGCGTTGATGAACAGGCCGTACCTAACTGCGATCGGCTCGGTTGTCGCGGTTCCCTCGCGCAGGACGATCTGGAGCTGGGTGAAGTCGACACTGCCCAGGGCCAATCCGACAAATGGCATGAGGATGTCGTTGACGAGTGACGTGACGACGGTCCCGAGGGCGACGCCGATGATGACGCCGATGGCCAACGCCAGCGCGTTGGTCTTGAGCAGGAACGCCTGGAACTCTCTGAGCATCTCTCAGCCTCCAGAACAGCGTGGCCAGCGGCGACAACGATATCCGCCGCTAACCTTCCCCGATGGGGAGCTTGTATCTGCCGGCGGTCGTCGCACTGACGTTCTTGCTGGCCTCCTGTGTCGGTCCAGCGTCGACCGCATCGGCCAACCCGACGGCCACGTCGACCCAAGGTCCTGCTCAGACGACGCCCACGCCAGAGCTTGCAACAACGGGGCCGACCAGCCCGGACCCGACGCCTGGCGTGACCCCGTCCGGGTCGCCTCCGGAGGTCTCCTTCCCGCCCTCGCTGCCTCCAACGCCGCCCGGGTGGCGTGAACTGACCCAACAATCCGACGGGCCGAGCGCCCGTGAGGACCACACCTGGACGGCCAACGCTGACGGCACGGTGGCTTACCTGTTCGGTGGGCGCGGACCCGATGGCTCTTCGAACGAACTCTGGGCCTTCGATCTGTCCGCCGATTCGTGGAGCCTCATACAACCAGGCGCAGACCCGCCGCCAACCCGTTTCGGGCACACCGCGACCTGGGTGCCGGACTTCGGCCTGGTCGTTTGGAGCGGACAAGGCGATTCGGGTTTCTTCGACGACATCTGGGCCTACGATCCCGGCGCGAGTAAGTGGACCCAGCTTGATTCGCTCGGCGCAGTGCCCGCTGCGCGTTACGGCTCGTGCGCCTCACTTGGGCCTGACGGTGAGCTGTGGATCAGCCACGGCTTCACCGAGGACAGTGGCCGTTTCTCCGACACCCGGTCTTATGACTTTGAAACAGGTACGTGGACAGACCGGACGCCGGTCGATCGCGTGCCTGTCGAGCGTTGCCTGCACGACTGTTTCTGGTCATCCAACGACCAGCTGGTCCTATATGGCGGTCAGACGACAGGCGTGTCGGCGCTGGGTGACGTCTGGGCGTACGACCTCGCCACGGGAGTTTGGACGCGCGGGGCCGACCCCGAAGCTCCGGCACGCCAGCTCTACGCCCTTGGTGTCGCAACTGAAGGGCGACCCCGAACGGCCGTGGTCTTCGGCGGGGGCTCACTCGATGGTGGCTTCCTGAACGACGCCTGGTTGCTCGATGCCCAGAACCTGACGCTGAGGCCGTTCGAATTCGACGCTGCGCCTCCGGGACGGTCGGCCGCGACGCTCGTCGACGACGTCGAGAGAGCCCGGTTGCTGCTCTTCGGTGGAAAGGACGCGAGCGGCGTGCTGGGCGATCTCTGGGAGTTCAGCTTCTAGGGGTTGCTCGGCGTCCCCGCCGCCCACATCTGTGGGCTGACGCCCACGAACTTGTCGCCATCGCGGACCTTGCCCTGCATCACGTCCGACAGCCAGCGCTTCCACGTTCCGTTTTCCTGCGCGTAACCGTAGGCAGTGCCGCCGTGCAGATCGAGGTTCATCCGGCCCGCGTCGCGGTTGAAATACACGACCTGGTGCATCCACTCATGGATGAAGACTTCTTCGGGGGCCGATGAGCTGGTCCACCACCAGAGCTGGCTGGGGGTGATGATCGATGAGTAGCCGGCGCCGTTGGCCCAGCCACCGGGCGGAAGCGTCAGGCCCCAGCCAGCTACGGGGATCTTCTCGCCACTATCGTCCTTCGCCTGCCACATGACGAAGATGCTGTCGTAGGTGCCGGTCGGGGCGTATCGATCCAGATCGGCCTCGACCGAGTCCGGACCGACCCAATACCCGCCGGAGAGCTTGTTGAGAGTGGTGATCGGGTGAGGCACATCGACGATGGTCAGGCTCGTTGAGGCCAAGCCGCCGGACCAGGTGCCGACAGAGCGGCGGAAGCGATCGACGGTATCCAGGACCAGGTCGTGCATCGTGGCGCTCATGCGCGCCTGGAGGTGGTACTCGGACCCGTCGGCTCGCGTGAACGTAACGTCGGTCTCGCGATAGATCAGCACGAGGCCCTTCCACTTCGCAGCCGGCTGGGCAGTCGCGGCCGGAGTGGGAGTCGCGGTTGGCGCGACCGTAGGTGCGACTGTCGGGGCCGTTGTCGGCAAAGCGGTTGCTGACGGCCTGGGTGAGGCGGTTACCCGCGGCGTCGACGTCGGCGTGACTGTTGGAGTGGACGTTGGGGCTGTCGTCGGCTTCGTCGTCGCCACCGCAGTTGGCTGGGTCGCGGGCGCCGCGGTCTGCAGGCTCGCGCTGCCCGCGACGAATGTGACGGCGTTCTGCGAAACCCACCGGCCTGCGAGCGGACCGCTGGCAAGGAACATGAACTCGCGGCCGTTGAAGGTCGCCCGGCGACTCGCGCTGAAGGCTTGAGCAGACGTGAGGGTGACCTGGCGTCGGGTTCGAACGTTGCCATTCGCATAGAAGCGCAGGCCGTAATAGGTACCGCGAGCAAGCCGCACCCTGGAATCCGAGGCAAGACGAGAGACGCTCTCGGGAGCGTCGTTCGGAGCGGGGACCCACCAACCGGCATGCGGTCCGCTCACGATGCGCGCGTACTTTCGCCCGCCGAACGTCTGGGTTTCGTCACGGCCGAGGTACACGCTTCCGGCCGGCAGGTCGACTCGCCGGGCCCTCGTGATCGCGCCGGTCGACGGATCGATGCGAACCAGGTTGAGGCGGCCGCGCAGGCGAATTGTCGTGGCGCCGACGGAGTATGGGGCTGTCGCGGTTCGAGTGACCGGTTCCATCATCACCGGCTCGGGCATGAACGCCGAAGGGTCACTGGCCGCAGCGCTCGTCCGGGTGCCGGCAAACGCCGTGGCCGATATGCCGGCCGAGACCACCAGGAAAGCCAGAAGAACGACCAGGCGGTAACTCTCCCGAAGACCTTCCGTGAACCGCTGCATCTGGCTCCCTCGCCGGAGATCGGGCCCGTCCGATGCGGCGCACGTGACGAGTGAAATTGCCTCGTGCTGAGCATCGGAAAGCAGGTCCTGCGCAGGTATCACCCGGTCGGCGGCAACAGTTGGCCGATGGTCGGGTCCAAAGTGCACACGACCCGACCGCAGAGGTACCGAGGGCACCGATCGTCACGTATGCCTCTACGTGTCTGTACCGAGAGATACGCCCGTGGCGCGTTCAGTGGCAGGCCGGATTGTGCGTGGAACCGCGGCGGCCTAACTTGCGTCCAGACGTTGCGCGCGGAGTCCCCTCTCCTCCGCGTAAACGGTCAGGAGACTCTCTCTCCTGCTGAGGCCGGGCTCGCCGCGCTGGGGCGCGCGCCCGGCCTCTTTCTGTGTCTCGATGAATCAAAAGAGCCGGACCGCTTGCGCGGCCCGGCTCCTTGGCGTCTGCTTGGTCTAGGCGCTCAGGCGCCAGCGTCTCTCAGTCGCAGATACCCGCGGGCAGGCTGGGCGAGTCGCCCTTGTTCTTGTCCCAGGTGTTGGCTGTGCCCGCCGTACCAGTCCCGACGGAATCGTCTTCGCACGAGAAGACCGTTGCACCCTTGACGTGGTTGTGCTCGAGCACGTTGTTCTGGGAACCTTCGCTGACGACGATCCCGTAGCCGGGGGCGCCGCCGAGCTTGTTCTTGGAGATCAAGTTGCCGGTTATCACGGGGGCCGTGGACCCGGCGACCGTGAGCTCGAGATCCGTGACGTCGACCGTCCCCGGCAGACTGCTGGCCAGATCGACGTTGTTCTTCTCGACAGTCGTGTCGGCCACAGTCAATGCGCCCGGTCGGCCGAAGCGGTGGTCGGAATAGAGCACTATCCCGGTCCCGCTGTACAGACCGTGCCCTGGGAGGTCGCAGTCGTTCGGGTCGACCTGCAGGGTGCCGTGCACGTCGTTATGGGCGACGCTGTTGCCCGTTACGGCCGTGGTCCCGTCGAAGCCGCCGACGAGGATCCCGATCCCGCCGCCGCAGCGCGTCCAAGGGTCCGCGACGTCATTGAAGCTGATGTCCCAATCCGTGCCGTTCCAGTCGGTAACCGCCTGGAGCAGGTCCGAGAAGCTGTTGCGATAGACGGTCACGTTGTCGGCGCCGCGGCTGAACACGCCGAAGTCGAGCATGCCGTCGTCGCCACCGGTGAACTGGGTGGCACCGAGGATGGTGAACCCCTGGATCGTGGCGCCACTGCCCGGTCGCGACGGCGACAGCAGAGGGTTCACAAAGAAGGCCACACGATATGGCGTTGCGGCGCCGGTCGCGCCAACGAAGGCGGGGCCGCTATCGATGATGGCTCCGTGATCGCCGTCCAGCTTGACTGCGCGATCGACGATCGCGCCTGCGTAGTTGCCCGCGCAAACGCGGACCGTGTCGCCCGGGGCGGAGGCATTGATTGCATCCTGGATGGTGTTGTAGCCGGGCTTGTTGCAGTTCTGGCCCGGTGCGGAGACGACGGGCTTGTCATCGTTGACCCAGCGGGTCGGTGCGGGCGCGGCGAACGTCGCGGGCGCGGCAATCATTGCGAGCAACCCGAGCGACGCGACCAACATGAATCTCTTACTGATCATTCCGGAGAACTCCCTCACAAAGACGCCTGCGAATCGGCAGGCACGGCGAGGCGCGCGTGATTAGAGAGCGGCCCACCGAAACCGTAGTACTCGAGTGCCAAAACCACATCATCCAAATGCCGTATATGTTGCGTGCGCGCACCAGGCCCGGCGACCCTGCGTCCAGGCAACGAGGCATTCATGACGCGCTCGCCCTTGCCGCTATGGCCTGCGCGAAGCGAATCTCGGAACCAGGCGTGGTGGCCATGAAGAGCGACGGCTCGGTCAGCTCGAGCTCCATGATCATCGGCTGGCCGTCCGGACCCGGGACCATGTCGATTCGGGCGTATAGCAGAGGCCCGTCCCCTCCGCGAGCCGCCGCGACAGCAGCATGTGCCAGCTCGAGCTCAGCGACGCTCGGGCTGCGGGCGGTGATCGTTTCTTCCCTGTACAGGTCGTCGGCCGCATCGGGCGACGTGGCGCCAATGACGACACTCTTGCGGATGGCGTGGCTGAACTTGCCGTCGACCAGGATCACGCCGGTCTCGCCGGCATCCTCGATTGCGCTGGCAAACGGCTGGACCATCACCGTCTGGCCGGCGGCGAGGAGCCTCTCTGCGTGCGCCGTCGCTCGGCCCCGTGCTGCGGGATCTCCCAGTTCGTAACGATCGACATCCAACGATCCAGCGCCGACCGATGGCTTGATGACGTACTCCCCACCAGTCGGCAGGTCGACCGAATCGCCGCCAGATATCCAGTTCGTGGGCACCACGGGGACGCCGGCCGCGGCGAGGTCGGCCAGATAGCGCTTATCCGTGTTCCACTCGATTACGTGGGGCGGATTCACCAGCCGTGGAACGGATCGCGCCCAGGCGACGAAGTCGTCCCGCCGCCCGGTGTAGTCCCACGTGGAGCGGATGACCGAGAGGTCGAACCCATCCCAGTCGACAGCCGGGTCATCCCAGGTGGCCGGCGTGACCGTGCAGCCCAAAGCGCTCAGCGGGTCGATCACCAGCCGGTCGTCGGCATCGAGGTCTGGCAGTCGGTCGCAGGTGACGAAGGCGATTTGGAGCACGCGCGCCATGATCGCGCCCGAGCGGCCTAGATGCCTACGGTAAGGCCACTCACTGGTTGGTGGAACCGGTTCTCGGTCGGGTTCGCCACGACGAACGTGCCGGCCTCGGACCACGAGCTCCACGTCGTGTCGTCGCCAAACTTCGCGCGGACCCGCCACTCGTAGGTTCCCGGATCCAGGTCATCTGTGGCAAGGCTCAGCGAACCAGCCGAGGCCGCATCGCCCTTCAAGCGAACTTGCGAAACGATCGAATCGAAGCCGTCGCGCGAGACCTGCACCTGCACGCGGCTGGGCGCGGGGGCCAGGCTCGCGTTGGCCCACGAGACCGCGACGCTCGACCCAACGACATCGGTGACCGCGGCTGCGGAAGGGCGCAGGTCGGACCAGCGGACGACCAGCCGCGGCTCAAGCGAGCCATTCGCGGCACTCTCAGCCACGAGTCGCTTCCAATGACCGCGCCCGGCCTCGTTCGCGTGCAGCACGAAGCCGTAGTCCTCGGCCGCGCCCGCAACGACCGCTTGGACGTGGGCGCTCACGTCGATCGCCGACCACTCGCCCTGGCTGGTGTCGAACGTCGCGGGGACCAGCTCCGCGGCAGGCCGTGCGTTCCAGGTCAGCGTTCGCACGTCCCACTCCTCGGTGATGCGGCCCAGCTTGCTGGCGGTGCCCGTTCGCCCGCCCTGCCAGTAGGGCAGCGCCGCGAGCGATGCGGACTCCACGGTCAGGCCGTTGAGCAGCTCCGCGACGCCCGGGAAACGCAGGTAGGCCTCGTTGTCGTCGCGCCTGCCCGGCCGACGGCCGTGCCACATCTCGGCGTAACCGGGGGTTTCGGGCCGCTGGTACGTGGAGAAGTTCGCACCCGAATGTGTGCTGGAGGCGAACGTGTGCAATGCCGAAGCCGCGCCCGTCGGGAAGTCGACCACGCCGAGATCGACGTAGGCTGGGTAGACCGCCTCGGCCAGTGACGCTCGGTCGATGGCGACAGTCAGTCGAGTCGCGCCCTGCTCGGTCTCGCCCAGCCGCAGCGTCACCGCGTTCGGCCGAACGCCTCCGCCGTCGCCCTCGATGTCTGACGAGTCGAGCAGCATCGGCCGCGGGATGCGGGCGACCACGGCGCCGGCGGCATCGCGCACGGTGACCGAGCCATCAAGCTCGCTGGCCAGTGTCATATCCGCGGTGTCCAGGTCAAATGCGAGGCTTCTCGACTCAGGTGCCTGGGTCAGGACGAGGAATGCCTTGAAACCGTCCGCCCTGGGGAAGACACGCAATCCGATGCCTGGGCCAAATAGGTCGCGGTAGTCGGCGTAGCGACCATCGACGCCGACCTCCGGTGCCGAGGCGTTCTCCGACTTGCGCACGGGTGACAGTCCGACCGCCTGCTCACCGAATGCGACCGTCAGCAGGGCGCCCTCGGCATCGGCGCTGCGCAGGCTCACCGCAACAGGCGCCGCGTCGGCGACGGCCGCGACATCCGTGTCCGGCTCGGGGTCGTGGAAACGCAGGTCGATCGGCTGCCAGTCGGTCGACGCCTCGGGCAGGTAGTGAATCGGGCGGCTGAAAATCTCAGTCGTGAATCGGCCGTCCTCGTCCTCGAAGGTGCGCGAGTTCGCAGTGCGCATGTCGGGGCGCTCCTCGCCAACGACTGCCGGGCCAAGCGCCGCTTCCTCTGTCACCACGGGCACCCAGGCGGCGGCCGGCACGAGCGCAACGGGCTCCTCTGCCTCGACCTGTGGCAGGACGACGCTTCCGGCCTTGAACGGCCCGCGTTTGCCTGTCCAGTCGACGGCCAGAAAGCCCGTCGGCGGGGCGCTGATCCCGTCCAGCGCGTGAACGGTCACCCCACTGGCGACCGCGCTGATCACGCGACCTTCGCCGAGGTAGATGCCGATGTGCTCGCCGTTGTTGTAGATCACCAGGTCGCCTCGTTCGGCCAGCTCGGCGTCAGTCGTGAGCAGCTGGCGCGCTGCGAACCAGCGCAGGTAACCGGCTGCGCGCAGTCGCGCGCCGCCGATCTGGCGCAGCTCGCCGGCATTCGCAAACGCGCGGAACACGAGACCGGAGCAATCGATCGTCGCGGGGCCCTCGGTGCCCAGTCGATAGGGAATGTCGATGTAGGCGCGCGCGGCAGCGATCATCGCCTCGATGCGCTCTTCAGACGCGGAAGACTCGCCGGGAGTCGGCTGGATCGTGGGGGTCGGTTTGCCGGTCTTCGGTGGATCGGCGGCCTGGACCACGGACATCGGCATGACGCTGGCCAGCGCAACCAGCACAGCGGCGAACGCGTACCGGAGATGCCGGGGTCGGTTAGTGGCGTTCACGGCAATGCCTGTGGACATCCGATATCCCCCTGGTGTCACGGTGCGGCAGGCTGGGGCTCTGCTGCTGGAGCCGACGCTCGGATTTGAACCGAGGACCTGCTGTTTACGAAACAGCTGCTCT
>CAYZEJ010000095.1:0-9568 GCA_964477545.1 uncultured Anaerolineaceae bacterium | reverse complement strand
GGCCTCGTCCACCGCTACCCGGACCGTGTCCTGATGCTGGTCACCACCCAGTGCGCGAGCTACTGCCGCTACTGCACCCGGTCCCGCATCGTGGGCGATCCCACACAGAACTTCAACCGTGCCGAGCACGAGGCACAACTCGACTACCTCCGCCGGACGCCGCAGGTGCGCGACGTGCTGATCAGCGGCGGTGACGGGCTGACACTGGCGCCAAAGCTATTCGAGACGATCATCCGCGGCCTGCGCGACATTCCGCACATCGAGATCATCAGGATCGGCTCGCGCGTGCCGGTGTTCATGCCCCAGCGCGTCGACGACGAGCTGTGCGAGATGCTCGCCAGGTACCACCCGATCTGGATGAACCTTCACTTCAACCATGCCAACGAGATCACGCCCGAGGTCGCGCGAGCGGTCGACAAGTTGACTCGCGCGGGAATTCCGGTGGGCAATCAATCGGTCCTGCTGGCCGGCGTCAACGACTGCGTCAACATCCAGCGCGACCTGGTCCATCGGCTGGTCGAGATGCGCGTTCGCCCGTACTACATCTACCAATGTGACCTGGTCGAGGGCTCGGGCCATTTCCGCACTCCCGTCGGCAAGGGGCTCGAGATCATGGAAGGACTGCGCGGCCACACCAGCGGCTATGCCATCCCGACCTACGTGATCGATGCGCCGGGTGGCGGCGGCAAGATCCCGATCATGCCCAACTACCTCATCAGCTACTCTGACCACAAGGTCGTGCTACGCAACTACGAGGGTTACATCACGACGTACGAGGAGCCGCTCCAATACGAGCAGCACGATAAGCAGAACTGCAAGGCGTGCCAGTCGGCGCGGCCGGAGCCAGGTCAGTCCGGTGTCTACGGCCTGCTCCAGGGCGAGCGAATGTGGATCGAGCCCACGAACTTCGCAGAGGTCCACTCGCGCGGCAACGTGGAGCCGCACAGGCTCCAGCAAACTGACAAATGGACGCCTTATGGCGTCGGAGCGATCGAAGGCACGGCGCGGGCCGCGCTTCCGGTATTGCCCGCCGCCGCGAGCAACGGCGGAGCGAACAGCGCCAATTATGAGCCTGGCGAGGAACCGCGCCCGCGCGACGGTGAGCCCACCGGCTCCGCTCACGGGGAGCTTCTCTAGACGCCCGAAGGTACGGGCGGCCAGATACGGAGGCCGCGGCTATCCTTGGCCGCAGGCGCGATCGGCGCGGGGGTCAGCATCCGGGGGAGTTCATGAAATCGACAGTTCGGCGGCTCGTAGCGCTCGTGGGCGCCACGACCGTGCTGATGTTCGCAGCCCCTCCAGCGGGCGCTGCGACCCTGCACATCGAAGAACTGCGCATGGGAACGACGCGTGACGCCAGGTCCGCGCCGGCCAGAGCCGCAGTTGCGGTGGGCGTGGCACCGGGCGCGTGTCAGGACCGCGCCTACAACAAGCTCGGCGGCACCTGGAAAGACGGCTCGTACCGGTGGTCCTTCCAGGCGTCCTCGACACCGGGCTATCTGAGCAAGGCAGCGGTCCGTGACGTGCTCAAGAAGTCCTTCTCCAACATCACCACCGCGCACAACGACTGCGGCATGGCGGACCGCGTCTCCGCCACGAACACCTATCTCGGCACGACGAGCACGCGCGCTCGTTGCGCCCGCCGCGACATGCGCAACGTCGTCGGCTTCCGCGTCCTCGAGGCCGGCGTGCTGGCGGTCACCTGCTACTGGATCGGCAACGGCCGAATCGTCGAGGCAGACGTGCAGATCAACATCCGCGAGCGTTGGGCACTTTCGCTCGCTGGCTGTACCGACGAAGTGATGCTCGAATCGACGATGACCCACGAGGCTGGCCACGTGTTCGGGCTCGACCACGTTGGCGAGCGTCGCCACGGACGGCTGACAATGAGTCCATACCTTGACGGGCCGTGCGAGAACGACGAGGCCACGCTGGGCAAGGGCGATGTCCTCGGGCTCGAGGCCCTCTACTGACGGACCCGACGGGGGTCCCTGCCTTCGATCGCGCCACGCTCGACCTTCTAGACGGTCGGCGCGAGGTGGACATCGAGACCGTCGGGCTCGACGGCAGGCGACGGCGCACGCGCATCTGGGTGATCGTGGTCGACGATCGGGTCTACGTGCGCTCGGTGCGCGGCGATCGCGGACACTGGTACCAGTCGGCTTCTGAGCGGCCCGATGAAGTCGCGCTGCGTGCCGGCGACCAGGCGATCCCGGTGCGCGTCGTCCATGTCACTGACGAGGAGTCGATTGCCCGATGCAGCGCAGGTCTGGAGGCCAAGTACCGCCGCAGCGGCGCCTCATTGCTCTCAATGCTCCGGCCGAACACGCTCGAGACGACCCTGCTGCTGGCGCCGCGCTGATGCGGGCCACCTCGTGACGCTGGCCCTGCGCGATATTCCGGAGCTGCCAGATCCCGACCTGCGGCCACCGACGATTGCGGAAGCCGGAGACCCCTTCGCCGCAGTTCGCGTGGCGCATCTTGTTGCACGCCTCCCGCGCGGTTCGGCGGTCCGGCTCCGCGACGTTGTTGACCGGCTCAACGGGGACTACCTCGACTGGTCGTTCACGCGCTCCGTCGTGGCCGCTGTCGTCGTCCAGATCCAAGCCAACTGGTCAGCCGACTTCCGTACCCAGCAGGGTTTCGAGCTGACCGAGGGCCCGCAGGGCGACGAGCTCACCATCGAGGACAGCTCGCGGGTCGAGCCCTGGCTGGTGCGCCAGGTGGAGCGATACGCGGCGGAGTGCCGGCAGCGACTGGTGGCTTTCGCACGTGACGAAGGCGCCGTCCCTTAACCCCGCCTGGCTGGCACTGGCGTCAGGTCTTGCCGAGCGCCTCGTAGGTGCCGCGGATTGCGTCTGCCTCTGGCCCGCGGTCCGGCGACCACTGGTTGGTGAAGAACACGATGACCAGGCCGGCCTCGGGATCGATCCACAATCGCGTCCCGGTCGCGCCACCGTGGGATACGACGCGCGGCGATCCCGGCAGCGGCCGCATCAGGGTCGGCTTGCCCCAGCCCAATCCGAAATGGACGTGTCGCTGTTCCCCATCCCACTCGCCCGGTAGTCCCTTCAGATGGTCGTCCATCATCAGCCCGATCGACGCCGGCGAGAGCGGCACGTATCGACCTCCGCGGCGCTCAGGGCGCAGCGTGGCCGCGCCGAACCGCAGCAGGTCATCGAGAGTGCCGAACAATCCTCCACCGGGCAGCGCTGCCTTGGCCAGGTAACGCAGAGCGACAAAGCGAGTCAGCCGGTTGTCCACCCCGACCCCATGAACCGCGACGGCCGGCCGGCGCGAGCGTCGTGGGTCGAACGTGGCTTCCATGCCCAGCGGATCGAGGATTCGCTGCTGCAGGAAGTCGGTATACGTGGTGCCGGTCAACCGTTCGATGAGTCGTGCGAGCAGGTAGAAGGACACCGTGCAGTACTGGTACTGACTTCCCGGCACGTGGCGCAACGGCGAGTTGATCGCCATCTGCGTCATGGCGGCTGCGTTTGGGCGCGATCTCCTGATTACCTCAACAGGGACGTCGGGCAGGCCAGAGGTGTGCGTCAGCAGGTGCCATGGAGTCACGTCCGCCTTGCCCGGCGCATTCGCGAACTCGGGGATGTGGCGCACCAGCGGAGTGTCGAGCGACAGAAGGCCGTCATCGACCAGGTGCATGAATGCCGTCGCGAAGATCGGCTTGGTGACCGACGCAAGGAAGAAGAGGCTGTCCCGACTCAGCCCGCGCTTGTCCGACGAGAAGGTTTCGCTTCTGATTCCTCCGTCCGCGTCGCCGATCGCCAAGGCGGCTGCGGGTAGCGCACCCGAGGCCACCCGCGCACGCAGACCGGCGAAGACTTCGTCGAGCAATGTGGGATCGCGGCGGATGCTGGAAGGGGACGCGTGAGGGTCGGAAGGTGCCTTTGGAGCGGTGACCGGCATCCGCTGACGATAATCGCAGGCCTGATGAAGCGCTCTCAGCTCATAGTCGATACCCGCCAGCTCATTGCAGAAGGCGAGCGCCTCCAGCGCTCACCGAGCGTGGCGGCGCTACGCGTGTGGCTGCAACTCTCCGACGACCTGTTGCGCCGGGCGTGGGGTCAGATGGATCGCTATCACCTTGCCTGGCTGATGGTCGGACGGAGCGAATCCGCTCGCGGCAGGCGGATGACCGCCGATGAGGAAGAAACCTACGTGCGTGACGTCGCGGCGCAGAAGACGGCCGCGCTCCAGATGAGCCTCAAGGCGGTCGAGGAGCAGAACATGCCCTTCCTCGGCGAAGACGTCCGAGAATAGCCCCCGCCCAGCCAGGAATGTCCTCCTTCGCTGCCCTTCGGCCAGCTACGCGCGAAGCGGTTGCTTCCCGGCTTGTCGCCGGGTCCCAACCGTCGCTTGTCGCTAGATCCGGCGGATCTCGTCGAGCGGTACCACGAACACGGTCGCCCCGCCGTGGGTCACCTCGGTCGGCAACCAGTTGGCGTCGATGCCGCCGAGCGGCTCGGCCGGAACGTTTTCCGTGCGCGAGCTGCAGTTCTCGTCGATCAGGCGCATCGCAGTTGGCACCTGCTCGTCCTCGACGCCGATGTACAGCATCGTGTTGCGCGCCTGGAGGAAGCCGCCGCGCGAGGGCACCTCGGTCAGACGCAGCTCGGCGCCGCGCAGAGCCTCCACGAGCTGGCCTGCGTCCTGCGCGTGAACTATCGCGATCAGTAGCTTTGCCATGGCCGAATCATCGCGCCCAGCGCCATGCCATGAAGACCATGGCCGCAAGCGCACCCGCGTGGCTGATCCCGGCTGCTTCGTAGAGGCCACCGAAATATTCCGCCAATCCGTCAACCGTCAATCGTTCGAGCAGGTTGGTTCCGGCCGCCTGGTAGAGCAGTTGGCTGAGCAGATAGGCGACGGCGACGCCTACGAACCAAGCACCGGTCGCGAGTACGCTGGCCATCAGTTGGACCCGTCGGGATGGTGGATGCGCGTCTCGCCCCCACGCTCCCCTGGCCGTTGCAGCGCCGATGAACATACCGCCGATGAATCCCACCGCGATCAGGCCCCACGTCAGCCCAAGCAGGTCGGCCGAGACACCGTAGACAACGGCCGCTGCCAGCGATGCCAAGACGCCCAGGTCGAAGCCATGCAATCCGCGAGGTTGGTCGGTGTAGTCGGAAGCTTCCGTGGCTGGCTGGACGTTCACAACCGATAGACTAAGTGGCCCAGATGCCCCACCCGAGTCTTGGCTTCGCGCCGCACGATGTCACCGCCGGTCTGCCGGATGTTGCTGCCCGCCTGCGCGCAAGCCGCACGCGCATCGGCCGCCTGGCGCTCCAGACGACCGTGAGGGACGCGGACGGTTTCGCCCAGCGGTATGACGAGGACGCCCTGCGCTTGTTCCTGCGCGACTTCGAGCGTCACATCGAGCAGCTCGCCAAGGCCCTCGAGACCGGCGAGGACTACTACGTTGCGAGCTACGCCGAGTGGCTGGTGCCGATATACCGCCGACGGCACGTGCCGATGGCCGATTTCATGGCCATGCTTGCCGGACTCCAGGGCGCAGCCGCAACCGTCATGACGCCGGAGGAGAAGAAGGTCGCGGACGGGCTGTTCGAGCGCTGGGCCGTGGCGCTCAAGAAGCACCAGCGCCTGCCGGGTGATCACAAAGGCAACTCGGTCATTCGCTTCTTCTGGAAGGGAGCCGGCATCGGCGACGACAAGTGGATCTGAACCGCCACGTTGTGAGGGCAGCTGCGGTTCGATGACCATCAAATGGGTCAAGGTTGACCCGCTGGTGATGAATGGCGAGCCCTTCTGTTTCGCGACACGCTTGACGGTGCGCAACGTTCTCGAGATGCGCTCTAATGGGCTGACGCCCGACGCCATCCTGGCCGATAACCCCGAGCTCCGGCGGGTCGGCATCGCCGAGGCGTTCCTATACGCGTCGGAGAACCGGACGCGCTACGAAACGTTCTTTGAATCCGATGGGTCGCTTCGTGGTCCAGGTTTTTCCGACGAGGAAGCGTCCGCGTTTCCGGAACACCTGCGTTCGCTGCGCGGGGTCGTGACTTAGCTGGAGTTGGTGCGCCGGCTTCCGGTCAGTCGGCGGTATGATTGATATCCGACATGACCGATCAGATTTCCACCGAGACCCCTGCTGCGCCGGCTGCCGCGACTGCGGCTGCTTCCGCGCCGGCTTCCGCCTCTGCGCCTGCCGTCACGATTGACCCGCAGGCCCGCGCGACCGAGCTCGCGATCCTCGATGCGCTGCGCGCGGTGGTTGACCCTGAGATCGGCATGAACGTGGTCGAGCTCGCGTTGATCAAGCAGATCATCCAGAGCCCTGAGCAGACCGAAGTCAAGATGATCCTGACGACGCCTTTTTGCCCGTACGCCGGTTCGATGATCCAGCAGGTCAAGGAGCAGGTCGAGAGCGTCGTCGAGAACGACGTCAAAGTGACCCTGTTGGCCGAGCGCTGGGACCCGCGCGACGCCGGCCTGGTGTGGTAGCCCGCCGCGCTTCGATAGCAAACAGCGCAGTCGCCACAGGAAAAGGCGACGACGGGACGACCGGCCTGCTGTACGGCGGCAGGGTTGCCAAGGACGATCCACGAACTGATGCTTACGGCGCGATCGACGAGGCCGTTGCCGCGCTGGGCGTGGCGCGCGTGGCCCTTTCCGCGGCTGGGCTCAAGGAACTATCCGAGCTCGTGCTGCGTTACCAGCGCGAGCTGTTCGTCGTCGGCGCCGAGCTGGCGACCAACCCGACGTTCGTATCTCGACTCAAAGATGCGGTGACTCGCGTGTCGGAGGCAATGTTGAACGCCGTCGAGGCTGACCTCGCCCGCTGGGAGTCGAGGGTGGAGATGCCACGCGAGTTCATCGTGCCCGGCGAGACTGCCGCGTCCGCGGCGCTGGAGCTGGCCAGAACCGTGCTCCGCCGCGCCGAACGGAGAATCGTGGCGCTCGGGCGCGTGGTCGAGATCGAGGGATCGTGGGTCCTTGCTTACGTCAATCGGTTGGCTGACTTGATCTGGGTTCTGGCGCGCGCGGCCGAGCAGGCCGAGCACGTGGCTTCGACGCCGGCAAGGTCGCGCTCGTGATCGCTGGTTGGTGGGGGCGGGTCTCCATTGCTTTCGTGGCGGTCGTTGCCGTCGTCCTGGTCGGCTGCTCGGAGATCGGCATTCCGATCGAGACGCCGACGCCTGCGTCCGGGATACGCGGGACGGTCGTCTTGGGTCCGACCTGTCCCGTCGGCCAGGATCCGGGCGCCAACGATCCCGTGCCGTGCCTGACTCCGTACGCGGCCAGCATGGTTGTGCTCGACTCAGAGAGCGCCCGGGTTGCAACCATCGCATCTGGTCCCGACGGAAAGTTTCAGGTCGATCTGCCTCCCGGCGAATATGTCGTCACTCCTGCGACCGGGCCTGACACGTACCCGATCGCCCAACCCGTCTCAGTCGTCGTCTCGACAGGCCAATACGCCGAGGTCCAGATCAACTACGACACGGGCATCCGCTAGCGCGCTTCGCCAACGCTGCACTACCAGCGCTCCCAGTGGACGAAGTCGTCAGGTTTGACCCAGCCGCGTTTCAGCGAGCCGGAACGACGGTCGGGGAGTGGATGGCCCACCGTGATGACGCCCACCGGTTGTTGATCGGTCGGTAGCTCGAGCTCAGCGGCAAGGTCGCCCATGCGGTGCGTACCGAGGAAGCCGGCGGCGAGGCCTTCATCGACCGCGGCGAGGAGGATCAGCATGACTGTTGCGCCCACGTCGAGGAACCAGTAGGGGACCGGCCACTCGATCTCGGGCTCGCCTGGTGCACGCTTGTCGGGCTCGCGGTATCGGGCGCGGTAGATCTCCTCGCTGACACAGGGCACGAACAGCGCCGGCGCGCGGCTGATCCAGGGGTCGAAACCGGCGTCGACGTACTCGGCCTCGTCGCATACCTCGGCAATGCGCCGGCGCCGGTCAGGGTCGGTTACGACGATCAGCCGCTGACCCTGGCTGAAGCCCGCGCTTGGAGCCCGCTGCGCGGCGGCCGCGATGCGTTCCAGCGCTTCGCGGGCCACCGGCTTGTCCGGGTCGTAGTTGCGGACCATGCGTCGCCGACGAACAACCTCCGTGAACTCCATGTCCCGAGGTTAGCGCGAGGGCTACCGCAGCTGCTGTTCCATGAGATGGAAGTAACCGCCAAATTAGGTCATGCGGTGGGGTCTATTTGGCCGGGCGTTCCGACTGGTGGCACAGGCGGCCAATTTGAGCGCCAAATCAGCAGCTTCTTGGCTTTTACTTCCATGGGGTGGAATCGGAGTGCTGAGCACTGCTCCGGAGGCTGATTGCGCCTCGAAACGCCCTCGGCTAGACTCAATCCTGACGTGATTACTCGGAATTCAACGCCACGCGATCCGGCCGCGGTAACGGCCAAGCGACCGCGGAGCATCTTCCCCGGCACCGGCGCGGTCCATTTCTCGACGCGCGGCGAGTACGGGGTGCGCATGATGGTCGAGCTCGCGCGGCATCACGGCACCGGACCCATCAGCCTGACCGAGATGGCCAACCACGAATCGCTTCCCCGGCCGTACCTCGAGCAGCTCGTCGTCAGCCTGCGCGAGGCCGGCCTCGTGCGGAGCACGCGCGGCGCACACGGCGGCTACGAACTGACACGCGAGCCCAGCGAGACGCGCATGGGCGAAGTCGTTCGCGCTCTCGAGGGTCCCATCGCGCCGATGGTCTGCGCGAGCGAGGACCCCGCGCACGCCGGCATCTGCGAACGAATGGGCTTCTGCAACGTCAACCACCTGTGGATGACCGTACGCAACGCGATCACCGGCGCGCTTGACTCGATCACGCTCGCCGATCTGGCTGCGCCGCGGGCCAGGCACCCGTTCCATTCACCTGTGGTTCCAATCGAGACGCTCACCGCCTTTACCCAGGCAAAGGACTCATGACCCAGACAATCGACCGACCTACCGCAGCGGCCAGCGAGTCAGCCGTCGACGCCGACCGCGAGCTCGTGATCCGTGATCTCCACGTGGTCCCAATCGCGGACCGCAGCCGCGAGATCCTGAGCGGTATCAACCTGACCGTCCGCAAGGGCGAGGTTCACGCGATCATGGGCCGCAACGGCTCGGGCAAGACGACGCTGGCCTACGCGCTGATGGGCCATCCGGCGTACCAGGTCACCCAGGGCGAGGTCATCTGGAAGGGCCGCGACCTGCTCAAGCTGAGCCCGGACAAGCGCGGCCGCTCGGGCATCTTCCTTGCCTTCCAGTACCCGACGGCCATCCCCGGGCTGTCAGTAGCGAGCTTCCTGAGAACGGCGCTGAACGCGCGGATGCGTCCGCTGGAGCAGGCGATCGACCCCAACTACGACCCGTCCGACCTCACCCGCGGCGGCATCAAGCTGGTCGAGTTCCGCAAGCTTCTGAGGGAAAAGATGGCGCTGCTCAAGCTCGACGAAGCTTTCGCGGCTCGTTACGTGAACGAGGGTTTCTCGGGCGGCGAGAAGAAGCGCCTGGAGATGCTCCAGATGGCCGTGCTCCAGCCGGAGATGGCGATCCTCGACGAAACCGATTCGGTCCTCGA
>CAYZEJ010000094.1:4297-9656 GCA_964477545.1 uncultured Anaerolineaceae bacterium | reverse complement strand
CGGTCCAGGTCCCACGGCCGTCCCGCGCCGATGTGATCGTTGAGCGAGCGCGGGTTGTACTGCGTCAGGACGAGGACGTTGTCGATGTCGGAGTTGACGCAGTTGGACAGCGTGAAGTCGATGATCCGGTACTTGCCGGCGAACGGGACCGCGGGCTTGGCCCGCACGGCCGACAGGATCGACAGCCGCTCCCCTTCCCCGCCGGCGAGGACGACAGCAGTGACCCTCTTCACGCTCCGATGCTACACCGCACTCCGGTGCCGTTACCGCGCTCTCCGCTGATCAGGCCGCGCAGTTGACGTCCTGACCCCCACTGCCATCCTCCCCCTCGAGCACCACGGCTGTGGCCGCGCCAGGCGCAGGCGCGCTCGCGATCCAGACGTCGTCGCACGATGCCGCGCTCGTCGGTGAGCCGCGCTTACGGGGCCGGAATGGCAGGCCGGCCACGTAGTTTCGCGGGTTGACGTACGCGCCGTTCTTCAGCACCGACCAGTGCAGGTGGACGCCAGTGGCAAGGCCCGTGTCTGACATGTAGCCGATGACCTCGCCCTGCCGGACCCGCACGCCCTTGCGGATCCCATCCAACTGCTTGTTGCGCATGTGCCCGTACCAGGTCGTCAGGCTGCCGGCGTGGTTGATGATCACCATCCAGTTGCGCGTGCCCCACTGGTCCCAGCCGACGTACGTGATGGTTCCGCCGGCTGCGGCGCGGATCGGGGTCCCGCGGTTGTTCGCGATGTCGATCCCGCCGTGGAAGTGGCGGCACGACCCGTAGCGCGGCTCCCAAGAGAAGCCGGTGCAGCCGTACGGCTGGGTGATGCGCCCCGTGGTCGGCCAGACCATCGGCTTCGTGGCATCACCGGCCACGGCAGGACCGGTGAGCGCCAGGCCAGCGGCCAGCACGAGAGCGAATGACAGCACAGTTGTGCGAGACCGGATCACGGCGCGGACTCCCTACCCCCTCCGCCACTTCACCGACTGGGGTCGGATCCGCGACGCGTTGCGGCGATGTTAGCGCAGCACGTCAGGTGAGCCGACCAACCAAATGGTCCTAGCGCAGGATGATGACGACGAAGGCGGCCGCGATCAGGACCGGCCCAAAGGGCACCGGCGAGCGCATGCTCAGCCTGCGCGCCGCGATCAGGACGAGCAGCACGGCAGAGAAGCCGATGCTCGCCACGACCAGCCCGCTGATCAGCAGTGAGATGCCCGTGATCAGCCCCACGCTCACTGCGAGCTTCAGGTCCCCGTCGCCCAGATCGCCATGGAGCAGCCGGTCGGTCAGGAACAGGAAGACCGGTGCGATGACGCCCGCTGCGATCCCGCTGACGAGGCCAAGCTCCTTGTCTGCCAGCAACGGCGACCAGCCGGCCACCAGGAGGACCCCGCTGACCACTATGAGCGGCAGCGTGATCAGGTCGGGGAGGATCTTCTGGTCCAGGTCGGTTGCCAGCAGCACCAGCAACGCCGATGCAAATGCCAGGAGGATGGCGAGGTCGCGGACGTCCGACCAACGGGCCGCCAGCCCGCCGAACACGACTGCGCCGACGGCCATCAGCACGAGGGTCCGCCAGTCAAAGCCACGCGGCCGATAGTCGGACTCGTGCGCGGGCCAACGCACCGACAGCCGGTCGGCGAGCAGTCCCAGGGCGGCGCCGGCAACGGCCAACGCGGCGATCGCGATGGCAGGAGTCATGGCTGCGGTGATTCGGCGGAGTCCTGTGAATTGGGCGAACCCGTGCTCGCCTCCACGGCCGCGAGGGCCGCGAGGATGTCGCCGTGCGCGCCTTCGATCGCGACCAACCCGTCGGTCAGCGGCGGCCCGGCGGCCTCGGCCACGATCACCGTCATTGCCGAGGTGTCTGCCGGTAACGCGGCCTGCGCGCGGTCGACTTCGGCCTGGAGCGCCTCGAAGTCGGGACCCTCCATGCTGCCGGTATCGCGAATGTAGGCATACATGGCCGTCAGGGCCGCGTCGTACGCGCGGTATCTGCTGATCAAGTCATCGAGGGTGTCCACGTTGACGCTGCCGGCGAGTTCGTTTCGAACCCCTGTCGCGTCGCCTATGGGGCCAGCCGCCTGCTCGAGGAAAGTGAGCGCGTCATCCCAGTTGGCCTGCCGGCCGGCGGTCGTGGCCCGGAAGACGAGGCCATCGTGACGCAGGAGCGCGTCGACCAGGCCTGCCACCTGGCGCGCGTGTCGAGCCATCTCGCTCCAGTAGGTCGACACCTGCTGGGTCGCGCCCGTGGCCGTGCTCAGCTGCTCGATCAGGTCGCGTGTGGCGGGGCCGAGGCGCCACTCGTCGACCCGCGCCAGGGCATCGTTGCGCAGGGTGATCAGATGTTCCAGCTTCGAATCGAGCTCGAGGGCGAGTTCGTCGCCCGCGGAAAGCGCGTCGTTCATGGAGTCGAGATCAAGCGCCGTGATGCTGCCGAGGACCGCCCGACCGTGGTCGGATAGACCCAGGAGGTCCTCGTCGACCAGTGCGAGCTCCTCCGCTAACGCGCTGATCCAGGGCTGAGCGTCGCGATCCGCGCGCCAGGTGAGCTCCGGGCGCTGGAGCGGGTTCTGCGGACGATCGGAAGCCACCGCGAGGCCCGCGCCCCCAAGCGCGATCAACACGAGCAGGGTGGTCCACCACAGGCGCAGTCGGACGCTGCGTGCGCGAAGTACGGTCATCTGCGTGCGAGTCTAGGTTCGCTGCGGGGTGGTCCGCTGCCGTACGATCGGGTTACCGTGGGTGACGATCTGGGAGCCGTTGACGAGCCGGGAGCGGTCTTCGCTCGAATGCCGAAGGCCGAGCTGCATCTCCATCTCGACGGATCGCTGCGTCCGGGTACGGCGCTGGAGCTCGCCCGCGAGCGCGGCCTCGACGAGGGGATGGACCTCGCGGCGATCACGGGTCTGTTGCAGGGCCCGCCGCAGGCGATCGACCAGGCGCAGTTGCTCGAGGCGTTCGACCTGCCGATAGCCCTGATGCAGGACGCCGAGTCGATCAGACGCATAACCCACGAGCTGGTGGAGGACGTCGCGTCGGACGGCACGCGCTACGCCGAGATTCGCTGGGCTCCGGCGCTCCACGTGGCAAAGCGAATGGACCTGCGTGCGTCGATCCAGGCGGTTGTCGACGGCGCGCGAACGGGCATGGCGGTTACGGGCATCCACGTCCGACTGATAGCGGTCGCACTGCGCTCGCACCCGCCGCAGATGAGCCTCGCGGTGGCGCTGGAGTCCGTGTCGTTCATCGGTGACGGCCTGACGGGGTTCGATCTCGCCGGTCAGGAGCAGGCGTTCCCCGATCCGCTGGTGCATAAAGACGCGTACGACGCGGCCCGCGCAGGCGGTCTGGGCATCACCATTCACGCCGGCGAGTGGGGTGGGGCGGCGCAGGTCAGGCGGGCGCTCTCAGTGGGACCGTCACGGATCGCGCATGGTCCGACCGCGGCCGAAGATCCGACCCTGATCGAAGAGTTGATCGCGCGCGACGTGACGCTGGACCTGTGCCCAACGAGCAACGTCCAGGCTTCCGTCTACCCGACCCTGGCCGATCATCCCCTTGGACGCCTCTACCGAGCAGGAGTGCCGGTCACGCTTTCGACCGACGACCGGACGGTCTCCGACCTCACGCTGGTGAAGGAATACGAGCGCGCTCACTCGATCATCGGCCTCACCGTGCCCGAGCTATGGGACATAAATATGCACGCGCTACGCGTGGCGTTCCTGCATCACGACGAATCGTTGCGCGCCGGGCTCATCGCGGAGTTCGAGGACTTCGCCGCGCACGAGGGGCTGCTCCGGGGACCCGCCGACTAGGGCTTTGGCTGCCTACTGCCGAGGCTCCTCCAAGAGCCGGATGGCAACGCCACGTTGGGTCCGAGTACCTTCGCGTGATCGCCTTTAGTGGCCGTGGCGAAACCTAAGTCCCGCAAACCGACCGCCTGATCACGCGAATGTACTCATAACCAGCACGGACACCTCGTGAACTGGCTAATTTCGGCGAACTGGCCGCTATGGATCCGTCGAGAGCCTCGTGAGCGCTGCTTCGAGCTCGGCGGCGTCCCTGGCGACCGCGGTGGGCTGGATCCCGGACGGGCCGAGCGCCGCGAATTCCTCCGGTGAGGTGACTCCAGTGAGCATCAGGATCGAGCGCGCGCCGACGGCGTTGGCGGCGCGGATGTCCGTCACGAGGTTGTCGCCGATCACCACCGCCTCGTCGACCGGAATTCCGGCCAGCTCCGCAGCGGCCGCGAAAAGGCGCGGCTCGGGCTTGCCGATCACCAGGTCTGGCTCGCGCGCCGCGGCGACCGCGACCGCCGCAACGATCGCGCCCGCACCGGCGTTGAGGCCCTCGGCCGTGGGGTACATGGGGTCTCGGTTGGTGGCCACGAAGCGCGCACCTCGGCGCACGGCGGTCGCGGCGATGCTCAGCCGTTCATAGCTCAGCGAGAAATCGACTCCGACGACGAGGGCGTCCGGCGCAGCCAAGAGGCCGCGCTCTGTTGGCGAGACGACGGGGATCCCGACGTCGCGCAACTCCCGCGCCAGCCCGCGGCCGCCGAGGACCATTGCCAGGCGTGGCGGCGGATCCGACTCGGCCAGCAGCACCGCGGCGGCTCGCGCCGCTGTGACGATGTTCTGCTCCCCTTCCGCGCCGAGTGGCACGCCCATTTCGCGCAGCCGCGCCTCGTACTCGTCGCGATGCGAACGCGAGTTGTTCGTGACGTAGATCACCCGGTCGCCCGCCGCGACTCGCCGATTGAGTACGTCGGCCACGCCCGGGACCGGCTCCCCGCCGCGGTAGACGACGCCATCGAGATCGACGAGCAGCAGCATCAGCAGAAACGGTCGGGCGCCGACCACGAGGGGTTCCCATCGGCCTGGATGTGAATCACGATCGGCAGTTCGCCGCGGCAAGTCCCAAGGTCGCTGCTGCCAAACAGGCCGCCATTGCGGGGATCGACGGGATTGGCGACAACCTCCCACGGCTCGGCCCGCGGCACGGTAAGCGTCACCATCGCCTTAGACCGCGGCGCAATGATCGATGGCTCTGCGAGCCCCACGACAGCAGGATCAGACACTCTTCTGACCACGATCGTCGCCGGCCACGGCGATTCGTTGTCGACTGTGACGATGATCGTTGGAGGAACCGGGGCGACCGGCGGTGGGACGCGGCTGGGCAAGCAGGCGCCAGCGACGGCGGCTGTCAGGGCAAAGCTCGTAGCGACGAGGATCAGTGGGGCGCGCACTAGTGACTAATGTTCGCGCATGGGCGAGCGCGCGTTCGATGATGTCGATGTGCTGCTCATCGATGGCAACAACCTGCTCCACAGGGTGACAGGCAGCGCGGAGCCGGGAGCGC
>CAYZEJ010000094.1:0-4197 GCA_964477545.1 uncultured Anaerolineaceae bacterium | reverse complement strand
ATCGATGGCAACAACCTGCTCCACAGGGTGACAGGCAGCGCGGAGCCGGGAGCGCAACGAACTCTCATCCCCAGGCTGCGCGGCGCCGTCCCAACCACGATCGCCACGGTGATGATGCTCGATGGTCACGCCGATTCGGGCACCAGCCGGCGCGAGAAGGTGAGCAAGGGCTTCGAGATCCGCCACTCGGGCTCCATGTCCGCCGACGACGCGCTCGTGCGCCTGATCGCCGAATACCCACCCGCCGCGAGAGCCGCGATCACGATCGTGAGCGACGACATCGGGCTGGCCAATCGCGCACGTCACCTCGGCGTACGAACCCAGCGCCTGGCGTGGCTTGAGGCCCTCATCGGGATGCCCACGCACAAGGGCAGCGCCCAGATCGGCGCCGGTCGACCGCCTCTCCCAGTGCCGCCGCAGGAGACGGAGCGCGAGCCGTGGCACCCCGGCCGAGGCGCCACCCGCAAACGCGGCAATCCGCGGCGCCGGCCGCGCTGAGGAGCACTGGTGATGCCCCCGCGAAAGCTGCGGTCAGAATAGGCGCGATGAGTGATACGCCCGCAAGGGTGCTGATTTGCGGCGCAGGCTTTGGCGGTATAGCCGCCGCTGTCTCACTGCGCCACCAGTTCTCCCCGGCCGACCTGGAAATCGTGCTCGTCGACCGCCGGACCGATTTCGTGATGGGTCTGCGCAAGACGTGGGCGGCGCTGGGCATCGACACCCTGGGTGCCGGACGGCGGGACCTGAATACGATCAGCGACATCCGGATTTTGACCGGCGAGTTGAGCGCCGTTGACGTAGAGCAGCGAGCGATCCATGTGGCAGGCGATCAGATCGTCGGCGACGCTCTCATCCTGGCTCTTGGCGCCGAGCATGCGATGGATGGCGTGCCGGGACTCGCCGAGCACGGCATCAATGCGTGGGATCGAGCCGAGACAGACCGAGCTCGGGCAGCCATCGCGGGCATTGGGCGCGGGCGACTGGTGATCGGTATCTTCGGCACTCCTTACGCCTGCCCGCCGGGACCATTCGAGCTGGCGATGCTGGCGCGGGACCGGCTCGGGACCGGCGTCGAGATAAGCCTCTTCAGCCCGGCGCCCATCGCGCTTCCAGTGCTCGGTCAGCAGGAGAGCGCCAAGCTGGAGCAGTTGATCGCTGACCGAGGCATCGACTTCCATCCGAACCGCAAGGCGGCGGCGGTTGACGAGGGCTCGATCCACTTCAGCGACGGCTCAGAGCTGCCATACGATGTGCTGCTGTCCGTGCCGCCCCATCGCTGCCCGAAGGTGCTGGTCGCCGCTGGCCTGGCCGAGTCTGGTGGCTGGGTTGGGCCCGATCCACGAATGCTCGAGACTGCGCACGACGGCGTGTACGCGATCGGCGACTGCACCGAGATCAAGCTCGCCAGCGGGCTGTCGCTGCCCAAGGCGGGTGTGTTCGCACAGGCCCAGGGCGAGGTTGTCGCGGAGCGCATCGGCGCACGCCTCCGAGGAGTGCCGCCCGAGGCCACCTTCAGCGGCGAAGGTGCGTGCTTCATCGAGACCGGTGGCGGCGAGGCCGCCAAGGCGGAGGGCGCCTTCATGGCCGACCCGCCACAGGTCCACATCACTCAGCCCAACGCCCAGGCGATGGAGGAGAAGCTGGCCTTCGAGCGGTCGCGCCTCGAAGCGTGGTTCGGCCGCTGACCGCGACCCCTGGCCTATTATTCCGGCGTGCCACCACCTCAGCCGGTAGATCCGTGGACCGCGTTCCTCGAGTGGCTCCAGACCATCCTGGTGCCCGACTGGAACGGCCTCATCAACCTGCTGCCGGTCCTCATCATCCTGGGCGTCCTCGGACCCGGCCTCAGCTTCCTCTTCGTCTATTGGATGTACCACCGCTTCACCGATAAGCGCGGCAAGGTGAAAACCGCTGAGCCGACCCCCGAGGCGGCCGCCAGGGCTGCCGATGGCACGCCCATCTATCCGCCCAACGTCCCCTACTGCGCGACGCATGCCCTGATCTACCCCGCCACCTACCGCGAGTGCGAGATCGACGGCGAGGAGCTCCTCGTCCGCTGCCCGGTCGACGAATCGGTCAGGGTTGCCGGCCAGCAGTTATGCCGTACCTGCGGAACCCGCTACCAGCTCGGCGCGTCGCTTGCTCCTGTCGTCGTTCGTAGCCACGGCCGACCACCAGCCGGCGGCGCCGCGATCGCCTGACGTTCGAACAGAGGCCCTACATCCGACTCCTGTGATCACGCGAAGGTACTCAGAACCAATGCCGACAACTCGTCGATGACGCTCGCCAAGCTCTCCTATTACGCCTTCGACGTGGGCACGATCGCCCTTGTCATCGGCTTCGTGCTGTTCATCGTCCACACGACGATGCTCGCCATGGGCCGTCGCGCGGCGTTCGCAGGCGCGCTGGCCGGAGCAGGCAGCGGCCGGACCACGACGACGATCGTCATGCCGTCCGACGCGACGGGCGTCCTCAACACGACCGCCGGCTCCATCGCCCAGGCATTCGTCTGGCTGTCGTTCGTCCTCGTGGGTGTCGGGATGGTCATGCGTGCGGTCCTTGTGGGCCGTGGCCCGTGGGGCAACCTGTACGAGTTCAGCGTGGCGTTCGCCTTCGGGATCGTGGCGAGCTATCTGTACCTCGGCCGGCGCTTTCCATTGCGCGCAATCGCTTTCCTGCCCATCGGCGTGGCCACGTTCCTGCTCGCCTACGCATTCACGCTCCCGCAGGAGATCAGCCCGCTCGTCCCCGCGCTCGACAACCCGCCGCTGCTCACGATCCACGTGTCGATGGCTGTGCTCAGCTACGGCATCTTCGCGGTCAGCTTCGGGGCGGCCATCGGCTACCTCGTGCAGGGCCGCGAAAACCGCGTCTCGTGGCTGCCGCCGGCGAAGGTGCTCGACGAGGTCGCCTATCGCGCCGTGATCATCGGCTTTCCCATCTTCGCGACGCTGATCATCCTGGGGAGTTGGTGGGCGGCCATCGCCTGGGGTCGCTACTGGGGCTGGGATCCCAAGGAGACATCGGCCCTGGTGACCTGGCTGATCTACGCCGTCTACCTGCACGCAAGAAGCCAGCGTGGCTGGGCCGGCCGGCCCGCAGCGCTCATCCTGGTCATCGGCTTCATCGCGGTGCTGTTCACCTACCTGGGCGGCAACCTCTTCTTCGGCGGCCTTCACTCCTACTCGGGGGTATAGGTGGCGACGCGGCGAATCGGGATCCTGACCGGCGGTGGCGACGTGCCGGGCCTCAACTCGGTCATCAAGAGCGTCGTCTACAACGCGACCGAGATCGGCTGCGAGGTCATCGGCATCCGCCGCGGATGGGAGGGGCTGACCCACATGCGGCGTGCCGACACGCTCAGCCCAACCGGCAGATACGACAACGAGTACATCCGACCGCTTGATCGGACGAACACGCGCACGATCGACCGAACCGGCGGCACCATGCTGCACACCTCGCGCACGAACCCGAGCAAGATGCGCTCCGGCCGACTTCCAGCGCACCTGACTGCAGAAGATGTCGCCGCCTACCAGACGGACGAGGACACGTACGACCTGACTCCGATCGTGCTCAAGAACATCGATAACCTGGGGCTCGATTACCTCGTCACGATCGGTGGCGACGACACGCTGTCCTACTCGAAGGTGCTCGACCGGCACGGCGTTCCACTGATTGCGATCCCGAAGACGATGGACAATGACGTCGACGGCACCGAGTACTGCATCGGCTTCTCGTCTGCCGTAACGCGCGGCAAGGAGCTGATCAACCGCCAGCGCACGTCGCTCGGATCGCACGAGCGGATAGGCGTGTTCCGTATCTTCGGCCGAGAGAGCGGCTTCACCGCGCTGTACGCCGCATACGTGACGTCGGCCCGTTGCGTCATCCCCGAGGCGCCGTTCGATCTCGAGCGGCTGATCGAGGTGCTCGTCGAGGACAAGCGGCACAACCCCTCGCGCTACGCGTTCGTCATCGCTTCCGAGGGCGCGGTGTGGAAAGGCGGATCGGTGGGTGAGTTCGGCGAGGCGGACGCGTACGGGCACCGGCGCAAGGTCGACATTGGTTTCGCGCTGGCCGAGCAGATCAAGGCACGCTCGGGCGAGGAGGCGGTCAATTCGGAGCTGACGTACGACCTGCGCAGTGGCGAGGCCGACTCACTCGATCAGATGGTCGCCATCACGTTCGCCAACATAGCCG
>CAYZEJ010000093.1:0-9673 GCA_964477545.1 uncultured Anaerolineaceae bacterium | reverse complement strand
TCATCGACGACGGCACGATCGCGCGCCTCGACGACGACTCGTTCCGCTGGACCTCGGCCGAGCAGCACCTGCGCTGGTTCGAGATGAACGCCCGTGGCCTCGACGTCGAAGTCGACGACGTCAGCGAGGCGCTCGCCGCAATCGCGCTACAGGGACCTTTGTCACGAGCGGTGCTGGAAGCGGCCACTAAGCACGACTGGGCCGAACCGGGCTATTACCGCAGGCGGTCGGCCAGGGTCGGTCGGATCTCCATAGACGTCAGCCGGACGGGCTACACGGGCGACCTGGGCTACGAGCTATGGGTCGATGCCAAGCATGCGCTGGCGCTATGGGATCGGCTGATGGCGGTCGGTCGGCAGTTCGCCATCCGCCCGGCGGGGATGCTCGCGCTCGACATGGCGCGGATGGAGGCAGGCCTCATCCTGATCGAAGTCGACTACACGAGCGCGACCCAGGCGCTGATCCCGAGCCAGAACTACTCGCCGTTCGAGATCGGGCTGGGGCGGCTGGTAAATGTGGACAAGGAAGTCGACTTTGTCGGAAAGCGCGCTCTCGTGGCGGAGCGCGACGCCGGCGGGCCGGCGCGGAGGCTGGTCGGGCTGTCGATCGACTGGCCCTCAATCGAGGCGAATTACGAGGCCCAGGGACTGCCGATCCACGTTCCGAACGCGACCTGGCGCGAGCAGGTTCCTGTTTACGCCGACGGCCGACAAGTGGGCCGGGCAACCAGCGGCACCTGGAGCCCGACGCTCAAGATGCACGTCGCGCTGGCGTCGGTGGATGCTCGCTACGAGACGGCCGGGTCGCGCGTGTCCATCGAGTCGACCGTCGAGGGGCGCCGCGGGCGCGCCAGCGCGACGGTCGTGCCGCTGCCCTTCTTCGATCCCCCGCGCAAGCGCGCTTAGAGGCGTTGGGCCGGACAGACCCGGGGACGCGCTTTTCGTCAAATGCTCGGCTGGCGAGCGCTATGGGGGGTTGGATGGCAAATTCGTTGTCATACGCCACTCCCCGTAGCGTTATGCGGAGTTCCGGCCCAGAGCACGCCAAATGCACGCGTTGCGAGGCTAGATTCACGCTCGGCTCAGCTGCCCCACATGCGTCAACAGCCAGCGAAACGTGACAAGTCTCACTTAGCGCTACCAGCAGTGCCGTATGACAATTTCGCACCCCTCAGGCCGTGCCCGGGCGCGTCCGGCTAGGCCGGCTCTCCGGCCACGCTGACGAAGCGCGGGTCGACGCCGAAAACCGAGCGCAGGAGGTCTGGGGCGAGGACCGTCTGTGGCGGGCCGTCGGCTGCCAGTCGGCCCTCATGAAGCAGCAGCAGGCGCGGAAAGAAATGGCTGGCAAGGCCGATGTCGTGCAGGACAGCCAGCACCGTCACGCCTTCGCGGGCAGCCAGGTCGCGCAGCAGCTCCATGACCCCGATCTGGTGGCGAAGATCAAGGTGGACGGTGGGTTCGTCGAGCAGGAGCAATCGCGCGCCCTGGGCAATGGTCATCGCCAGCACGACGAGCTGCCGCTCGCCGAGCGAGAGCTCGCGAACATCGCGACCGCGCAGATGTCCGATCCCCACTCGCTCGATCGCGTGTTCGATCGCGAGACGGTCTGCGGGCCGCTGCCCCAGGAACGGATGCTCATGCGGGATACGGCCGAGCGCGACGAGCTCCTCGACGCGCATCGGAAAGGCCACCACGGTCTGACCGGGAACGACGGCGAGCCGGCGCGCGAGAGATTGCCGGTCGTACTCGTCGAGTGGCACGCCATCTATGAGTACCGTGCCAGCGGAGGGCCTGACTGTTCCGGTGATCGCCCGCAAGAGGGTCGACTTGCCGGCACCGTTCGGGCCAAGGAGGCAGGCCAGCTCGCCGGGCTCGAGGTGGAGGTCGATTGCGTCCAGCGCGCGGCGCGTGCCGTAGTCAACGCTGATTCCGCGCAGTTCGAGTTCGGCCCCACTCACAGCGCGTACGAGTTCCGATAGCGGCGCAACAGGTACAGAAAAAAGGGTGCGCCGAGGATGGCCGTGACGACGCCCACGGGAAGCTCGCCCGGAGTTCGCGCGGCCATGTCCGCGAGAGCCAGGAAGCTCGCTCCGTAGATCGCGGATAGAGGTAGAACGAGCCGCGCGTTGGGCCCGACCACGAGGCGAACCAGGTGCGGCACAACCAGCCCGACGAACCCGATCAGCCCGCTCACGGCCACTGCCGCCGCGGTAACCAGCGTCGCGCCGCCAAGCAGGATCAGGCGGTCGCGATGGACGTTGATGCCCAGGTGCGCAGCGGTGTCCTCGCCGAGCAGCAACGCGTTGAGCGAGCGGGCGCGGCTCACGATCAACACGCTGCCGACGACGATGATCGGGAGGCTGACGGCGAGCTGAGTCCAGGACGCGAGCGAGAAGCTGCCGAGCAGGTAGAAGAAGATCTGGCGCAGGTTGTTGCCGGAGAGGTACATGGTCATGGCCAGACCAGCGGCAAGAAGCGACCCGACCGCGTAACCCGTCAACAGCACTGATGTGAGCGAGCTGAGCGTTCCGAGTCTCGACACGCGGTAAACGACTGCCACCGCGAGCACGGCGCCGAAGAACGCGAAGAGGTGCAGCAGCCCGAGACCCAGCAGCGCGACCTGGATTGGTAACAGAACCGCGATGGCGGCGCCGAGCGCGGCCCCGCTCGCGGTGCCCAGCACGTACGGGTCTGCGAGCGGGTTACGAAGCAGCCCCTGGAACGTGGTCCCCGCAAGCGAGAGAGCGGCGCCGACTGCCATTGCCAGCAGGACCCTCGGCAGCCGGAGCTCCAGGACGATCGTCTCGGCCGATTGCGGCCACGTGACCACTACCGGCCAACCGAGAAACCTGTGGGCAAGAATTGCGAGCGTGTCCGCGGGCGCGATGCCCACGTTGCCGATGGCGACGCCGGCGACGAGGCATACAACAACGAGTGCGAGCCCAGCGACCGCCAGCGCCATCGGCCGATGCCGCAGCGCGTCGACCCAGCCGGAACGGGCGAAGGTGCGACGCGCCGCCGCGACGCCGGTGTTCATCGATTCAATCCAGGCTCGGGCAGTAGGTTGAGACGCCTACCGGCGGCGCGATATCGGTGTCCGGGTGAATGGCCAATGCGAGAGCCGCGAGCCCTTCGGCAAGCCGCGGAGCCGGCCTCGTCACGACGATATCGTCGACAGGCCTGACGCGGCCGTCCCGGACGGCGGACATCGCCACCCACCCCGGCCGGGTCGCCAGGTCCTGGGGGCAGACGCCGTACGCAGCGTCGCCGAGGATGATCACCTCCGGGTCCTCTGTCACGAGCCGTTCGAGGGAGATGCTGAACACGGCCGGGTCGGTCGTCGTGATCGGCTCGCCGCCGGCGAGGCTGACCATGTCGGCGATGAAGGACCCCGGCGCGGGCCCGAAGATCTCGGGCTCTATGCCGAGCTCGTAGAAAACGCGCGGCCGGTCAACACCGGCAAGGGCGGCAGTTACCTCGTCGATCCTCTGCCTCATGCCCGAAGTAATCTCGTCCGCCTCGTCGTCCGCGCCGATTGCGGCGCCGATCAGGTTGATGTCGTCCAGTACCTGATCGACGCTGGCGGCATACACGACGAGCACCGGGATGCCGAGATCGCGCAGCCGATCGATGTCGCCAGCCGGCGTGAAATTGTTGCCGCCGGCGAGCACGAGGTCGGGCTGGATGTCGACGACCTTCTCGATCAGCACACCCGTGAAGGTGGCAACGTCGGGCAGGTCGACGGCCTCGGGCGGGTAATCATCAAAGTCGGTGCCGCCGCGCAGCCGGTCACCTGCGCCGAGAGCGAAGACGATCTCGGTGTTGGCCGGCGTGAGGCTGACGATATCGCTCGGAGGCGCGTCTATCTCGAGCGTCGTGCCTTCGTCGTCGACGACCGTGCGTGGAAAAAGGGCTGCCGGCGAGGGCGTTGCGGCTGCTGTCGCCGTCAATGTCGGGGGCGGGGTGGAGGCCAGAGTGGGTGTCGGTGTTGGCGAAGCGGAAAGTGTCGGTGTCCCTGCAGCAGGCTGGCAGCCAAACGCCACGAGGAGGGCCAACGCCAGCCCGATCAGCGCCGAGGCATGAGAAAACCCCTTGCCGTGATCGGAAGGGGCGGATGGGCCGGTCTTGCACATGGGTGCGTTTCCCTTTCTCACGAAGGAAATTGGCACGACCATGGGTCCGGCGACCGGACTTCCAGCACTCGATCTGATGTGAGCGCTGGTCACCGTAGCGGGACTGTGCCGGATTCACACCGGCTTCGCGGATCCCAGGGTCCTGTCTTTAGTTGGTCGGCCGAGTGTACTCCCTCCACACCTCGGGGCATGGAGAGATAAGCGCCGGCTAAGTCGCCGATAAGGCGCCATCGCCAACATTGCGCGTCAACCGCTGCCACCGCCATAAGTGACCGCCGCAGGCAACCCGCCCAAGGCGAACCGCCGGAGGAGGTAGCACCAGATGGAACCTGCGCGGAGGCGCGACCGTGTCGGCTTGCCCGCTCTCTTGTTGGCCGCCCTGATTTCGACAGCCATCACACCAGCCGTGTTATCGGCCGGGCTCAAGCCGGGAGTTCCGGCCGCGCCCGACTGCGGAGGCGTCACACCAGCCACTGCCGCGCGAGCGGCACTTGGCGGCGCAGGCACGCGAGCCGGATCCGCGCGTGTGCAGCAACAGATCGCGCGACGCGGCGAGCTGACCGGACGCGTCCTCAGCGTGCAGCTCGCCAACGGCGCGGCGGTCAACGTCAATCTGCCTGTCGAGTCCCACGTTGGCAAGGCCACGGGCGATCTCATTCTCTACACGCGGCATACCGCCGCAGCGGGTAGCGAGGTACGTGCCTTGAACCTGGCCAGCGGCTGCGACGTCAGCCTGGCCACTCCCACGGAGATCGTTCGCAGCGGCGTACTGGATCAGGCAGCGAATTTCCTGTATGTGCACAGCGTCAGCCGCGGCAGCCGGGCCGACGCCGGCGTAGTCCGTTTCGAGCTGGCCACCGGTCGACAGACGCAGGTCGTCGCTCCGTTGCGCCCGGCCGACGATTTCGGACCCATCTTCGGCACGGGGCTTCATTGGAGCATCGATGGCGCAGCGCTGGCGGTGCAATCGTGTGGCTTCGCCAGCTGTTTGACGCGCTTCATGGACGTGGCCACGGGCAAAGTGAAGAGGCTCGACGCCGCTGGGCAAGGGGCGTTCATCGGCCTCACGGCCGGTCACCTGGTGACGTTCGCGGCTTGCGCGGGGCTGCCCTGCGACGTCCTCGGCACGGACCTGGCGACAGGCGCCGTAACGGTCCTGGCTGTAGACGCCTTCGCGGCTGAGCTGACGCCCGTGGGGGCGGGCAGAGCGCTCGTGTCCATCCAGACCTCCGCCGGCTCCTTGGAGGTTCTCCAGTGAAACGCTCGATCGCTCTGGGGCTCGGTATGTTCGTTGCCGCGCTCACGGCGACCCCTGTTGACGCTTCCCTCCCGACGCCGGCGAGTGGTGGCACCTGGGCACCAAATCAGCGCGTCGAGTACCGCTGGAGGGACGGTTCCGAACCTCCCGCGTGGGCCAAACCCGTGATCAACGCGGCCGCTGCCGATTCCAACGCGACCCGCAAGGCCAGGGCGGCGATCTTCTCGTATGACGCGGACGGTCCAGCGCGGCTCGCCTACACAGACGATATGCCGACGAACTACGCGATCGGCTACGCCGTCAGGAATATCCCCGATTCATTCATTATCCGGATCCGTCCACACGGCGCACAGCTCGACTGGGGCACCCTGCGCTGGTGCCAGTTCTACGACGATCCGCCGAACGGCTGTTACGACCTGGAGATGGTCACGCTGCACGAGTTCGGCCATATCCAGACGCTCGGGCATGTCAGCGACGCCGAGCTCGACATCTACACCGATTCGATCATGCACGGAGACGCCGCGCACTCGAAGGCGAAGGTGGGCTGGAACCAGCATGAATTCGGCCGCTGCGACGTCGCTCGTCTCCAGATCCGATACGAACCCCTGACCACGGGCACACCGATCAGCACCTGCCTCGACCTGCCCACAGAGCTGTCGCTCCTCCCGGGCACTAGCAGCATTGCGTATGGCACGTCGGTCACCCTGACCGCCAAGCTCAAGATCGATGCGGACGCGAGCTATCCCAACCTGGCCGGTGACCTGTTGAGCGGCCGGGATGTGCGCCTCCAGAGGCGTGCTCTGGGGTCGACTGCGTGGACGACCATCGGCGACATGTCGGCCGTCGCGGGCCAGACCGGCCGATACGTCAAGACGATCACCTTGACCGCCACCTACGACTGGCGCGCCGTATTCGGCGCACCCGCTAACGAAGGTCTCGACGGCGCCACATCGAGCGTCTCACGGCTCAGCGTCGTCACCTATGGGTGCACGCCCACTGCCGCTCGTCGCAACGTCTCGCTCTATGAAACCTGCTAGGGAGACACGCCGATGATTCCGTCCATTTCTCCGCGCATCGCGCTCTTGGTCCTCATGTTGGCGGCATGCTCGATCGCACCCGCTGGCCAGCCGACGACGAGCCCGATTGCTCCGCCTTCACCTTCAATCAAGCCCACGCCACAGCCAACGCCGACCGAAGACGCGGCTATCGGCGACGCGCCGCCAGACGGCACCCTGCGCGGCGATGGGGCCGCAGTTGCAGGACAGCCTGGAAGCTACTGCTTTGGAGATACATGCGCGGACATCGGTGGCTGGCCAAACAAGCTGGACCTGCCGCTGGTCGAGCTGTCCGCCGCGGATCAGCAACTGGAGTTCGCCGTTCCTGATTCAGTGCGCTTCGTCGAGTGGCATGCCTCCTACTCGGCCTCGTCCAACGGAGAGGCGAACGAACTCGCCGAAGGAGGCAACGGTTACGACCCTGACAAGAGCTACGCGTCACCGTGGCCGGAATCTTCCTCGGTGACGTTCGACAGTCCGCCGGCTGGCGACTGGGTGGTCTACGTCAGCGTGTATTTCGACGGCGGCGATCTGTCGTACGCCTGGCATGTCATCGTTGGCTGAGTAAGCCACGAGAAATCAAGGGAGGCCGGTCCTCGCGGGCCGGCCTCGCCGATTCAAGATGAGTTCCCCCACTAGACCGGGGCAGCCTCGCTCAGGGCCGGCTCGGGCGCTCCGAAATAGCTCGTCTGCGCCGCCTCGGGCAGCATCGAACCCATGATCTTCTGCATTGCGAGTACGTGAGCGCACGTGCTCCAGGACTGGAACGCGTGGCAATTGCACTGCCAGCGGTCGGACTCGAGGGACACGACGTGGGTGTCGTTGTCGCCGCGGAACGTGAGCGAAAGCCGGTCTATGGTTATCCGGTCGAGCTCACGCGCGTAGCGATTCGCCTTCTCGATTTTGCCGATCACGCTCGAGTGCATTGGGCAACCTCCCACCGGGACGTTGGGCAACGTCCCTGTTATGCGCTCGGGTTCACGGCGAGCCGCTCGAGTCGTCGAAGCCGAGCGATGGACCTAGGCTACATCAGCCATGTCCCAGCCGTCAGTCCCCCGATCGGCTCAATTCGGGGACATCTCGGTGTCGACCGAGGGGCGCAGCGGTCCTCACGTCGCCAATATCAATGATGTTCATATGCCTTGGCCAAAGAGCGCCCAAGACCTTCCGATGGCCGTAAAGAGGGGCGTGGGCAGCCGCGGGTCGAGCGTGGTCAAGCTCGCAATCGCGGTGGCGCCCCCCGAGCGCGTCGTTGGCTGGCTTGCTTAAGCCTCGAGTACAGCTCGGGTATGAGCCTGGCTAATGACGGTCGCGTCAGGCGTCAGGCGTCATGGCGTCGGTGTCGGTGTCGTCGCCGTCGGAATCGGCGTCTGTGTCCGCGTCTGAGTCGGGCTTGCCGAATTGGCTCATGCGCGCCTTGACGAGCGTCAGCGCAGGGGTAGCGCCGGGGTCCGCGCCGTACAGCAGCGCCAGGTATGCGCTGACGTAGTCGCCCAACGTGATTGCCGCGCATGCCTGCGCAAATCGACCGGCGCCGTCGATCACCACGGTCTGGTGGCTGATCCCAACGCTGTCCAGCAGGCCACCGGACAGGGTCGCGCGGTAGGCGTTGCGTGGGTGGTCGGACCCCGAGCTCAGGAAGATCACGTACTGGTGATCGCGCAGGCCGTCGGGCTGGTCGTACCCGACAACAGCGTTGTGCGTTGCCTCCGGGAGCTCCTCGGCCAGTGCAGCCGAATGGGAGTTCTCGTTGATCTGCGTCTTCCAGCGCCGAGCCACTGCTGCCATCGCGCCGGAGCCCTCGACCACCGGCAGGCGGTCGAGAATCGACCAGGCCAGTTGCTTGGCCATGTTGCTTTCGGTGGTCACGTCCGGGCCGCACGCGCGCACCACGGCGGCCGAGGCCTCGATGCCCGTTTCGAGTTCCGCGGCATCGAGCGCGAGCATGCCCGCCCGCTCCAGCAGCCCACAGAAGAGGCTCATCGTGTAGCCCAGGGTTCCGCGCGGCGGCGTATCGCTGTGGTAGATCAGCCGCGGCAGATCGACGCGGGCGGCCACGTCACCAATCGGTCCGCCGGTGGTGATGACAGCCACCGGGCAGCGCCGCTCCAGAGCGGCGGTGAGCGCGGTGATCGTCTCTTCGGTCGCCCCGCTATGGGAGATGGCGACGACGAGCGTTTCGGTGCCAACCCACGCCGGTAGCTCGTAGTCGCGCACCGAGGAGATCGGCACGGTCAGCCTGTCGACAAAGATCGCGCGGACGAGATCGCCGCACACCGCCGAGCCACCCATGCCCAGCACCGCGACGGCGTTCGCCTCCTGATGCGCACGGCCAAGTTGGACCGATCGGCTGAGCTCCCAGCCCGCTCGCAACTGTTCACCGAACTGCGCGATCAGGCCGAGCATGTTCCCGGGGTCGCGGCGCCCGATCGCCCCCGGTTCGTCGAGCATGTTGGCGCTCTGCGTGCTCAAGCCACGCCCGCTGGCTTCGTCTCTCCCGTCACGAGTGCCGCGCCTTCAGCAAGGATGGCGTCGCGCAGCTCTGCGCTGGTCGCCTCCGCGTAGACGCGCACGAGCGGTTCTGTGCCACTGAAGCGCACCAGCAGCCAGGACCCGTCCTCCAGCCAGAACTTGAAGCCGTCCTTCGTGTCCAGGGCGTCGGTTCGCACGACCGGATATCCGGCGACGGACGCCGGCGCCTGCTCGACCAGGTCGACCAGCAGCCTGTCCTTCAGCGCGGGATAGGTCGAGCGTTCGACGTGGACGTCCTTGCGCAGGTAGAACGACTGCCCATAGATCTCGTGCAAATGGGCGACCGCGGCGGACACGGGCCATCTACCTGCTTCGCGCTCGCGTGCGAACAGGTCGAGCAACAGCAGGTCGGCGTATATGCCATCGCGCTCAGGCAGGTGCATGCCGAAGCCGTAGCCGCCTGATTCCTCGCCGCCCATCATCGCGCCCGTCTCGATCATCTTCGGACCTACGTACTTGAAGCCGACTGCTGTCTCGAAGACCGGCACGCCGTAGCGCTCACCGAGACGGCCGACCATGGAGGTCTCGTTGATCGTCGAAACGACCGGCTGGCGCAGGCCGCGGTGCTCGAGCAGGTAGTACATGAGCAGGCCCATCACCTGGAGCTGGTGGATGAACGTGCCCTTCTCGTCGGCCGCGCCGGCGCGATCCGCGTCGCCGTCAAGCAGCAGTCCGAGGTCGTAGCCGCCTCCGGCC
>CAYZEJ010000092.1:0-9743 GCA_964477545.1 uncultured Anaerolineaceae bacterium | reverse complement strand
GTTCTCCGCGCCGTACCGGAGCGAGGTGCGGGAGCAGTCCATCGCGGTGTAGCCGCCGCCGATGATGACCACGTCGTTGCCCACGGTGAGCGGCTCGCCGAGGTTGGCGATCTTCATGTAGTCGACGCCGTACTGGATGCCGTCCAGGTCGCCTCCGGGCACGTCGAGCGCGACCGCGTCCATGGCGCCGGCGCAGATCGCGACGGCGTCGTAGTCCTCCATGAGCTGCTCGAAGGTGATGTCACGCCCGATTCGGACGCCGTACCGGAAGCGGACGCCGAGCCGCTCGACCAGCTTGAGGTCCATCTCGATTGCTTCTCTGGGCAGCCGGAAGGCAGGGACGCCGATGAGCATCGTGCCGCCGCCGTAGGGCAGCTCGTCGTAGACGGTGACCTGGTGGCCAGCAGTCGCGAGTTCTCGCGCGACCGAGACTCCCGCCGGGCCGGCGCCCACAACTGCGACGGTCGTGTCGCGCGGCGTGATCTGGGGCATGTCATCAGGGATGCCGGACGCCTGGTGCCACTCCACGAGGAAGCGCTTCATGGCCCTGATCGCGAGAGGGCGGTCGATGTCGCCACGGCGGCACGCGCGCTCGCACGGCGCTGAACACACGTACGCGCACATCGCCGCGACCGGGTTCGGCTCGCGCGAGAGGATGTAGCCCTCTTCGAAACGACCCTCGGCGGCAAGGTTCAGATAGCCGCGGCAGTTAGTGCCGACGGGGCACGCTTCCTGGCACTCAATGTTGCACTGAAGCCAGGAGGCGTCGACAGGCTGAACCAGAAATTCCTGGTTGGGGTCGATGGCCAAGTGGTCTGACCTCTAAAGGTGCAGGCTGGGCACGATTTTGGGGCAGTCTGAGCGCGGCTTCGCGACACTGACGGCGCGAGGGAGCGCGTCTGTCACGTGCACGATCGTATCACCGCAAGCCGCAGGGGAGCATTCGCCCCAAGGCGACGGCTGCCCGAAGGCGCGCAGCGGGCCGAAGGCCTGCGGAGGCAGATCGCAAGCCTGAAACGGATGGTTTGGAGCACTGGTACCACCTGTATGGCCGAGGGTCACGTAGACGCTCCGTTCGCGCCTTCGTACGCTCCCTTTCGTGACGAGTCCCGATCTGGGCCTGCCAGCCCCACGGCCTCTTGCTCCTCCCGCCACGAGCATTGGCGGGCCGTGCGCTCCCGCCCGCGCGGACGTCGACGTTCGTTGCGTGGACGCCGAGCGATTGCTGGGTTCAGCGCAGGCCCATCTGCAGACGCTGCGCGAGGCACGCCGCCAGCACGCCGAGGCGTCCCGGCAGCGCGAGTCCGACGAGCGGATTCGAGATCGACGGCGCGTGAACGACGAGAAGAACTCGGCCCAGGCTGAATATCACGGCGCAGTAGCTCGAGCCACGGATCGCATCGCCGTCGAGGAGGCATCCGCCGCCTGGCTGCACAGGCTGGACCACCTGAACCGCCAGGCACGCGAGGCCGACGAACGTGCCGATGCCCTCGCACAACGCGTCGGACAGTTGGAGCGAACCCTGCCCGGCCTGGAGCTGGCAGCGGACGCGGCGCGAATATCTGCCGAGGCGGCACAGGTTGCCTGCCTGGAGGCGCGCCGGACACTCGCTGCGTGCGAGGAGGAATCCGCGCGCCGCACCCCCGCTGCGAACGCCACTGCGAACGTAAACGCGACTGGCGCCGCTGTGGCGCCTGCGATCCTCGGCGACACCTTCGTTTCAGCCACGGAACGCCAAGGCGCAGCGGCAGCGGCACGTGCATTGATGCGCGGAGATCGCCAGATGCTGCTCGGCCTGGCACTCCGCTTGGCAGAGGAAACCGGCTTCGAGGCCGGACGGCTCCAGCTACTTCTGCTCGAGCTGCGCGAGCAGATCTCCACCCGAGCGATGGAAGAGTTCGCACTCGCCTTCCCCGCCAACCACCCTTTCTGGACCCAATTCCCGATCGAGATCGGGCGAAATGTGGCCGCGAGCCTGTCATCGATGGGTTATCGCTTCGACGGCGCGGGCGGTTGGGCGGACGGGCGCGCGCCGCAGATTCGCGACCTGGCACTCGCCCTGTCCTATTGCGGCTATGACCCGCGGTCGTTGCGCCGACCCGCGGGCCAGACTGCGATCGACGCGCTGTGGCAGGGGACGACCATCCGAACCGAGGAATACCTGCTTGCTCACGCACCAGAGCTGGCGCTCGCCCAGGTCGTGGCTCTCCTCGGGCCACGCTCCGGCCGGCTGGCCGAGCTGTGGGACATCTGGGGCAGGCTGCGCCCGCTGCTGATGCGTGTGGGCGGCGTCAGCGCCTAGCGAATCTCGAGATAGCGGAAGCCCTCGGCTGCCGCGACGCCGATCGTCTGGCCCGCTTCCGCCGACCACCCGCGCAGCATCCCCTCGAGCTCCTCGGGCTTGCGCAGTTGGCTGACGTGCTCGCGCAGGGCGGCGATCTTCGTGTCGAGCGTGTCACTTACGTCGACCAACGCGTTCGGGTGATCCGTGAAGAACAGGTACAGGGCGTTGACCGTGTGCGGCTCGAGACCCTCGTCGATGACGAGGTGCGGAAACGCCATCGCGTTGCGCGCCGCCGGGTAGACCGCGTCGATGGCCGCCAGCCCGGCCATCCGGTGGTCGATGTGCTGGACGAAGCCGCGCTCGTGGATGATCACGGTTGGGTCCATGGACAACACCGCGTCGGGCTTGAACCGGCGGATTATGCGGACGAGCTGCTCACGCAGCGCGAGGTCGTTGTCAAGCGCGCCGTCAGGCCAGTGCAGGAAATCGACTGCTTCGTACCCGACGATCCGTGCCGCTGCTCGCTGCTCCTCCTCGCGCCGGCGAGCCAGCTCGAGTGGATCCGTCCGGGCGTCATCTGCCCCGGCGTCGCCGCTGGTGCAGCACACCAGGCGTGCAACCGTTCCTTCGCGAACCCACCGGGCGACCGTACCCGCGACGCCGAAATCGGCGTCGTCCGGGTGGGCCACGATAACCAGCGCGCGGTCGGGTCGACCTTCGTGCGCCGAAGGCGTTTCCGTACTTCGGTCGGGTGGCATTTCGTCGGTCATCGTGCCCACGTTTTGCTGTTACAGAAGGCTCATTTCGGGGCCGTCAAATCCACAGTTTCTCGTCTTGCATGCACCTAACGAATGTGTATGCTTCGGCGGAGGCATCGCTCGTCTCCCCCCACGGGCGATGCCTCATGCTGTCTGCAAGTCACGGCGCTCCGCGCGCACCTGATCGAGCGCGGCGAGTACCTCGGCGGCGTGTCCTTCGGCCTTCACGGTCGGCCAGGTTCGCGCGATCAGGCCCTCCGGATCCACCAGAAATGTGGAGCGTTTGACGCCCCAATAAGTGCGGCCGTAGTTCTGCTTCTGGACCCACGTTCCGTAGCGCTGCGCGGTCTCATGGTGCTCGTCGGCGAGCAGCACGAATGGCAGCCCGAACTTGCGCTTGAACGCGGCCTTGCTGCCCGATCCCAGGATGCTCACGCCCCATACCTCGGCGTCCCTGGCGGCGATGTCCGCGTTCGCGTCACGGAACTCGCACGCCTCTGTGGTGCAGCCCGATGTGTCGTCCTTTGGATAGAAATACAGAACGACCCATTTGCCGCGCACATCGCTGAGGCGTCGCTCGGTGCCGGTGTCGTCGGGCAGGACGACCTCGGGCGCCTCGTCGCCGACCTCGGGCATTGCCGAGGCGTGCTGATCCATCCGATCCTCCAGTAGCCCCCAGTCGACCAACTCTACGTCAACGGCAGCAGGACTACTCCCATCGGGTCGACCGCCAGGCGCACGCGTTCGCCGACCTCTGGCATGGGGGACCAGTCGGCCTGAACCTCCAGCTCGACGCCGCCATTCGCAGCAACGTCCACGGACACGCCCAGGAGCGTGTGGTCGCCGCGAAAGATGCGCGAGCGGACGACTCCGGCGATTGGCCCGTCGGCCTGCGGGCGAAACGCGTCGGGCCGGATCAGCAGGCGGTATGTCCCGTCGGCGGATGACTCGGCGAGAGTGACGATCCCCAGGGCCGTAGTGGCGGCGCCATGGGTCACCTCGGCGTCGATGATGTTGGTGAAGCCCAGAAAGCGTGCCACGAACTCGCTTGGCGGCCTGAGCCACAGCTCGCGTGGCGGCAGGACCGTCTCGAGCCGGCCTTCGCGCATCACCGCCACGCGGTCGCCGATGGCCAGAGCCTCGTCGTGGTCGTGGGTGACGTAGACGATCGGCAGGCCGAGACCTGTGAAGACGTGCGCCAGCTCGTCGAGAAGGCGTCGCCGGAGGCTTCGGTCGAGCGCGCCGAGTGGTTCGTCGAGCATCAGCAAGCGCGGTCGGGGGGCAAGCGCCCGGGCCAGGGCGACGCGCTGCTGCTCGCCGCCAGAGAGCTCCGCGGGCAACCTGTGCTGGAACCCGCGCATCCCGACGAGCTCCAGCACCTCCGCCACGCGTGCGTCCGCCTGCGCCCGAGCCATGCCAGCGCCGTCGAGCCCGAAGCGAACGTTGCCTGCCACGTCGAGGTGCGGGAAGAGGACGTAGTCCTGGAACATCAGCCCGAAGCCGCGGCGGTGCACGGGGACCTCGGCCAGGTCGCGCCCGTCCCAAAGGATCTGACCGGCGGCGAGCGGCTCCAGTCCGGCGATTGCCCGAAGCAGCGTTGACTTGCCCGACCCGCTCGGGCCAAGAACGCTGAGCCGCTCGCCATCTCGGACCTCGAGATCAACGCCGTCAACCGCCGCGCGGGTCCCGAACCTCACCGTGACGCCGCTCAGCTTCAGCATCAGAGCGCACCCTGCGAAGGAACGCGGACCCGGTCGATAGCGAAGATCGCCGCTCCCACGACGAGCATCAGGAGAGTCGCCATCGCCATGGCCTGCCCGAAAGCCAAAGCGCCTGGCTGACCGAGGAGCCGAAAGATGGCGATGGGCATCGTCGGCGTGTCGGGGCGAACGATGAAGAGGGTTGCGCCGAACTCGCCGAGTGAGACGGCGAAGGAGAAGCCGGCGCCGATCAGGGCGGCACGGGCGACGATGGGCAGGTCGATCTGGCGCCACGTTCGCGCCGGCGACGCGCCCAGGACAGCCGCCGCTTCGTGCAGCCGGCGGTCGACGGCACGCATGACCGGTAGGACGGCACGGACCACGAACGGCAGCGCAACCAGGGCGTGGGCGATGGGTATCAGCACCGGCGAAGTGCGCAGATCGACCGGCAGCGTCCCGAGGGAAAGGAGGAAGCCGAACCCGAGCATCACGGCAGACGTACCGAGGGGTAGCGTCAGCAACGCGTCAAACGCTCGCGCGACGGCGCCCTGCCCGCGCGCGATGACCTGCGCCGCGAGCAAGCCGAGCACGGTGCTGACCGCCGTGGCCACTGCCGCGAACACGAGCGAGTTGGTTACAGCCTCCAGGGGTGACACGAACAGCGCACCGCCCGAGTCCGTGCTGAAGAGCGCTGTGTAGTAGCCCAGCCCGTAACCGCCGGCGATCGACAGCGAGCGTTCCACGAGCACGAAGAGTGGCAAGCCGAGCAGGACCGCCACGAGGATCAGGTTGCCGATCACGAAGGCCCGCTCACCGGTGGTTCGTGGGCGGCGGAGCACCGTGCGGGCTGTCGCGGGTCGCGTGCGAATCGGTCTGCGGTCCTGGAACCGCGCATAGACCAGCAGCAGCGCTGCCAGCCCGAGGAGCTGGACCAGGGCGAGCGTGGCCGCCACGCGCAGATCGAGGAGCTGGGCCGCCTGCCGGTAGATCTCCACCTCGATGGTCGCGAACTGCGGCCCGCCCAGGATCAGGATCACGCCGAAGGACGTGAAGGTGAACAGGAAGACGATTGATGACGCCGACAGGATGGCGGGCCGCAGCAGTGGCAGCGTCACTCGCCGGAAGGCCTGCCAGCGAGTGGCGCCCAGGACGCGAGCCCCGTCTTCGAGCCGCGGATCGAGCTGCGTCCAGACGCCACCGACGATGCGCAGCACGATCGCGTAGTTGTAGAAGACGTGGGCGATGAGGATCGCCCAGATCGTGTGCTCCAGGCGGAGGCCGATCGGGCTGCGCGAGCCGAAGAGCGCGAGGAACGCCGCCGCCACGACGACCGTGGGCAACACGAACGGAATGAGAGCCACGGCGTTGAGCAACCTGCGGCCGCGGAAATCGAACCGGGCGAACACATAGGCGCCCGGTAAGGCCACGAGAACCGTGAGGGCTGTCGATACGACGGCCTGCCACAGGGTGAACCACACCACCTGGAGCACGAACGGGCGGCCAAGCACCTCGATGACGGCACCGAGTTCGAACACTCCCTGCGGGTGGAGGCCACGCAACAGGATCGTCGCGATTGGATAGGCAAAGAACAGGAGCACGAACGCCAGCGGTGGCGCAGCGAGGAGCAGCGCGCGCGCGTCCACCCGTGCGGACCTAGCGGAGGACGACGTCAGTCCACTCCTGGACCCACTGCTCACGATTGGCGGCTATTTCCGCCGGTTCGATCGTGATCGCGTCCGTGACCTCGGCGGCGTTGTCACTGAACACCTCCGGGATCGTGGCCGCGTTACTGGCTGGGAATACGTACATATTCAGCGGTATGTCGCTCTGGAAGTCAGGCGAGAGCATGAAGTCGATGAAGGCCCGTGCCAGCTCGGGTTTCTTGGTGCCTGTCAGGACACCGGCGTACTCGACCTGCCGAAAGCATCCGTCTGTAATCACGCCCGTCGGCGGCTCTGCTACCGCTGGGTCCGCGAAGACCACCTCGGCGACCGGACTCGTGGCGTAGGACACGACTATCGGTCGATCGCCTTCTCCGGCACCGCCAGAGAACGACGTGTAGTAGGCCGTCTCCCAGTCATTGACGACAAGCACGTCGTTATCGCGCAGCGCCGCCCAGTAGTTCTCCCAGGTGGAATCGCCTTGCCCAGTGAACCGCCCGATCGTCGACAGCAGAAAGGCCAGGCCTGGAGAAGAGGTGGCTGGGTTCTCGACGACCAACATGCCCCGGTACCTCGCATCGGCCATGTCAACGAGCGAATCCGGGGCCGGAAGGTCGTCCCCGAAACGTTCCTTGTCGTAGTTGAGGCAAACGTCGCCGTAGTCGATCGGTGTGACGGCGCCTTCGGTGTTGCCTCTCAGCGTCTCGGGTACGGCCGGTAGCGCGGGGGATACGTAGTCGTCGAAGATCCCGGCCTCGAGGGCCCGGGACAGAAAGGTGTTGTCGACTCCATACAGGACATCGGCCAGCGGCACATCCCTGGTCAGGATCGCCTTGTTGACCATCTCGCCCGCATCGCCGCCCTTGAGTATCTGCACGTCGACGTTGTGCTGCGACTCGAATTTCGCCATGACGGCATCCGAGATTGCGAAGGCATCGTGCGTCAGCACGACGAGCGGCGTGGGCACGGCCGCCGATGGTCCGAGGGACGAGTCGCATGCGACAAGGATGAGAAGGGTCGCGGCGATTGCCGGCCAGAGGCGAAAGCGCTCAGCCATCGATGGGACCCTCCGTCCGGCTCGTGTGCACGACCGCGAGACGGCCCGCATGGATGGTCACGGTGCCCTGATCGTCCGCGAGCTCGTTGGAGAGCCCGCGCGTGGGGCCCTGGAGAAGCGCCTCGTCGGTTAATTGAAATCGCAGACCGTGGGTCGTAACGCCGGACACCGTCTCGCTCAGCGCGAACAGGGAAACGAAGTCGCCAACATCTCCCACTACCGCCATTTGGCCGCCATCCGCGCCGGAGATCACCCGCACTGTGGTAGGCCCGTCCACGAGCACGGCATGAATGCCTTGAAGCTCGGGCAGCGTCAGGAGCAGGAGGTTGGCCATGGTGTGCTCGAAGCGGAGCCCACCGAATGCGCCAAGGATCACGATGCTGGTCGCGCCACGCGCCAGTGCCAACTGGACGGCCAGCTCCGTGTCGCTCGCGTCCTTATCGGGCGGATGGACGATGACTTCCACACCAGCTGCGCGAAGCTCATCGATCGTTTCTTGTGCGAGCGAATCCCCGTCGCCCACGACCACGGCCGGGTGCAGGTCAAGGGAAACAGCCTTCAGTGCGCCGCCGTCGGCGGCCACGACCAGGTCTGGCTCAGCGCTGCGGAGGGCGTTTGGGCGTTCGAGCGCGCGACGCAGCGCGGGACCCGCACGGATGTCGCCGTCGGCCACGATGATTGCTCGCAACGCGTTGCCTCCAGGATGGTGGGACGGAGGCGCGTCGCTCGTGGACTCCCTTCGCTGGTACGAACCAGATCAGGTTCCTAGGGTCTGCGGTGCAGTCCGCACTCTCAGCGCCCCGTGGCGCTCCCCTGTCCCGTGATGAATTTGTTCTTATTGTAGCCGTCCATCGAGAGGGGGCCCGAGCGTGGGCGATGCTATCCTCGCGGCCGCCATGCGCGAGATCCCGTCCGCCACGCAACGAGTGCTCGAAGCTGCCGAGCGTAAGGGCGTCAAGCTCGAAGTCGTCTTCTTCGACAAGTCGACCCACACGGCAGAGGACGCCGCGCGCGCGGTCGGGGCCGAGGTTGGGCAGATCGTGAAGAGTCTCATCTTCGTCTCCGAGGACGTCGACGGCCTCCAGCCCTGCCTCGTCCTTGCAAGTGGCGCGAACACCGTAGATCTGGCTCTTCTGGGGGCGGTTCTGACGGTGCCACGCATCCGTCGTGCGACGGCCGACGAGGCGCGCGAGCTGACGGGCTTCTCCATCGGCGGGATCCCGCCGTTCGGCCACCGCCAGCAGATACGCACCGTGATGGATCCGGACCTCGCCCGATACGACATGGTCTGGGCCGCGGCCGGAACGCCGAACGCCGTGTTCCCACTTGCCCCGAACACGCTGCGCATCCTGACCGGCGCGGTCGTGACCCCTATCTCCGCGAGCCGACCCCGCCAGATCGAGCAAGAGCCTGCCGGCGCGTCCAGCAACGCCTGACCGGCCGCCGGCCAACGGATCAATAAGAGCGTGACTGGGACAAGGGCGGATATCGGGCGCCAGTCGGTCCAATATCCGGGCGGTTTTGCGGCACGCTTCCGATGGGCGGGCAGCGGCCGCGCGGAGGAGGTCTTCGCGATCTCCGAGGCCCTCGGGACGCTGACTGACTTTGGCACGCTTGGCGGGGGTGACGTCGACAGCCTGTGCCGCGCCGAGTTGCGCGTCGAAGGACCCACCGGTTCGTGGACGGCGCGCTTCGCCTCGATGGTGTTCGACGAACCGCAGGGCGTCCTCTGGGACACCCACGCCCTCTTACTCGTGAAATACGGGTTCCGCCTCTATGCCCTCAACCCGCGCACCGGCGACCTGGCCTGGTCGTATGCCAGCGGCACGCCCGCGTTGTCGGTACTGGCGTCGTCCCGGCTCGATCACGTGCTGCTTCAGACGGAGCTCGAGACGATTGCGCTGGGCGCGGACGGCGACGTCGCGTGGCGCGCGGCGCACAACGATGTGATCACGGACGCCCAGCTTGTCGCCGGCCGACTCGACCTCACGACCTACACCGGCCAGCACGTGTACCTCGACGCGCGGACTGGTCAGGCAGCGTGACGCCGCGTGGGCGCTGTCCACGTGCGGCCGATGCGACATGTTTCCTCCGCACTCGGCCTCCGGACGCTGGTGCGCGCTCGGCCCTTGCGGGTGTGGATCGGCGGTGGACATACGCACTCTTGCCTACGCGAATTGTGGAAAACCGCGCTTGACCGCTCGACCAGGACGCCGTTACCGTTCCTCTCAGCCCGGAGGGGCCAGAAGCGAAGCTAGTGACTGCGATCACATCAAGGTCCAC
>CAYZEJ010000091.1:0-9909 GCA_964477545.1 uncultured Anaerolineaceae bacterium | reverse complement strand
ATGGTGCCGATGTTGACGTGCGGCTTGGTGCGCTCGAACTTCTTCTTGGCCATGTCTGTCTTTCGTTCCTATTCCTTGTCAGTGGGGATGTACGCACCGGCGGAGAGTGGAGCCCACATTGGGACTTGAACCCAAGACCTCTTCCTTACCAAGGAAGTGCTCTGCCAGCTGAGCTATGTGGGCCCGGTCTGTGCCGGAAAGGTTATTCCATGATTGGTGGTGGGCAGGGAGGGAATCGAACCCCCACAGTCGAAGACGGCTGATCTACAGTCAGCGGAGCTCACCACCTGCTCAACCTACCCACGCCGACTGCGTTCGTCGCGGCGCCTGGCGGCTCCTTTGACGGTGCGCCGTTGAGACCGGCACGCGCAGTCATATTCAGTTGTGTCCAGTGGAGCCGCCGATGGGACTCGAACCCGCAACCGGCGGTTTACAAAACCGCTGCTCTACCAATTGAGCTACGGCGGCGCGACGGCAAAGGATACAGCAAACGGCCCTAGGGAAGCCAGATGCCCGGAGCGCGGGTAGTGGGTCAGTTTGCGGGCGGGGTCCAGTCGTCCGGAAGGGCCAGCGTAGACATCCCGACAGCGTCGCCATCAGCCCACTCGACGCACATCATGCGGGCTGGTGGGCGGTTTGGCAGACCCATGGGCTTCGCTCCCCAGCCCGGTATCCGATGCGCGAGGTCGGGCAGACCCATAGGCTTCGGGATCGCCAGCTTTTGCGCCGTTACCCAGAACTGACCAAGCCGGTCGTAGTCGGGATCGTCTTTCTGATCATCGAAGCCCAGATCGCGCAGGGTCCCGACAATGACGAATGCGAATTGTGTGACCTCACCGCACCGCCCCGGAGCTCTGCCGAGTGGAGCCCTGACATCCGTCCCAACGAGTGGAACGCTTGCATCCGTTATCTCACTGGTCGCGGTGGAGGGCTCGGTTGGGACCGGCGAAGAGCAAGCGACGACCACCGCTGCCAGCACGGAGGCAAGGAGGCCAACGCGAAGATTCATGGCTCTCAAGACTAACCGCTAGTCGAGCAGCGCCGCGATCTCCTCGCATGTCCAAACGTGATCGGCAATCCCCGCCGCCATCGCGGGAGTGGTGTTCTTGCCGAGAGACTGATGGACTCGGCCAAAGTTGTAGTGCACGAAGTACAGGGCCACGGCTGCGGCGAGGTTCTCGACCTTCTTTGAGAAGCCGTTGGTCAGTCTCGTGAACCGGCGCATCCCCATCCGCATCGAGAGGTTCTGCCGCTCCACGCGTGAGGTCGAAACGTGATCTGGATCGGGGTTGCCATAGACCACTCGCGTCTCTACGGACGTAACCGTATTCGGCGAGTAACGACGGGCCGTCGGGCTGCCATCCTCTGACGGCATCACGCCGTACTGCTTGAGCAGTTGGGCATAGTCCACGTCGGACCCGAAGGCGGCTTCGATGGCTTCCTTGTAGGACACGTTCGCGTCGGTGGTGATCTGCGGGCGGAGGACCAGCCGCGAGGCGAGGTCGGCCATGAAATCCCGCGCTGCCTCAATCGACCGCTCTCCGACCAGCCAAGTGACCATCAGCTTCGACTCGGAGTCGATTGCCGTCCACATCCACACGTCGCCATAGCCGAACGTCTCCCGCTTGTCGTCAGGGACGTTCTTGGCCTCGGCGTAGACGAAGCTCCAGATTTCGTCAGCTTGGACGCGGCGGGTATCGAGGACGCGCACGTTCTCGTCGTGGTAGGCCGCGCAGACGGTGGTGGGTCAGTTTCGTTTGGTACTGGGTCAGTTTGGGCCGCTCAGGTAGTAAGCGGGTTCGCCGCGGGCGCCTTGACCGGAGCCCGAGTACACGAAGCAGCCCTTGGCGATGTGGGCGCGGACTGCGTCGCCCTCGCCGATCGGATGGGCAAGCGGGCCGTTTGTCTGGATACTCGCGTCGGCAATGCCGAATCGCCGCAGAACCGATGTGAGCAAGCCTACTGCCGCCTCCCTGCCGAGGCATCGGTCCATGAGTATGTCCGCGACTCCACGAACGGCTTCCCGGACCTCCGGGGCTGCGATCGGGATTAGGACGACGGCCTTCCCGTTCTCATCGACTCCAGCAGTAGCGCACCGGCTTGCAAGTGCCTCTTCGCTGGAAACCACTGTCCACTCATTGCCTGGCACCGCCTGGAGTCGGTTGGAGATCGTCGTCACGGCGATCGCTGGGCTAACACAGGCGTCATCCGGAAAAGCGAACGTGACAGCGTCGGCTACATAGGTCGGTACACCGATCTGGACGCCAGCCTGTCGAGAATCGCAGCCGGTCCCGGTCAGCGCCGCGAGGGCGACGAATAACGCGACAACTGCCTGCCGACCTAAAGCAGGTTGACGTCTCGGGCTGCCTGATTGATCGCCCGTCACCTCGGAAGCGTAGCAACCGCGGTCAGGACTGGTACCCGGCGTATCGCAACCCGATGCGCGGACGGCATTCGGTGGCGCGGCTAGGAGTCAGTTGGTAGGAGATCGCTTCCGGCGGGCGTTTCGTTCTTATTGGCGCGGGTGGCCTTGGCGCGTGTCGGCTTGGCGGCAGGTTTGTCGGATGCGGTAGCCGCCTTCTTCGCGGGTGTCGGCTTGGCGGCGGGCTTGGCGGCAGCCGCCCTCGCCGTCGTCGTCGGCTTCCGCGTGGCGGGCTTCCTGGCCGGTTTTTCGACTGGCTTTTCGGCCATCTGATCGGCAGGGGCTGCGGCAACCCCTTCAGGCGCATCCCCCGGCGCTGTTCGCACGGGTCGCTGTTGCGCGGCGGCGAACAGGAGTACCGATCCCGCAACCGCGGCATTGAGGGACGCGATCCGACCGCGCATCGGGATACGAACCGAGAAGTCCAGTCGCCGGCGGACAGCCGCTGAGATCCCCTTGCCCTCGCTGCCGACCACGATTGCCAGCGGACCGCGCAGGTCAGCCTCCATGTAGGTCAGCGGGGCATCTTCCTCGGCGGCCACGATCCGCAGTCCACGTCCATGAAGATCGGCGAGCATGCCCGGCAGGTCATCGACCGCGGCGAGCAGCAGGTGTTCGGTAGCCCCCGCCGAGGCCTTGATGGCTGCCGGGCTGAGGGGCGCGGCGTGGCGCGTCGGATAAACGACGCCGTGAACGCCGACAGCCTCGCCGCTGCGCAGCAGCGTGCCGAAGTTCTGCGGATCCTCGAGCGAGTCCAGGACAAGCACGAACACAGGCTCGTCCTTGGCCTTCGCCGCCGCCAGGATCGTCTCCAGGTCAACGGTGGCGCGCGGACGCGCCACGAGCGCGACTCCCTGGTGCCCATCGAAGCCGACAAGCGAGGTGAGCGAGCCGCCCTCCAGCTCCACAACGGGGATGCGCAACGTGGTTGCGTGGATGACGAGCGCGTCGAGTGCCGCGCGGCGCTCTGGGACGACCAGCAGGCGAACTGCCTCGCGTCGGGCGGCGAACGCCTCCTCCACCGGTCGTCGCCCGGCGATCAGCTCATCGTCTTCGCCCACGAATTCGGAGGCGTCGACGCTTGTTGGCCGTGCTGGGCGAGCGTCGTACGGACGGGACGGCCGCCGTTGGTCCCTGGATTGCCAATCGCCACGGCCTTGCGGTCGCGGCCCGCGCGGGCGGTCCGTGAACGGACGGCCCTGCGGACCTCGGTCAAAGGGTGGTCTGCTTTCGCGCCTCGGGCGATCCTCCCACGAGCGATCGCGCGGAGGCTCCTCGGATCGCGAGCGCTCCTCGGGCGGGCCAGGATCTCGGCCAGGTCGATCAGTGAAGGAACGAAATTCACGCCGCGGGCGGTCAAACGGCGGCCGATCTGATTGCCTGGGGCCGTCAGCAGACGGCCGACCATCACGCCGCGGGCGGTCAAACGGAGGCCGGTCGCCCTCGCGTCGCGGTCGGTCGAACGGAGGCCGATCACCTTCCCTGCGCGGACGATCGAACGAAGGCCGATCGCCCTCGCGTCGCGGTCGGTCGAACGGGGGCCGATCACCGTCCCTGCGGGGACGGTCAAACGGCGGGCGGTCGCCTTCAGGTCTGGGTCGGTCGAACGCGGGGCGATCGCCATCCCTGCGCGGACGATCGAAGGGCGGGCGGCTGCCTTCTCGACGTGGGCCACCGTAGGACGGTCGATTGCCTCCCGGACGTGAGCCACCGGCGCGGTTGTCACTCTGGGGTCGATCGCGGCGATCGGGTCTGTCGCCGCGCGGCCGATCGCGATCAGCCATCCGTCGCTCGCGAGCTCACGCGCCAGCGCTGACCATCGCGCGTGTCCTCGACCATGACGCCCATGGCCGCGAGCTCGTCGCGCAATCGGTCCGACGCCGCGAAGTCGCGCGCCGCCCGCACCGCGATGCGCTGCTCGAGCAGTTCCTGTGCACCGGCCGGCAGCCCCTGGGGATCGTCGATCACCGCGAGCACGCGGTCAAAGTCGCGCAAGGCGGCCGCGGCCCGCCGTGCATCGCCCGTTGAGAGTGACCGCGCGTCGACGCGCTTGTTCAGGTCACGCACCAGGTCGAAGAGCGCGCCGAGCGCGCCTGAGACATTCAAATCGTCGTCCATCGCGGCGCGGAACTGATCCCGCGCGACCTCGAATGCCTCGTCGAGCGAGGGATCATCGTCCCGCGACTCCTCGTAGGACTCGAGCGCCATCACGGCAGTCGACAGCCGCTCGACCGCCGCGCGGGCATGCTCCATCGTCTCGTCGCCCCACTCCATCGGCGCGCGGTAGTGGGTCGCGATCAGGGCGTAGCGCAACATGGCGGGCGAGTAGCCGTCTTCGTAAACCTCGGCCGGCCGGTTGATGTTGCCCACGCGTCGCGCCATCTTCACGCCGCTCAGGACGAGATGGGCGTTGTGCAGCCAGACCTGGACGAAGTGCTTCCCCGTCGCGGCCTCCGATTGTGCGATCTCGTTCTCGTGATGCGGAAAGATCAGGTCAACGCCGCCGGTATGGATGTCGAACGACTCGCCGAGGTACTTCATGCTCATCGCCGAGCACTCGATGTGCCACCCCGGCCGGCCCTCCCCGATCTCGGTCTGCCAGGTCGGCTCGCCTGGCTTGGGGCCCTTCCAGAGGGCAAAGTCGCGCACGTCGTCCTTGCCGTAATCGTCGGCAGCCACCCTCTCGCCGACGCGTGAAGCCTGTGGATCGAGCTTGGCCAGCGTGCCGTAAGCCGGCCACGACGAGATGCGAAAGAAGATGGACCCATCGTCCGTACGATAGGCGTGCCCCTTGTCCAACAGGGTGGCGATAAGCGCAGCCATCTCCGTGACGTGCTCAGTCGCTCGCGTCAGATGGCTGGGCGGCCCGACGCGCAGGTCGGCCATGTCGGCCATGAACCGAGCGATGTGGGGAGCGGTCAGCTCGTCGAGCGTGACGCCTGCCTCACCCAGGTCGCGGATGATCCGATCGTCGACGTCGGTGATGTTCATCACCCAGGTGACCCGGTAGCCGCTCCACTCGAGATAGCGCCTCGTCAGGTCGCCCAGGATGAACGCCCGGAAGTTCCCGACGTGGGCAGGCCCATAGACCGTCGGACCGCAGCTGTACATCCGTACGTGCCCGGTTTCGAGTGGCGTGAATTCCTCGGTCTTGCCGCCGAGGGTGTTGGTCAGATGCAGTGTCATGCCACCTGCATCATCGCCCAATAACGGTCACCAGTGCGGTAGCCCGAATAACGCGACCTGCGCCCTCGGGACCAGACAGGTTGCCGGTTGACGCTGTGACGGCGACAGATTCCTGCTCTGCGCCGATCAGATGGGCGATTGAAGCGCCCACTTCGTCGAGCCGCCGACCGCCCAGGTGAGGCCGGGATCCGACTATGGCCACCTGCGCCCGGTCCACCTTCCAGCCCGCTTCGGCTGAGCGCCTGACCGCCTCCGCAACGAGCTCCCCGCTCGCGATTCCCGACGTCTGTGGATCGCTCGATGGAAACAGCCGGCCGAGATCGCCCAAGCCGCAGGCCGACAGGATTGCCGTCGCCAACGCATGCAAGACGACGTCGCCGTCGGAGTGGCCGTAGAGCCGGGGGGCATCGGCCACGAGGATGCCGCCCAGCATCAGCCCGTCTGCTGGCCCAAATCCGTGGCTGTCCTCGCCGAAGCCGAAACGTATCGCGCCCGCGCTGGACGCGCCGGCCGAGTCGCGCGACGCGGCGATGGCGCGCACGATCTCGAGATCCGCACCGTCGGTGACCTTGATGTTGGCGGCTTCTCCTGGGACAGTCGCCACGCGATATCCAGCGGCCTCGAGCGCTGCCGCCTCGTCCGTGTATGTCGCTGGTCCGCTGAGTGCGTCCAGCAGGTATTCGCGCATTGCTCCCTGTGGGGTCTGCGCCCGAACCACGCCGTCACGATCAACGGCCCCTGCCACCAGGGACTCCGATGTCCATTTGAGCGAGTCCACCACGGGTATGACGGGAACGGCCGCCCCATGGTCAGAGGCGACCGTAGCGATCTCGTCGACCAGCCGGGATGACGCGAGGGGACGCGCGGCATCGTGTACGAGCACGACCTCGGCCCGGGTTGCCAGGACACCGTTCCGTACCGAGTCAGACCTCTGTTCGCCGCCGACGACGATCTCCAGTCGCTCTCCCGCAACCTCACCGAGCCACGCCGCCGAGCGAAGATCCGCGACCTGATCCGGACGCGCGACCACAACAATGCGATCGATGGAGTCGGCCCGAGCCATCGCCTCTACCGACCACGCCAGCAGCGGCCGCCCGAGTAGTGGTTCGGCGAGCTTGTCGACTCCGCCCATGCGTGTGCTGGCGCCCGCAGCAACGATCACCGCGTCGGCAAATCGGCCGTTCATGTCCGAGGCTGGGCGAAGACCATCCGGCCGGCCACGGTCTGGAGCACTCGAACGACCGTCACGTCCACCTCGCGCTCGATCATCTCACCGCCACCCTCGACGACGATCATGGTCCCATCGTCGAGATAGGCGAGGCCCTGGCCGGGCTCCTTGCCCTGCTGAATGACCTTGACCTTGAGTGTGTCGCCGGGCAGGAACGCCGGCTTCAGCGCATTGGCAAGGTGGTTGAGATTCAGAACTCGGACCTCGTGCAGCTGCGCCACGCGGTTGAGGTTGAAGTCATCCGTGATCACGCCAGCGCGCCGGCGTTGCGCCAGCTCGATCAGCTTCGCATCGACCGTGTCGACGTTGTCGGGGTTCTCGTCGGTAAGCTCGACCGCGATTCGCGGATCCTTCTGGAGCACATTCAATATCTCGAGGCCGCGTCGCCCGCGGACGCGGCGGGCCTGATCGCGGTGGTCGGCGATGGCCTGTAGTTCATCGACGACGAAGCGCGGCACCACCAGGGTCCCAAACAGGAAGCCGGCCGCGACCACGTCTGTCAGGCGTCCGTCAATCAGGGCGCTCGTGTCGACGTAGGTAACCGGGCCGTCGATCGGGCCCGTGGTGGTCGGTCGGTCGGGTGGGCGCAGGATGCCGGTGGAGCGCAGCGCGTCCGCGAGATCGTGGCGTTTGGCGACAGTCAGACCCATCATCCCCAGCCCGGTGACGACGACCGTGCCGAGCGGCAGGATCCAGCGGTACGGGTCGGGCAGGTTGGCCATCGGCAGGCCGAGGAGCAGGCCGATCAGGAGCCCGACGACCAGCCCTGCAACCGCGCTGACGAACTCCCCGGTGGAGAGGTCGATTACGCGGCGCATCAGCCACCGCGTGGGCACGAACGTCACGTATGGAAGGATCGAGAAGCCGATCACGAACCAGGCGCCGAGCCAGCCTGTCAGCAGGACAATTCCGCCGACGCTGGCGAGATCGAGCGGCGGGATGCCCGCGCTCCCTGCGAGCACCACGGCGATGAGGACACCCAGCCCGCCACCGAACAGCCGCACGAATCTGTTCATCGTGTGGTGCCCACCACCGGGATCGCCGCCGTGCGCGTCTCCTCTGAGGGACGATCTGCGCCAATGCCCATGGCGACGCTCAGTGCCTCACGCAGCGTGGCGGCTCGCACGACGGTCATGCCGTCGATGTTCTCCGCATCGCCTGGGGCACGGCGACCGGTCCGCTGCGGAACGATGGCTCGGTCAAAGCCCAGCCGCTGCGCTTCGCGCAACCGCCGCTCCAGGCCGTTGACCGGCCGCAGCTCCCCGGTCAGTCCGATCTCGCCGCACAGGACGATTCCTCGGGCGATCGGCTTGTCGCGCAGCGCCGAGGCCAGGGCAACCGCGAGCGGCAGGTCGATGGCAGGTTCGTCGACAGTGAGGCCCCCGACGACGCTGGCATAAACGTCGTGGCTGGCCAGGTTGAGGCCAGCCCGGCGGCCGAGAACGGCTATCAGCAGCGCGAGGCGCTGGGTGTCCAGCCCGGAAACCGTCCGCCGTGGCGAGCCATGCAGAGCGGGCGTCACCAGGGCCTGCACCTCGACCAGTAGAGGGCGGCTGCCCTCCAGGGTCGCCGCCACGGCGACTCCGGGCGCGCCGAGCGACTCGGGCTCGAGGAAGGCCGCGGCAGGATCGGCCACCTCGGCCAGTCCCTCGGCCGCCATCTCGAAGACGCCGACTTCCTCAGTCGATCCGAAGCGGTTCTTGCTCGCTCGCAGCAGCCGCAGTCCCGAGAACCGCTCGCCCTCGAGGGTCAGAACGACGTCGACGATATGTTCGAGCGTCTTGGGGCCCGCGAGAGTGCCGTCCTTCGTGACGTGGCCGACGAGGATTACTGGTACGCCGTTCTCCTTCGCGTAGGCCTGGAGCCGCGCGGCGCTGCTGCGCACCTGGCCAACGGAGCCGGCGGGCCCCTCGAGGCCGTCATCGGTCAGGGTCTGGATCGAATCGATGATCAGAAGCTGCGGCCCGCTCGCGTCCGCGGCGGCGATGATGCGCTCGACGCTTGTCTCGGGAAGGACGTCAATCCGGTCGGCGGCCGCACCGTGCGCAACGCCGAGGCGGGTGGCGCGGAGGCGGATCTGGGCGGCCGACTCCTCGCCCGACGCGTACAGCACGCGGGCCTGCGCGACCCCCGTGGCGAGCGCGCCGCCGATCGCGAGCACGAGCGTGGACTTGCCTATCCCAGGCTCCCCTCCGAGAAGGACCAGCGAACCGGGTACGAGGCCACCACCGAGGACGCGATCCACCTCGCGGATGCCCAGAGGGATGCGATCGGCGTCCGTGGCCGCGACCTGGCTGAGTGCGGTTAACGGCGGCGCGGCAACCGGAGCGCGCGACCTACTGACGCGCGACGTGCGGACGTTTCCCGCCGGAGTCTCGACGAGAGTGTTCCAGCCGCTGCAACTGCGGCACTGGCCTTCCCAGCGAAGGCTCGTTGCGCCGCACGTGCCACACACGTATCGGCTCTCGAGCCGCGCCATTATCTGACTGCCGCCTCTACGCGCCGGCCTCGACCGGGATCTTCTCCTCTACCGGCTCAATGGTCAGGCCAGCGTCTTCGGACTTGTCGACCCGGACGGTCATCCCGGACTGGAAGCGGCCCATGAGGAGGGCCTCGGCGAGCTGATCCTCGACCATGCTCTGGATGACTCGGCGCAGCGGTCGCGCACCGTAGTCGATGTCGAAGCCGAGCTTGATGATGTGGTCCTTCGCTTCCTGCGTGATCTCGAGATCGATCTGCTGCGCCTTCAGCTGAACGCGCACCCGGTCCAGCAAGAGCTCGACGATGACGCGGATCTGCTCGATCTGGAGGGAGCGGAAGACGACGACCGAGTCGACGCGGTTCAGGAACTCGGGCCTGAACTGCGTCTTGAGCTGGTCGAGGACCTTCTCCTTCATCCGGTCGTACGCCTGCTCTTCGTGCTTCGTCTCGTCGGCCGCCACCGGCCGGAAGCCCAGGCTGGTGTCCTTGAGCAGCGACTTCGCGCCGACGTTGCTGGTCATGATGATGACCGTGTTGCGGAAGTCGACGCGGCGGCCCTTGGCATCGGTCAGGTGGCCGTCCTCCAGGATCT
>CAYZEJ010000090.1:0-9960 GCA_964477545.1 uncultured Anaerolineaceae bacterium | reverse complement strand
TCGAGCTCGGCGACGGCGTCTTCGAGGTCAAGGCCACCAACGGTGACACGCACCTCGGCGGCGACGACTTCGACCAGCGGGTCATCGACTGGCTGCTCGCCGAGTTCAAGAAGGACCAGGGCATCGACCTGTCGAAGGACCCCCAGGCGCTCCAGCGGCTCAAGGAGGCCGCCGAGCGGGCGAAGATCGAGCTCTCGAGCGCGACCTCGACGGAGATCAACCTGCCATACATCACGGCCGACGCCTCTGGCCCCAAGCACCTCGTGATGACCCTCAGCCGGGCCAAGCTCGAGGACCTCGTCGGCGACTTGATCGAGAAGACGATCCCGCCCGTCAAGGCGGCCCTCAAGGACTCCGGGCTGAAGCCGGCGGACATCGACGAGGTGATCCTCGTCGGCGGCCAGACGCGCATGCCCAAGGTCCAGGACGTGGTGAAGACCGCGTTCGGCAAGGACCCGCACCGCGGCGTCAACCCGGATGAGGTCGTCGCGGTGGGCGCGGCCATCCAGGCCGGCGTGCTCGCGGGCGACGTCAAGGACGTCCTGCTCCTCGACGTCACGCCGCTGTCGCTGGGCATCGAGACCCTCGGCGGCGTCATGACCAAGCTCATCGAGCGCAACACGACCATCCCGACCAGCAAGTCGCAGACCTTCTCGACGGCGTCGGACAACCAGAACCAGGTGGAGATCCACGTGCTCCAGGGCGAGCGTGACTTCGCCCAGGACAACAAGACGCTCGGCCGCTTCATCCTCGACGGCATCCCGCCCGCGCCGCGCGGCATCCCCCAGGTGGAGGTCACGTTCGACATCGACGCGAACGGCATCCTCGACGTGCGAGCCAAGGATCGCGCGACGAGCAAGGAGCAGCAGGTCCGGATCACCGCCTCCTCGATGCTCTCCAAGGACGACGTGGACAAGATGGTCCGCGACGCCCAGGAGCACGCCGAGGAGGACCGCAAGCGACGCGACGAGGTCGAGACGCGCAACCAGGCCGACGCACTGGCTTTCCAGGGCGAGCGCACGCTGCGCGATCTCGGCGACAAGGTCTCGTCAGAGGACAAGGCCGACGTCGAGGGCAAGATCACCGCGCTGCGCGAGGCGCTTAAGGGCGACGACCTCGATGTCATCCGGCAGCGCTCCAGTGAGCTTGCCGAATCCCTGACGCGCGTCGGAACCGCCGCCTACCAGGCCGGCGCTCCAGCCGGTGGCGATGGAGCCGGGCCCGAAGGTGGCGAGCCGTCGGAGGACGGCCGCGAGCCGGCCGCGGAGGGTCAGCCCGACGCCGAGGCGGAGGAGGCAGTCGAGGGCGAGTTCAAGGAGGTCTGAGCCTCGGAGCGGCAACGCCGGCGCAGGCGGGGCGCTAGTTCGTTCCGACGCTCTTGCCTGCCTCGTCGTACGCGGTAATGCCGACTATGTCGGCCGCGCTTGGCCACCACGCGAGGAAGTAGCCGTCAGCGACGGTCGCCGTCACTGGCTCGCCCTCGCTTCTCTCGATGACAACGCTTGCAACGTCCGGCCCCACCTGGCCGATCACCGAGTGCATGGGCGGGACATCGTCGGACCCCTCCGCCTTGACGCCGCCGACGAGACGGACCGCGCGATCAGGCTCGCCCTCGAACCAACCGATTCCGATTGCGGCGGAGCCGCGCCCGGAGGTTCGGATTGTGCAATCGGCATACAGGTGTCCATCGGTGAACAGGGCCAGCGTTACCTCGCCGCGGCGATCCTGAGCGACTAGCGGGAGGGTAGCGGGGTTACCCACCGCCTCCATCCTATGGCGCTGCTCCTCGTTGAACATCCGCTCATCTGACAGCTGGGCGGCTTCCGGCAGGAACTTACGGCACTCGTGCTCGACGACGGCCGCCGATGCGGGGTCCGGAGCTGACGGCACAGCCGTCCAGCCCGCGAAGGCCTCAGGAGGAGCGGCCAGCGACTGAATGATGAGGACCGCGATGACGATGACCGTCGCCGGGCCGGCTGCAGCCAGCGCGAGCAGTCGCCGTCGGGAAGCTAACGAACGGCGCTCGGGACTGGGCTCAAGCTGGCGCCGCTCTGCGCGATAGGAGGAGAAGGCGCGGCGAATGAGTGAGGCGATTGCAGCGTCCTCGTCGACGTCCATCTGGTGGTTCATCGGTCACTCCTTTTCGTCCAATCCGGCTTCGGTCAAGCCGCGCCGAAGCTGTTTCAGTGCGCGATTGAGGTGTGCTTTGACTGTCCCAGGCGCGAGGCCCAAGAGGCGACCTGTCTCCTCGATGCTCTGGTCGAGCAGAATGCGGAGGGCGACCACTTGACGCTGACGCCGCGGCAGTGCCCAAACAAGGCGAACGATCGCCTGGTCGAGCGGTGCTTCATCCCTCGTGGCGACCGGCGTAGGCGGTCCTGAAACCTCGCGGCTCCAAAACCGCCACCAGGAGGTCGCCTGATTCAGCGCGACGCGAGCGACCCATGCTTGCGGGTTTGGATGGTCAGCAATTCGGTCCCACCCGGCCAGGGCACGCGTGTAAGCCTCCTGAACAGCGTCTTCGGCACGTTCCGGGTGGCGCGTCGCCACTAGGACCGTCCGGTAGACGTCATCCCTCGTCGCGAGGTAGAAATCGTTGAAGTCGGTGCGCCGTCTTTCGACCGCTTGCAGCACTTCTCGCTCTGTCACGACTGCACGCGCGAGGTTCGCCACCGTCTCCATGTTCCTCTAACGCATGCCGGGCTCGTTGGGTTTACCTCCTGAGCCAAATTGACGCACTCTCTGTTGCCCGAAGGTGCGCGGCACTCGCGAGTGGTTGATGCGGAAGCACTCGTGAGACATCCATTGCGCCACGCGCGGCACACGCCGCGGCGCTTAGGACGCCGCGCAACACTCCGAGCGTAGGAATGCAGTTGATCGGCTGACCGCGGTGGCATAGCGCTGAGTTCGTGAGTCGGCTGGATCCTGACGGCGCCCATCGAGCGTGGGTCTCCGTCTACGACACCAACCTGCGGTCGATCGGACGCGAGCAATAGCCAATACCTGCACTCAGAGTGTTGCCTGCGACGCCAACGACGCCAACGACGCCAGGGGCGGCACCAGCGGCGAGGCGTCGTGTGGAACGGCGTGCCGAGTCGCGCCGACGGCCAGGTTGCGGTCCGGCGCACAAGGCTTAACCCTGGGTTGCGGGTTCCACATCGGGTTCTCAGCCGGTTCATAACTACGCCCCTCGTAGCGTCCTGATGGCACGCGCCGGGGAGACGGCGCGGCCGCCTAGAGGAGGCGCCGCGGACGGGATCCGGGGGACGCCGGTGAGGCACCGACGTCTCGGGAGGGCGGTCGCGAACGTGGCCCAGGAGGTTGGGTCATGTCCAGGACGACGCGATGGTTCGCGGTACTCGCCGTGTGTTTGGCTACGCTCGCTTGTTCGGGCGCGGCCGGGCCCACTGGCGGCCCAGAGGCGCCGCCGCAGCACCCGGTGCCCCCGGTGCGACCACCGATCCAGCCCCTGCCACCCGCCGCCACACCGGTGCCGTTTCCGTTTCCTGGAGCAACCGCGGCGCCCCCCGACTACCCCGCTCCGGTCGACTTCGAGGACGCGGGCGTCAACCCGTTCGTGGATCCGCTGCGCGACCCGTTTTCGACCTTCGCGATGGACGTCGACACCGCGTCCTACGGCGTCACCCGCCGCTACCTGCGCGACGGCTACACGCCCGACCGCGACAGCGTCCGCCTCGAGGAGTTCGTTAACAGCTTCGACTATGGCTACACGCCACCGAGTGACGGCGCATTTGCTGTGCATGTCGATGGTGGCCCTACGCCATTCACGTCGGTGCGCTCGGTCATGCTGCGTATCGGCATCCAGGCGCGCGAGATCCCCGAGTCAGCCCGGCAGCCGGTCTCGCTCACCTTCGTCCTCGACACGTCCGGCTCAATGGATATGGAGAACCGGCTCGAGTTGGTCAAGGCCGCTCTTGGACTCCTCGTGTCGCGGCTGCATGCGGAAGATTCGGTGGCCATCGTTGCCTTCAACGACGCGGCGAGCATGATCCTCGCGCCTACATCGGCAGCGGAACCACAGGCAATCCTCGCGGCAATCAACCTGCTCTCGCCAGGCGGGTCAACCAACGTCCAGGCAGGACTCGAGCTTGGCTACGACATCGCCGTGCGCGGACACCGCAACGGAGCGATGGATCGCGTCGTGCTCGCCTCCGACGGAGTCGCCAACACGGGCCTGACGGACGCCGACTCGATCCTCCAGCGCATCGACCGTGAGGTCGACGCAGGCGTCGAGCTGGTGTCGATCGGCGTCGGAATGGGCAATTTCAATGACGTCTTGCTTGAGCAGCTCGCCAATCGGGGCAACGGCTTCTACGCGTACATCAACGATCGCACTGAGGCCGAGCGCCTGTTTGGAACCGAGCTAGTAGGAACCCTCCAGACCATCGCGCGCGACGCCAAAGTGCAGGTCGAGTTCCGGGCGCAGGCGGTTCTCCACTACCGGTTGCTCGGCTACGAGAACCGGCGCATCGCTGACCAGGACTTCACGGATCCGTACGTCGATGCGGGAGAGGTGGGCGCCGGCCACTCGGTCACGGCTCTGTACGAGATCGAGCCGAACTGGGGCCGCGACGGCTTCCTTGGAACCGTCCGGCTGCGCTGGATCGATCCGGACACAGGTCGCGAACAGGAACTCACGCGCGACATCGACCTGTTCTCGATGGGGGACGACTTCCCATCGACGGGCACGAGCTTCCGACTGGCGGCGACCGTTGCGGGTTTCGCCGAGATTCTGCGCGAGAGCCCGTATGTCAGCACCTACTCGCTGTCCGACGTAGCTCGGGAAGCGGGTGAGCTGGCGGCCATCTTCGACGGCCGGGGTGACGTCGCCGAGTTCTGGCAACTGACCGAGATCGCCGCGCGGCTGACCGGTCGCTGACCGCTGGGTTAGTGCGGCGGGCGCCTCCGCCGGTTGAGCGAGATCCACGCCTCGGGATCGGTTGTCAGTTCGCGCACTCGGTCGGGCAGGTGGTCGTCCACCAGGTCCTGAAGGCTGGTCGTCTCGAGCACCCGGCGCAGGCTTGCCCGGACGGCCACCCAGACGTCGCGTAACGCGCGGGCGTGGCCGACGTACTCAACAGTCTCGACACGCTCGCCGCGAACGTTGGCCAGCGGCCCATCGACCGCGCGGATCACGTCGGCGACGCTGATGTCGGCTGCCGGGCGCGCGAGCGAATAGCCGCCACCCGCGCCGCGCGTGCTCTTGACGATGCCGGCGTGCTTCAGCTCGAGCATGATCGTCTCGAGGAACTTCGACGGGATCTTCTGCATGTCGGAGATCTGCTCGCGCTTGAGCGGCAATGTGCCAGCCGCAGCAGCGAGCTCGACAGCAGCCCGCACCGCGTAGTCAGCCTTGGCGGAGACCTTCACCGGTCAATTGTGTGGGATAGCGCGTGCTCTCGGTGACGCCGCTGGCTACTACCACCGGATGAACAGCGGCACTCCGGGGGTCAGCCACATGGCGACGATGACGACCAGGTAGGCGACGAACATCAGCACCCCGACGTAAAGGTGGACGCGGATGTTGACCGCCATGACGGACATCAGGCCGTAGGGCTGGTCGTAATAACGGACCAGCCCGTCACGGACACGCCCAACCAACGGTAGCGGCAGCAAGGCGAGCAGGGCCGGGATCGGTAGGACGCCGGTGATCACGCCAAAGGCGATCACCGCGAACGCTGCCGCCGCCGCGATCACGTAGCCATTGATGACGGCCTCGCGCGGCAGCAGCACGGGCAGAGTCCGCTTTCCCGCGCGACCGTCGGACGGCCGGTCAGGTACCTCATTGACGTAAAGGATCAGCGCCACGAGCAGGGCGATCGGGATCGAAGCCACGAAAGGTTCGGGACGAAGCACGCCCGTCGACTGGACGACGTATGCGCCCAGCAGCATCAGGGGACCGAAGCCGATCGCCGTGGTCAGCTCGCCCAGGCCGCGATAGACGAGCTTCAGCGGCGGCGCTGTGTAGAAGATGCTGAGCAGGATCCCCAGGACGCCGATGACCAGCAGGGCGTACGAGAAGCGCGTCGCCAGCAGCAGCAGCCCGACACCGATGGCGACCGAGTAGAACCCAACCGAGATGGCGCTCATTCGTCGCAGCGATACGAGTCCGTACTGGATCACGCGCGAGCCGCCGCTGAACTGGGTTGGGTTGACGTTGCGCTCGTCCGCGCCGAGACGGGCATCGAAAACGTCGTTGGCGACATTGAGCGCGAGGTGGACCGATGCCGCGCCAATCAGCGTCAGCGCGGCGGCGAACAGGTCGAAAAAGCCCTGCGCGGCAGCGATCGCGATGCCGATCAATACGGGCACAAACGTTGCCGAGAGGAAGGGCAGCCGTGTCGCGCGCAGCGTGAGCCAGCCGAGTGACAGCCTCGGGCGCACGACGCGACCCACCTCGATCGAGACCCGCTCGAGATAGCGACGCGACTGGCCGACCTGGCGCTCGAGGTACTCCGGGAACGGGATGGTCTGCTCATCCCAACCCCAGGCGGCTGTTGCGATGAACCTCAGTCGCCCACTCGCGTCGCGCCCGGCATGGCCCCACACCGTGACGTGGCGCCGTTCGTCGTAGCCGATCCCGGGCTGCGGCCGGATGTGGCTGCCGGTCATGCTGATCTCGTCGCCGAGCGGGACATCGAGGCCCGCCGGCTGCTGGAACATGATGATGCCCCGATCCGTATCCACGTCGACCTCAATCGCCGCACTGATCGGATAGCCATCGTTGCCGACCCAGGTCAGCAGCGCGAATGGGAACGACTCGAGGCGCCGCAGTCCCTCGGCTGGCTCGAACATCGCCACACCTGCCCGAACGTCCATCTCAGGCCGCCTCTCCAGACGAAACGGAAGGTGGGATCGCGCTCACATGCGGGGCGCGTGACACGTCCCCATCCGGCCAGTGGAAGACGCGACGCGGTACGACCTCGATAACCGAGCGCTCGAAGAACAGCGGGAATGCCACCCGGGCCTTCAGGAACTGGATGATCACGGGCTCCTTGGCCGACCATAGCGGCAGGACCTGCTCCCAGTCCGTGTGCGGGTCCCCATCGATCACTCGGGCGTCGCCCTGGATCGTGGCCTTGCCCGGCCGGCCGCCGAGGGCGACAGGGTCGCTGAAGGACAGCGACACGCGCGGGTTGTCCTTCAGGTGCTCGAGCTTGCGCGAAAAGAGGATGCTCGAAGTCATCAGGATCTTCTTACCGTCCCACAGTGGGATGAGTGGGTAGGTGATGGGACGGCCGTCCTTGCGAACGACCGTCAGCTCGGTAACGAGTGCCGCATCCACCAGCTCGATGACTTCCCTGGGCAGCCAGCTCACCGCGATTTCTCCGACTTCTGACCGCCCAACGATTGCGGCCGATTGGAAACTCCGGAGCCAATAGTAACACCTTTTGGGCCGCGTTCTTCGGCCCAAATCAGGACGCCGTGGGCCGATCGCCGCCCTGCGCTACCATGCGCCGATGCCCTCCCCGGAGACCATGAGCGAGCCGCTCATCCGTGCCCGCGGCCTGACCAAGCGCTTCGGCGATTTCACCGCCGTTGACGGGGTCGACTTCGACGTGGCCACCGGCGAATCCTTCGGTTTCCTCGGTCCCAACGGCGCCGGCAAGACCTCGACGATGCGCATGATCGGGGCCGTTTCGCCGCGCTCAGACGGAGAGCTCACCGTGCTCGGCGTGGACCCGGAGGAGAACGGCCCGCGCATCCGTGCCAGGCTCGGCGTGGTTCCCCAGTCGGACACACTCGACACCGAACTGACCGTGCTCGAGAACCTGCTGATCTATGGGCGCTACTTCGACATCTCGTACGCCGAGGCGCGTCGCCGAGCAATGGAGCTGCTCGAGTTCGTGCAGTTGTCAGACCGCGTCAACAGCCTCGTCGAGCCGCTCTCCGGCGGCATGAAGCGGCGTCTGACGATTGCCCGCGCGCTGATCAATGAACCCGACCTGCTCCTTCTCGACGAGCCGACGACCGGTCTCGACCCGCAGGCACGCCACCTGGTCTGGGACCGCCTCTACCGTCTCAAGCAGGGCGGCACCACGCTAGTGCTGACGACGCACTACATGGACGAGGCCGAGCAGTTGTGCGATCGCCTCGTCGTCATGGACAAGGCAAAGATCGTCGCCGAGGGGTCGCCCCGCGCGCTGATCGAGAAGTACGCGACTCGTGAGGTGCTCGAGCTGCGCTTCCCGGTGGGCGTCCAGGAAACGCTCGACGGCAAGCTCGACGGCCTGGGCGATCGGATCGAGCACCTGCCCGACCGAGTGCTCGTCTACGCCGCGGACGGCGAGGCTGCGGCCAACGCGGTGCACGAGCGCGGACTCCAGCCGGAAACCATGCTGGTGCGCAGAAGCAGCCTCGAGGACGTCTTCCTGCGCCTCACCGGCCGGACACTGATCGACTAGCGCGTGAGCGTCGTGGCTGGGGCCCGAACCAGGGGGCTGCGCATCCCGGGGGTACGCAAGCTCGAGCACAGCCTGATCGTCTATCGCCGTATCTGGCGGGGCACGTTCTTTGGAACGCTGGTCTCGCCAGTGCTCTTCCTGTCTGCCATGGGCGTTGCCCTCGGGAGCCTGGTGCCGACCATGACGGCGTTTGGTGGCGTGCCCTACCTCGTCTTTCTCGCGCCCGGTCTGCTGGCGGCACAGGCGATGCAGACGGCAACGCAGGAATCCTCGTGGCCGCTATTCGCCGGCTTCAAGTGGAACAAGACGTACGAGGCGATGATCGCGACGCCGCAGGGCGTTCGAGACATCGTGCTCGGCCACCTCTACTGGCTTGTCGTGCGGGTCGGGATAGTCACCGGCGTTTTCCTGACGGTGGCGTTCCTCTTCGGCGCCGTCAACTCCCCCACCGTCATCCTCGCCTGGCCCGCGGCGATCCTGACTGGCGTGGCATTCGGGATGCCCATGGCCGCGTGGACGGCGTCGCGCAAGTCGGAGCAGTCGTTCGCGTTCGTCTTCCGCTTCATCATTACGCCGCTGTTCCTATTCAGCGGGACGTTCTTCCCACTCGAGCAACTGCCCGAGGCCGTTCGAGGCCTGGCCTGGCTGACGCCGCTCTTCCACGGCGTCTCGCTTACGCGGTCCCTCGCAATCGGGCATGACCTCAACGTCGTCACCCTCGCGATTCATGCCGTCGTGCTCGTCGCCGTCGCCGCGGTGGGGACCTGGCTCGCATTTCGGACGTTCAAGAAGCGGCTGGTGGTCTGACGATGGCCACGACGACCCCCTCGAGCGTTACCCGGGTGCTGCCCTTCGGCAGCCGCCACTCGGTCCACATCCTCGAGCGCAACCGGTTCATCTTCCGGCGCGGCTGGATGGTGATCTTCTCGGGCTTCTTCGAGCCGGTGTTCTTCCTGCTCGGCATCGGCTTCGGCCTGGGCAGCCTGATCGGCACCGTCACCGGGCCTGATGGGACCCAGATCCCGTATGCCGTGTTCGTTGCCCCGGCCCTGCTCGCCACTGCCGCGATGAACGGCGCGGTCTACGACTCGACCAACATGTTCTTCCGGCTGCGCTACGAGAAGGCGTACGACGGCATGCTCGCGACGCCGATGAACGTAGGTGACATTGCGCTCGGCGAGGTCATCTGGGCGCTCGGCCGGGGGTCGCTCTACGGCCTCGGGTTCCTCGTCGTCATGTTCGCCTTCGGCCTGGTTCCGTCGGCGTGGGGCGTGCTGGCGCTACCGGCGTCGATGCTGATCGGGTTCGCGACTGCGGCTGCGGGTCTGGCCGCGACGACCTTCATGCGCTCCTGGCAGGACCTCGACCTGCTGTTCGTCGTGACGCTGCCGCTGTTCCTCTTCTCAGGGACGTTCTTCCCGATCACGACGTATCCCGAGCCGCTGCGGATCATCGTCGAGCTTTCGCCGCTGTATCGCGGCGTCGATCTGGTCAGGTCCTTGACCACGGGGACTGTCGGCTGGGTCCAGCTGGT
>CAYZEJ010000089.1:0-9987 GCA_964477545.1 uncultured Anaerolineaceae bacterium | reverse complement strand
TTCGGCATCGGCTTCAAGGAGAGCTGGGAGCAGGCGCTGGCCGAGATCGAGGCCCGCGGAGGCAAGCCCTACGCCATCCCGGCCGGAGCCTCCGACCACCGGCTGGGCGGTCTCGGCTTCGCCAACTGGGCGTACGAGGTCGAGCAGCAGGAACGCGAGCTCGAGGTCTTCTTCGACACGATCATCGTCTGTTCGGTGACCGGCTCGACCCAGGCCGGCATGGTGGCCGGATTTGCTGCGCTCGAGGAGGCTGGGGGGCGCAAGCGACGAGTGCTTGGGATCGACGCTTCAGCCAAACCGGCAGAGACACACGCCCAGGTGACCAAGATCGCGGCGGCCACCGCGAGGCTGATCGGGCTCGAGCGGGAGATTGGGCCGGCCGACGTCGAGCTGGACGAGCGATACCACGCCGGCACATACGGGATTCCGGACGCGGAGACTCTCGACGCCATGCGCGTCGCCGCGCGGACGGAAGGCATGATCACCGACCCGGTCTACGAGGGAAAGTCGATGGCCGCGATGATCGACCTTGTCTCGCGCGGTGAGATCGAGCGTGGCTCCCTCGTCCTCTATGCGCACCTCGGCGGGCAGCCGGCAATCAACGGCTACAGCGCCCTGTTCTCTTAGCTCCGCACGCGATGTCCTCTGGTCAAAGGGTGCGGCGCCACTCAAACAAGCGAGTTGCAGCCGTGTCGCACCAGATCAGCCCAGGTTCGTTCGGTGGCTCGATTGCGTTGACGAGGGCGCGAACCCAGGCACGTGATGAGCCCGTGAAACGACTGGCGAAGATCTCCGGGTAGCGGGCGATGATCTCGCGGTTCCTGCGTGTGCTCCTGATGACCCAGCAAACGTGAACCGAGTACGGCTCACCGTGACCGAGTGAAATCGCGAGACCTTCGGCCTCGCGTTCCTTGCGATCTGACGATCGAATCGCGCTCCCGATGTCGCCAAAGCTGTTGACGCATTCAACCCTTACGAGGCGACGTCGCTCGTGGTTGACCAGACCAACGTCGGTCGAGCGCATCGGATCAGTCGATCTTGTTGGTAGCTCAAAGGTCCGAGCGTAACCCGCGGCCCGTCCCAAGCGGAGGAGCAACTCCTGGATCGCAAGATGGCCAGCGTCCGCCGGCAACTCCAGTGCGTCCCGTCCAATCCTGAGATCGAGGGGCAGGCTCAGCACGATCGTGACCCTCTTCCAGGCCGCGACAGACAGCGTCGCCCCGTCACCGCGCTCCATCTGGCTGATGGTCTGCTGACTCAGCCCAGCGCGACGCCCGAGCTCCCGCTGAGTCCAACGCCGCCGCGTCCTCGCGGCACGGATTTTCCGACCCTCGGCGAGAAGGTCGCCGTGAAGAAGGCGAACGGCCTCCCGTTGGAGCTTCGTCTGACGCTTCGCCGCTTCCATACCGTGTGCAGCATTACGTGAGCGTCTTCACGATGGCTTAGCGGCCAATTGCCGCTAACTTTTGCCGTGGGTGTGCAGACTTGAGCGTGACGCGACGCTGGCAAGAGTCAAGAACCTCCGAATTTGGCGCGAATCGGGCGCTAAGCCAGGGCATGTGCAGGTCGTAATGCTGGAGGCGGTACGGCGCGCGGCTTCGATGCCCAGGGGTCAGGCCTCGAGCAATTCGAGGTTCGCCAGGCTGGCCAATAGCTTCTTCACGCCGCGCTCTGGGAACGCAACGGTCACCTCTTCGTCGTCGCGCGTGAGCTTGGAGCTGACGACCGTGCCCTCGCCGAAGGCGGCGTGTCGGACGCGGTCGCCGTCGCGATACCTACGCTCGCCGGGCACGATGGGTCGCGGGGCCGCAGCCGGCCGTGCCCGCGGCGGACTCTCCTCAGCCTCCCCGACGGGGTCGCCGTAGTAGGCCGCTCGCCTGGCCGCCAGGTCGCGCGATGTCCGGAAAGGCTCGCCCGGAGGAGGTGCTCCGGGTGGTGGCGTGTAGCCGCCGCCGGGCGGTAGCGCGCGTCGCGCGCCCTTGCCGCCACTCCCATTGCCGCTGCCAGCCCACGACGGCCGTCGCCCAACCAGCCGCGATGCGCCCCGCGGTCCGAGGATGTTCGACAGGTCGTAGCCCTCGCCGTAACGCTCTTCGGCGGGTCGCTGGTCTTCGTCGCCCTCATCCTGTGCGACGAGGCGTGGCCCGTGGACCAGATCGGCTGGGATCTCGAGCAGGAATCTGGACGGCACGGAAAACCCGCCCCTCCCCCATGTCGCGCGCATGGACGCGTGTGTCAGGTAAAGGCGGTGACGCGCCCTGGTCAGCCCAACGTAGGCGAGGCGTCGCTCCTCCTCCATCTGCCGCCGATCGTCCAGCGAGCGGGAGTGCGGGAAAACTCCCTCCTCCAACCCCGTTATGAACACCGCATCGAACTCGAGCCCCTTCGCGGCATGGAGCGTGATCAACGTGACCGCGTCGGCGTCCTTCTCGTACGTGTCCTGGTCGGCCACGAGGGCGGTCTCCTCGAGCAGGCGATCGACCGCGTCGTCTGGCTCCAGGTCCGCGTAGCGCGAGACCACCTCGCGCAGCTCGAGCAGGTTCGCCCAGCGGTCCTCGCCCTCCTGCGAGCCGTCGAGCAGCATGGCCCGATATCCCGACTCCTCCAGGATGGCGTCCAGCATCTCCGGCAGCGCGAGGACGCCAACTCGCCGCCGCAGCGACTCGATGACTCCGACGAAGCCTGCGATGGACGACTTTGCCCGGCCAGCCAGCTCAACCGACTGACCGAGAGCGACCAGCGCTTCCCACACGTTGCCGGTCCGCCTGGCCGCTTCCTCTCTGATGAGAGTGATCGTCTTATCGCCGATGCCACGCGCCGGCACGTTGATGATGCGCTCGTAGGCAGCGCCGTCGAAGTCACTGCGCAGGACGCGTAGGTAGGCAAGAGCGTCCTTGACCTCGCGCCGCTGGTAGAAACGGGTACCGCCGACGAGCTGGTAACGCAGCCCGTAGCGCAGGAACGCCTCCTCGATCGCCCTGCTCTGGGCGTTCGTGCGGTACATGACAGCAACGTCGCGCAGGAAATAGCGCCGCTCGTCACCCTCGTCCGCGCGCCGGGCCAGGAACGAACCGCCCGCGCCCCGACCTCCCACGAGCGCCTCTACCTGGCGGGCGACCCATTCGGCCTCTTCGTCCTCAGAGTCGGCCTCGAAGCGCTCGATCTCGACCCCGCGGGCGTTCTCGGTCCAGAGCTTCTTGTCCTTGCGCGCCTCGTTGCGCGATACGACCGCGTGGGCAGCGTCCAGGATCAGCTGCGTGGAGCGGTAGTTCTGTTCGAGCTTGACCACGGTAGCGTCGGGGTAGTCCCGCTCGAAATCGAGGATGTTGCTGATGTCGGCGCCGCGCCACGAGTAGATGCTCTGGTCGTCGTCACCGACGACGGCGAGGTTCTTGCCCTTGCCGGCCAGCTGACGGATCCACAGGTATTGCGCTCGGTTTGTGTCCTGGTACTCATCGACGTGCAGCCACCGCCACCGCTCCTGGTAGTGGGCGACCACGCCGGGTGCCTCTTCGAACAGGCGCACCGCCTCGTTCAACAGGTCGTCGAAGTCCAGCGCGTTCTGTTCGCGGAGTCGAGCCTGGTAGCGCTCGTATGCCCGTGCCGCGATCTCCTCGTGATAGCCGTGCGCGGCAGCAGCGGCGGCCTCCGGACCGACCAGGTCGTTCTTCCACCGTCCGATCTGGCCGAGGATGGCGGACGGCTTCAGCTCGGTGCTCCCGACCAGGTCGAGGGTGCGCATGACGAGCTTCATCGTCGACGTCTGGTCGTCCGTGTCGTAGATCGAGAAGCGTGGATCGATGCCGATCGCGGTTCCGTCCCTTCGCAGGACCCGCGCGCAGAGCGAGTGGAACGTGCCCATGGCGACGTCGCGCGCCTTGTGGCCGACCAGCGCGGTTATGCGCGCGCGCATCTCGGCCGCGGCCTTGTTGGTGAACGTGACCGCGAGAATCTGCCATGGCTTGGCACCGCGCACACCAATCAGGTAGGCAACACGGTGGGCCAACACGCGTGTCTTGCCAGAACCGGCGCCGGCAAGGATGAGCAGCGGACCATCGGTCGTCGTGACAGCGCGCGCCTGCTCGGGATTCAGCCGCGACAGGATGCGCTGCGCGACCTCCTCGCGATCAGCCGTCTCTTTCTGCGCGTCCGGCGCGGGCACGGTGCTGCCCGTTGACGAGAACCAATCAGCGGCGTGCGGGACCTCGTCAATGGACTCTGGACCGGCCGCGGTTCGGCGTTTAGACCTGCCGCGCGGATCCGGGCTCTCCTCAGGCGGAGAGATCTCTTCGCCGCGCTCCAGATCGGGCGGCGGAGCAAGCTCTGGGTCCGCTTCGGGGGTGCGTTTGGGGGCTTCGCTCACCCGGCCGATGCTAGCAGCGCGCCGGACTCAGGCCCTTCCTGCGACAACCATCGCGCGGGCGTGAAATTTAGGTCTCTCAGGGGCATTCCCGCGTGATACCGTCGCGCCGTGCGCGGGAGAGGAGCCCGCGGCCTTTGGAGGGCGAAGATGAAACGTCTGTGCGCCGCAGGGGCCACCGCTTCCCTGCTCCTGATGTTGTTCGCATTGCCCGTTGCAGCAGTGACCGAGCTGACGGGAGGTTGCGCCATTCAGGTCCGGTCGCTCGACGGGCCGAATGCGACGGGCAACGAGGTCGACGAGGGTCAAGCTGTGGGCGTGATCTCCGAGGGCGCCGTCGGTTCGCAGACGCGTCCGTTCAAGGTTGATCAAGACGGAAGCGTCGACTTCCTGTTCAACACCGGCACCGTGTTCCAGAACAACACCTGGGCGATCTATGCGCAAGGTTTGCCGATCCCGATCCTGTCCGGTCAGGACGACAACCCGCTCGACGTGGACGAGACTGGTGTCGTCAATCTCAATGACACCGTGAAGGCCCTGCCCTTCAGGGTCGTGGGCACGTTCCTGATCACGGGCGATCTCTGGGGCAACGACAACGCCAGCCATTGCCATGGCGAGGGCTACGTGCAGTTGCTGGGCGATCCGATTGGAACGATTCCGTGGATCGTGGCCGCGGCGCTGATCGCCCTGTCAGGGGTCGCGCTACTCGTGGCGACGCCCTACAGCAGGGACTGGGAAGTCGATCCGACAGGCGGCGAGGGGCTGCACACCGGCCCGCTCGACCGGCTGTGAGATAGGAGACTCACGATGCGCATGCGTAAGAAGCGTCACCCGTTCCGCGGCCTCTTCTTCGGTCTCCTGCTCGGCGTCGGGCTGGGGCTGATGGCGATCATCTACGGCCTTTATTTCCTGGGGCCGCTAACGCCGTGGATCCTCGTAATCGTCGGCATCGTCTTCGGCCTGCTCATGTCATTCGTCCCACGGCTGTGGGGCCGGCGGGATCCGCGAGTTGCCGCCGGGCCCTGACCCGGGCTTCGAGGCCAGCACGGTCACCGCGCCAGAGTGACCTGAACCGGAAATAGACGTCGATCGGCGGGACGCGTCGAGGACTTGGGTGCTTACCGCCTCCGCGCTTCATCCCTGCCGTCCCCTGATTTGTTATGCGGTTGAAACGCAAATTTCGTCTGTGGACTAGGCGGATCGGACGCGCGCGTCCATTCTTCGCTTGAGACACCCCTTGTCGTGGTGTCAATGGCCAAGATTGGCCAAGCTAGGAGTCTTACGAATGCGCGCGCAAACCCGTCCCGCAGGCATCCGCCGTTTGGTAGTGGGTGCCCAGATCCTCCTTCTGCTGGCCCTGGCGGCGCCGGCGCCGACGCTGGCCCTGAGCGCCTCCACGCTGATGGCCCAGCCCGACAAGGATTCTCGAGCCGGAACGATCCTGCCCACCGCCACGCAGAAGAACCGCGTCGTCCAGCTCGGCGCGACCGTCCGCTGGAATCGATTCGGCACTCCTCAGTCGCTGATCAGACACGGTGGCTGGCTGACCACAGGCCTCACGGGCGCGCCCGAGGTTGCTGCTCGCAAATGGGTGCGGACCAACCGCGCTCTCTTCCGCCTGTCCGACGCCGACGTCACCAAGCTCGAGCTCCTCTCAGTCAACAAGATGACCGGCACCACCGGACGCGCCGTCATGTTTCGGCAGCGATACGGCACCCTGGCGGCCGGCCACGACGGACTGATCATCGTCGGCATCAAGGACGGCAAGGTCGCCTATTCGTCGTCCTCGGCGAGCGGCTCGATGGCCGCCCCGGCTGCAGCAATCCTCTCCCCGACCCAGGCGTGGCTGAGGGCCGCTGCCGGGCTGGGCAAGGTCACCAACGGCGGTTCCATCACAAATGTCCGCACGGTCGATGGCTGGACCGTATTCTCGGTCAACGGTTTCGCCACGCCGATCGACAATCAGAAGAGTTCGTCGCACGTCGACCAGCGGTCGCGCCTCGTAGCGGTACCAACCTTCAAGAACGGCGTCCGCGCGGCGTACGAGACCATCGTCCTGGATACGTCAGGCGCCGAGCCCATCGCATACACGACATTCGTCGACGCGCGAAACGGCACCATCCTGATGCGCTTCAACCGCGTCGACCACCTCGATTCCGAGCCCATCCACAACGCGGCAGCGACCAATGCCGACCCGACCTTCGGCCAGTTCTCTGGCGAGGTACCCGACTCGCCCCCCGGCGACGGTTGCGGCCCGGATCACCCGATCGCGGTGCCACTCGGCACTCAGACGATCGACGTGGTCGCCAGCGCGACTGTACCGGCCAACGACATCGTGCTCTACCTGTATGACAACACCATGAGTGAAGTCGCGAACACGGACACTGGCACGAGCCCGGAGGCCGTCCACTACCAGTTGCCCGGACCAGCTGCCGTCGCGACAACCTATTTCACGACCGTCTGTGCCTTCGCCCTGGCTGAGACGCCGTTTACGTACGACGGCCTGTGGGCGACGAACGACGTCGTGGGTGCCACGACGGATTTCAACTACCCGCCGAAGTGGAAGTACTTCCGCGCCAATCCGTCGCTCGCCAATGATCCTTCGGCCGAGCTATATGACCTGGTCAACACCGACACCCGCCTGATCGGCTGCTGGGTGCTGTCGCACAACGGTGCAACGGTTCCCGAGTGCTCGTCGGCGGTCGGTAAGCTCCAAAACCTCGCGGCACGCGTGCCGTGGGATCACCAGGTCCAGTCGAACACGCCGAGTTACACGACGGTCGGCAACAACGCCATCGCCGGCGAGGCATGGACAACGCCGCTCACCCCGGGTCCGCTCCAGCAGCGCCCGGTCCACCTCGATCGCCGCTACGTCGACGCCTGGACGAACATCTGGAACCAGAGCCGGTGCGATGCAACCAACCTCGTGCCTGGCGGCAACGACATCGACGCCTCGGTTACGAACCTGTTCGTCGCTCACAATCGGATGCACGACTGGTCGTACTTCCTTGGCTTCACCGAGGACACCTGGAACCTCCAGGAGAACAACTTCGGCAATAACCCCGGTGCTGGACAGGAGAACGACCCCGAGTTCGGACAGGCGCAGTCGGGCGCGCTGCTGCCAATTGCAGCGGGCGTGTCCCGAAACAACGCCAACCAGGTGACACTGAACGACGGCGTCCCGGGCATCACCAACATGTACCTGTGGCAGCCCCTCGCCGGTGGGTTCTATGCGCCCTGCGTCGATGGCGACTACGACATGTCGGTCATCGGCCACGAGTACACCCACGCGATCTCCAACCGCATGGCCGGTGGCCCTGACGCGAGCCTGAGTGGAACCCAGGGCCGCGCCATGGGTGAGTCGTGGAGCGACCTCGCGGCGATGGAGTACCTCAACGAGTTCAACCTGCTGCCGACCAACAACGAGAGCCGCTACGCCGTAGGCCCATACGCGACGGGCAACCACGATCGCGGCATCCGCAACTTCAACATGAGCACGAGCCCGCTCAACTACAGCGACGTTGGATACGACTTCGTGTGCAACGCGCCGCTCGCCGACGAGCCGCTCCTCTTCGATCCGTGCCCCGACGGCCGGACCCAGGTCCACGCCGATGGTGAGATCTGGTCGGCAATCAACTTCGATATCCGTCAGGCGCTGATCACGAAGTACAAGAACAACTTCCCATCCACGAACACCGCCCGCCAGAAGGCATGCGCCGAGGGCGTGTACCCGGCGAGCTCGTGCCCAGGCAACAGGCGCTGGATCCAGATCATGTTCGATGCCTGGCTGCTTATGCCCGGCACGCTGAGCATGCTCGATGCCCGTGACGCTTACCTTGCTGCCGACGTGATGCGCTTCAGCGGCGCCAACCAGAAGGAGCTTTGGAGAACGTTCGCGCGCGGTGGCATGGGTCTCGGCGCTTCGACGACGGGTCCATCGGACATCGATCCGAAGCCAGATTTCCGCTCTCCGCTGGAGGGCTACAAGAACGTCAAGTTCCGCGTCCTGGCGGTCGATGAGAGCAACGCCCTGATCACTAACGCCAAGGTCTACGTCGGCCGATTTGAGGCCGGCGCCACCCCGATCGCCGACACGATCACGGGTGGGACGCTGACCGACACGGCCAGGTTCGTGAACGGGGACTACGAGTTCCTCGTGGTTGCCCCGGGCTATGGCCACCTGCGCTTCCCGCGGACGTTCGTGGGAACGGGCAACCTGACGCTCGACATCAAGATGTCGACCAACCGCGCGTCGCTCAGCAAGGGCGCCGTCGCGACAGGCACCGGTGCCGACCCAGCCAACCCCGTGAACAACATGTTCGATGACACCGAGGCCACGAACTGGAGCGGCACCACGCCGATCAACGCCCAGCTGGTCACAGTCGACCTGCAGGGCAGTGTCCAGAATGTCAAGCGCGTCCAGGTGAGCGCGATGCTCAACCCCGACAACGGCTTCCGCTTCACGGCGCTGCGCCAGTTCGAGATCTGGACGTGCAACGACACCGTGGCCAGCTGCCTCAATCCGCTCAACTTCACCAAGATCTACACCAGCTCGGCCAGCGCCTTCCCGGGTGTGCGGCCACGGCCGGTGGCGCCCGATCTGAACCTGCGCAGCTTCAATGTTCCCGATACCAATGCCACGCACGTCCAACTGCGCGTGCTCTCCAGCCAGTGCACCGCGGCCAGCACCGGGTTCCGGGGCGAGCAGGATGCCGACGCGCTCAACGACACCGATTGTGTGACCGGCTCCGACCGCGACCTCGACGTCAAGGCCGCCGAGCTACAGGTGTTCAGTTCCACGCCGAACCTGCCCGCGCGTGACCCAGCGGTCGCTGTCACCACGACGGCACCGGTAACGGTCGCAACCGGTTCGCAGCTGACGTACACGATCAGCTACACGAACGCCGGCCCGGCCGAGTCGACCGGCGGCATCCTGCGCGACATCCTGCCCGACGGGGTCGAGTTCGTCTCGGCCACGAACGGCGGCACGTACAAGGCGTCCACCCGGACGGTGACCTGGAACCTTGGAACCGTGAATGTCGGGTACACCGGCACACGGACGCTGACCGTGGCGGTGACAGCACCGGCCGGAACCTTTCTGACCAACACCCCGACGTACACGGCGGAAGCGACCGTTTCGGTCTCGATCCCCGCGGTCACCGAGGTCAGCCCCTGACCCAGTGGCGAACAGACGAAGGCCCCGGCTGGTTTCCCAGCCGGGGCCTTTCTATTTGCTCTGATCAGGTGATTGCTAGTAGTCCATGTCGCCGCCGTGGCCGTGACCGGCTCCGGCAGCAGCGCCTTCCTTCTTCTCGGGCATATCAGTCACCATCGTCTCGGTCGTCAGCACCATGCCTGCGATCGAGGCTGCGTGCTGAAGGGCTGATCGCGTCACCTTGGCGGCGTCAACGATGCCTTTGTCGAACATGTCCACGTACTCGCCCTTGAGAGCGTCGAAGCCGTGACCGACGGCCTGCAGCTTGACTGCGGACACGATGACCGAGCCTTCCTGGCCGGCGTTCTCGGCAATCTGGCGGACCGGAGCCTCCAGCGCGCGGCGCAGGATGCTCACACCGATCATCTCGTCACCCTCAAGCTTCAGCTTGTCGAGCGCCGGGATGGCCTGC
>CAYZEJ010000088.1:0-9988 GCA_964477545.1 uncultured Anaerolineaceae bacterium | reverse complement strand
ACCGCATCGTCGAGCTGCTCGGACAGGGCGGCATGGCGACGATCTATCGCGGCCACGATGCGCAGCTTGGCCGCGACGTCGCGGTCAAGGTCCTGCGCTCCGAGTACGGCCGCGACCCGGCGTTCGTGGACCGCTTCCGCAAAGAGGCTCAGTCGGCCGCGGCTCTCAACCATCCCAACGTCGTCAACGTGTTCGACTTCGGCATGGAGGCCGGCGACCCGTTCATCGTGATGGAGCTCATCGACGGCGGTGATCTGGGAGCGAAGATCGCCGAGGGGCCGCTAGAGCCGCTCGTCGCCGCTCGCATTGCGCAGCAGATATTCGAGGCTCTCGACACTGCGCATGCGCGCGGGATCATCAACCGCGACGTCAAGCCGACCAACGTGCTGATGACAAGCAGTGGGCGGGCGAAGGTCGCCGACTTCGGCATCGCGCGCGCGTTCTCCGAAGCGCAGCTGACGATGCCCGGGACGACGCTGGGCAGCGTCCACTACTTCAGCCCGGAGCAGGCGCGGGGCGAGCTGGTCACGTCGGCGTCGGATGTCTACTCCGCTGGGCTGGTGCTGTTCGAGATGCTCACGGGTCGGCGGGCCTGGACGGGCGATTCGGCGGGAGCCGTCGCAGTCGCTCGCCTGACCGGCGACCCGCCCGTGCCGTCATCCATTCGGCCGGGCGTGCCGAAGGTCCTGGACATCGCGGTCCAGCGCGCCCTGTCGCGCCAACCGGCCGATCGGCCAAGTGCCGGTGACATGGCCGCGTTCCTCGGCCGTTACATCGTCGATCCGGCAGGCGCCGCGGTCTGGGCAGGGACGGCGGCGAATACAGCGAGTGCTGGTGCCGCGGCGGCCGTGGCAGCCACTGGCGGGGGAGGCGGAGCGGAACCACCAATCGGCTACTACTCCACCCCGCCGCGCTACGACGCCTCGTCGGGCTCATATGGCGGGGGCCCGGCTTACGGCACGGTGCGCGGCGGCGCGGCGCCACGGCGAGGGCCGTTCATCGAGGAGGAGCCTGAACAGGAGTCGGCTGGCACCTGGGGCTGGATCGCGGCCGTGCTCGGCGTCCTGGTGCTCTTCGCGGGCGGCCTCTTGCTGTTCCTGCTGCTCAGCGGACGACCGGGCGCGTCCCCAAGCGCCACCGGAATCATCTCGTTGGTCGATGTTCCCTCTTTCCTCGGGCTCTCCCTCGAGGACGCCCAGCGCGAGGCTGATGACATCGGGCTGGTCATCACCGTCGGCGCGTATCAGGTCACCGAGGACGCCGAAGAGAACACGGTCATCTCCCAGGATCCTGCCGCGGGAGAGCAGTTGCTGCCCGGATCGCGCGTCTCCGTGGTCCTCGCCTCGCGCAGCACGACCGTCCTCGTGCCCGATGTTCGGTTGCGTACGGAGGCCGAGCTCTTTGCCCTGCTTGCCCAGTTCGAGCTGCTGCCCGGCCTACGCTCTGAGGAGTTCGATCCGGAGGTGCCGGCGACCCTGCTCGTGCGGACCAACCCGCGCGCCGGAGTGGAGGTTATCCGCGGGACGGCGATCGACTACGTGGTCTCGCTGGGTCCGCCGCCGACACCTTCGCCCACGCCGCCGCCGACACCTTCGCCCGACATAACGCCGACTCCGACGATCGAGATCACGCCTACCCCGACTCCCACGCCGACGCCGGTGCCCACGCCCCCACCGCCGCCGACTCTCCAGCCGACGCCGCCACCACCACCGACGCCATCTCCCACCGCGGTCACGGTCGGCAACTACTCCACTTGCGGAACGCTGGGCGAGGCCAAGACGCAGATCGTTGATGCCGATCTACAGGTGGGTCAGATCTTCCCTGATCCACCAGGACAGGACGCGCCCGACGATTCCCTCGTCTCGCAGCAGTTCCCAGCTCCGGGGGCCACGGTCCCTCCGGGGACGTTCGTTGACCTGTTGGTGAAGGCTCCCAACACCGACCCCTGCCCATAGAGCGCCGGGGCCGAGCGGGGGCACCCAGCTCAACGTAGACTCTGTTTCGATGTCCACCTGGCGCTGCCCGCACTGCCGGACGGTTCAGGCTGACTCCGCCGCTTGCTTCCTGTGCGGTCGTTCTGCGACCAGCTGCGGGACCTGCGTGAACTTCCGCCAGTCGGTCGTGGGCGGACTCGGTTACTGCGGGCTGGATCGGCGGCGCGAGCCGCTCAGTGGCGACGAGCGGCGCGGTTGCTGGACTGGAGCGTCCGACGTTCCAGGGGACGGTGTCTTTGCCGCACTGCTGGAAACGACACAGACCAATCTCATCGATGTGCGGCCGGTACGCGGCGGAGTGCGGCCGGTCAGCGGACGCTGAAGGTGGCGTCTTCGCGGAGTTCCTCGCCCGAGGGCAGGACGGCAAGGACGGTCACGAGCCACGTCCCGACTGCGCGCGAGTCCCCAGCGACGATCATGTCGGGCCACCGGGCCGCGCCCCCGGCCGTCACGGCGCGATAGGTCGTCGTCCCGCGATTTGGCGGGGATAGGCCGAACGTGACGGCCGTGCCCTCGGACGCGCGCCCGAGCTCGTCGCGCACCAGGGCAACCACGTCGAGGGTGGCAGGCAGGTCGGCCAGCGCAAGCTCCTCTACCGACAGTGTCAGGTTGATCGACGCGAGGCTCGTGGCCCGCGACACGACGAACCTTGTGCTGGAGCGATTGCCTGCTGGATCCTGGCTGCGCAGCACGAACGTGTTCTCGCCCTTGTGCAGGTGAAGGACTCCCTCGAATCGGCCGTCATCGGCAACATTGGCCACAATCGGGCTGGCGGCTCCCTCTTCGACGATCTCCAGCGATGCGCCGGGCTCGGTACGCCCGCGCAGGGTCTCGGTCGCGCCGTAGACCGTGGCGCCAGATTCGGGCCTCGAGATCCTGATCGCAGGCGGCGTTCCGTCGCGTACGATGCTGATGGGTGCCGACAGTTCGCCCTCGCCGCCGTCTCCGACGAGCGCGGCCCGGATCTCGTTTTCGCCCTCCGCGAGATCAACGTCGGTGACCCGGAACGCCTCGTCCGCGGGCACCGGCCGCTCGCGCGCCAGGCGTTCGTTGACGTAGACGCGGAGTCGGTCCGCGACCGCGCGCCGAAGGCCCGGAGGAAGCATCCCGGCGACATCCACGCTTGGTGACCGCGTGAGCGCCGACTCCGGCTCCAGAAGCGTCGGCGCCGAAGGGCGAGCGGCTGGAGCGTGGGTGGGTCGGGTGCCAGTCCGGTCGCTGTTATCGAGCGTCCCGCTGGCGAACGCTATGCCGGCGCCGATCAAGAGGACGAACGCTCCAGCCACGCCGATTCGGCGCGACCAGCCCACGCGGCGCGCCAGCTTTCGTTCGTTTCGCGCGCGACCGCGCGCGGCTGGGCGAGCGCCCTGGCGGCGGGTACTCCGCCCCCCTGCCTGTCCACGTTTCGAAGTTCCCGGCATCCACGCAAATTGTGGCGGCCCACGGCCTCCCACGTCCGCCCACTCTGCGCGTTACGCTAATGGCAAGGTACCGGTCGCGTGCCGTCCAGGGAGGTCGAGTGGATTCGTCGCGCAAACCGCTGGCAGTGGTGGCTCGCACGGCACTCCATGGACGTTCCCTCCCGCCGGCCCCCCCGCGCGGGCCCATCAGCAGGGTCTCCAGCAGCCTGCTCATGCGGCGGCCCCCTGAGCCACCCGCAGGTGTCACTCCGCCGCGAATCCCGTTCGGGCTACCCAACCTCCGGCGTAACGTATGCCCGCACTTCTACATGACCGGCCCGCGCGGCCCGATCCCGATCACGGCACCGCATCTGCTCAAGGCGCTCATGCGCCAGGACACGAACGTCGCACGCTGCCAGTTGCGTGGTGGCGTGCACCTCGAGCAGAGCTACGTGTCCGACATCTGCCTCTCGCCCCGCTTCAACCAATGTGTGTTCTACGAGGACGAGCTGGACATCTGATCATCAACGAGCAGGACGCCGATCCGCGGTATCGGGACGTCCTTGGACGACTCCAGGCGCGCGGACGCTTCGGGATCCGGCTTGGTCTCGGCCGGACTCGTGCATTGCTACGCCGATTGGGCGACCCGCACATGGGTCTCCGCGGCGCGCTGATCGGCGGAACAAATGGCAAGGGGAGCACCCAGGCGCTCGTCGCAGCAGCGCTTCGCGAAGCCGGCCATCGGGTAGGCCAGACACCCAAGCCACACCTCGTCAGCTACCGCGAGCGGATCGTGATCGATGGCGAACCGATTTCCCCAACCGATTTTGCGGACGTTCTCGATGAGGTCCTGATCCACGCGGATGAGGTCGCGTCGCGGCACGGCTTGCCGACAGAATTCGAGGTACTGACGGCCGCGGCGTTCACCTGGTTCAAGCGCTCGGGTGTGGACGTCGCCGTGGTCGAGGTGGGCCTGGGCGGCCGACTCGATGCCACGAACGTGTGGCAGGGCGGCGTCAGCGCCATCACGAACGTCGCGCTCGACCACATGGAGTACCTCGGCGACACCGTTGAGGAGATCGCGCTCGAGAAGGCGCAGATCATCAAGCGCCGCGACGTCCGAGCCGTAACCGGGGCCGCGGCGCCTGCGCTCGCGGTCATCCGTCGCCGTGCGCTGCGCGTGGACGTGCCACTCGAAATCGTTGAGCCGCTGACGGTCACCGCGCTCGATCGCGCTGCGCTCCACGTCCTGGCTCCTGACGGCACGCCCATGAGCATCGGGTTGCTCGGCCGGCACCAGGCACAGAACGCGGCGGTCGCTATGGGCATCCTGGACGGCCTCGAGGAGGCCGCCATCGCAACCGTCACCAAGGCCCAGCGCGCATCTGCGTTCGCAAGCGCTCGCTGGCCGGGCAGGCTCGAGCTCATCAGCCGGCCGGGCGAGCCGGACGTCCTGCTCGACGGCGCCCACAATCCGCACGGCATGGCCGCGCTGGCCGTAGCCCTGGGCGAGCTGCTGCCGCAAACAACGGCTAGCTCACCGACAGTCCTGATGGGCGTCCTCGCCAACCACTGGCAGGAGGGCATGCTCGACCCGCTCATCGACGCCATCCCCAAGGCTGCGCTCATCGCAACGCGCGTTCCCGATTCGACGGGATCGCTCGAGCCGGCCAAGCTGGCGGCGGCCTGGGGCGCCGGCGCCGCGATCATCGCCGATACCGAACAGGCGCTCGGGGCAGCCATGGGGCGTGCCTCGCAGGCCACGGGCCCACTCATCGTGTGCGGGTCGCTGTACCTTGTCGGCTACGTCCGGGCGCGCCTGATGGCTGCCGGGGCGGTGGAGTAGAAAAATCGCAGGCTACTGTCCCGGCGGAGGAAAGAATGGACGCGACACCGTCGGTGAGGCTGCCGGATGACGCCGTGTCGGGCATTCCCGACGTGCCGCCCCAGCCCACCCGGATCGGACAGCGCACGTTCGTCTGGGGCAGCCGCACGTACGTGATGGGGGTCATCAACGTGACGCCCGACTCGTTCAGCGGCGACGGGCTCCTGACAGCCGCATCGGGCGACCTCGTAGCCGCTGCCGTCCGCCAGGCTGAACAGATGATGGCCGAGGGAGCGGACCTCCTGGATGTCGGCGGTCAGTCGACCCGCCCAGGCCACGCCGAGATCGATCCGGCCGAGGAGCGCCAGCGCACGGAGCCCGTGGTGCGCGCAATCCGATCAGCGCTCCCAGACGTGCCGATCGGCATTGACACGACCAGGCCGGAGGTTGCAGAGGCGGCCCTGGAGGCTGGAGCCGATCTGCTGAACGACATCTGGGGCACGGCCGAATCCACTGACCTAGCCCGGCTGGCGGCCGAGCGCGGGGTTCCGCTGGTGCTGATGCACAACCGCGAGGAGGCGCGCTATCGAAACGTCGTCGCCGAGGTAGTTGCCGATCTCCAGCGTGCGCTCGAGCGGGCCCTCGCCGCGGGTGTGGCATGGGAGGACCTGATCGTGGACCCGGGAATCGGCTTCGGCAAGACGCCCGATCACAATCTTGCAGTGCTGCGTGACCTGGCCCTGCTCACGGTCCTCGGTCGCCCCGTGCTTCTCGGCACCAGCCGCAAGTCGACGATCGGCAAGGTTCTCGACCTGCCCGCTGATCAACGACTGGAGGGCACGCTCGCCACGACTGCGCTGGGAGTGGCCGCCGGCGTCGACATTGTGCGCGTGCACGACGTCCAGGCGAACGTACGCGCCGCGCGCATGGCGGACGCGGTCGTCCGCGGCGGCTGGCATGAGGGCCACGCCGAATGAGCGACCGGATTTTTCTTCACGACATGCAGTTCGAAGGTCGTCACGGCGTGGGCGAGGAAGAGCGCAGCGTGACGCAGGTGATCCAGCTCGACGTCGAGGTCACGCTCGATCTACGGGACGCAGGGAAAGCCGACGACCTGGAGCAGACCGTCGATTACGGCGAGATCTTCGAACGATGCCGCGCGATCATCGAGGAGCGCAGCTTCCACCTGCTCGAGGGCATCGCCGAGGCGGTTGCGGCCGACCTCCTGGATAGCTTTACGCGCGTCGAATCGGTGCTCGTGCGTGTCAAGAAGCCGGGTGTGCCGATCGATGGGGTGCTCGAGTACGCCGGCGTCGAGATCGAGCGTACCCGCCGGTAAGGAGTTACTCCAGGTTGGCCGGGCGCGTGCCCAGCGTCAGCCCCATTGAGAGCGTGGCGCCTTCGCGCAGCACGTTGAGCGTGACACGATCGCCGGACTTCTTCAGGCTCAGGATGTCATCGAGGCCCTGCGCGGCGTCGATTCGTCGACCGTCAATGGACGTGATGATGTCGTTGGCCTTGAGGCCGGCGGTAGCGGCGGGACTGTCCGGCCAGATCGGTGGCTTGCCATCAGCCGTTTCGGGCGCGATCCACGCCCCGTAATTGATCGGCAGATCGTTCTCCTCGGCCACGTTGCCGTCGATGGTCACGTACACGATCCCGATCCATGGGCGGCTCAGCGGCTCGCCGGCGATGGCCTGGCGCATGATCGGCTTCGCAATGTTGATCGGGATCGCAAAGAAGATGCCCTGCGCGCTCTCGGCGAAGGCCGTGCTCACGCCGACGACGCTGCCGGCTGCATCGACGAGCGGCCCGCCCGAGTTGCCCGGGTTGATCGCCGCGTCGGTTTGCACGAGGTTGCGCAGCTGGCGCCGTTCGCCCGTCACAGGATCGGTGACCACAAGCTCGCGTCCCAGGGCCGAAATGACGCCCGAGGTGACGCTGTTGGTGAAGGTGCCCAGCGGACTGCCGATGACAATCGCCGTCTGACCGGGCTTGAGCGCTCCCGAGTCGCCAATTCTGGCGGCAGGCAGGCCGGGGGCGTCGATCTTGACGATGGCAAGGTCGGTCAGCGTGTCGACGCCGTAGACAGCGCCCGGCAGGCGGCTGCCGTCCTGTAGCTCAACGGTGACCTGTGTGGCATCGGCCACGACATGCCGGTTGGTCAGCACCCAGCCGCTGGTGTCGTAGATGATCCCCGAGCCGACACCGGTCTCCGGCAGCGAGAAGGGATCCGTTGCCGCGCCTGAGCGGACGGTGATGGTGACAACGGCCGGGCTGACTGCCGCAGCGGCCTCGGTGATCGCGGTCTGCTCATCGACGATGACCGTCTGGGCGCTCGACTGGGGCGCGAGTGTGGGCTGCGCAGAGGCCTGGCTCGAGGGCGAGCTGGTCGACAGCCCGCCGCCGTAGAGCAGGGCAAGGTACGTGCTGGCCGATCCCACCGCGCCCGCGATCAGTGCGACGAAGATGATCATCACGAGGTACGGCCCCGATAAACCACCCTGCCGCTGCCGGCGATCCTGCCCTGGAAGTGGCTCGAGCCAGTGCTGCGGAGTCTGCTGCGACCAACCGGGCGCGGCCCAGGGCATACGCGACTCGTTTGGCGGGCTGTACGTGCCGGTTCGGCCATACGCCACGCCCGCGCTTGGACGCTGCGGCGCGTCCAGGGGAGCCGGGTTGTAGGTCTGAGTTGCCGGGTCGACCGGAAGGTCAGGCTGACCCGGGTCGCGCGGTTCTGTCACAGGAGCTTACTCACGGCAAACAGAAGGTTGCCACGAACGGCGTTCAGGCGCGGACTGTGGCCGGTGAAGAAACGGACACGTCGCGCGGAAGCGCCACTGAAACTTGCGTACCCGCACCCGGCGTGCTCGTGATCGCCACGCGGCCGTCGTGCATCTCGACGATCGAGCGGACGATCGACAAACCGAGACCCGATCCTGCCGCGCGCGACTCATGCGCCTGCGCCCCGCGGTAGAACCGCTCGAACACCATCGGCAACTCCTGCGGATCTATGCCCACGCCGGTGTCCGCGACGCGCACCTCGGCGCCGTCCTTGGTCTTCTCCAGCGAGACCTCGACCACTCCACCGGCGGGAGTGAACTTGATCGCGTTCCCGATCAAATTGCCCAGCACCTGGCCGAGGCGCTGGGGGTCGTGGCGCTGGCGGATTGGCTCATCAGGTAGGGCCACGGTCAGCGTAACGTCCTTGCGGTCTGCGCTCGGCAGCGCCTGCTGGACCGAGTTCTGGACCACCGCGCGGAGATCGTCCGGGCGCATGTCGAGCAGTACGAGCCCGGATTCGAGCTTGGATAGCTCGAGCAGGTTCGTGGCCAGCCAGTCCAGGCGCTCGATCTGCTGACGGCTCTGCTCAATGAACTCGTTGCGGGTCGCATCGTCCATGGTCGCCTCGTCGGCAAGCAACTCGTTGAACGTGCGCAGGGCGGCAATGGGCGTGCGCAACTCGTGCGACACGTCGGCCAGGAAGTCGCGGCTGCGGTCACGGTCGCGCTGGATGAACCCGATCGAGCTCTGAAGCCGCTCGGCCATCGCGTTGAAGGCCTCCGAGAGGTCGCTCACCTCCGGGGATGCACTCGCCGAAACGACTCGGACATCAAGGTTGCCCTCTGCCAGCGCTCGTGCTGCGCCGGTCAGGCGACGGATCGGTTGCGCCAGGCGGCTGGCGATGAGTACCGAAGCAACGACGGCCACGGTCAACGCGATGATCGACGCGATGGTCATCACCTCGATGATCGTCTGGAGCGTCTGGGCGCGAAACGTGAACGGGTCGGACAGTTGCACCGTGACGAGCCGCTGCGGGGCTCCAGCGCCGGATTGGGACCAAAACAGATCCGCGATCTGGAACGTCCCGAAGCGTGATTCCGAGGTGATTGGTTCACGTTGCTGGCCTGTCTGTCCAAAGTCGTCCGGCAGGGAGACGTCGAGCTGGTACGCCACCTCTTCGGGGCGCTCCGGATCCGCGGCGATGCTGACCCTGACATTTGACTGGGCATCGCGCGCCAGGTTCACCACGAATCCCTCGTCGGCGGTGCCGAGCGCGGCGCGGACGCCGTCGGCGGCGCTGAGCGGCTCGCTGGGCACGAGGATCGCCTGAGATGCGCCACCGACGCCGCGCTGGTACTCGAGAAGCTTCCCGCCAACGAACTGGCGGACGACGTTGGCGCGGCGGTTCAGATCCGCGGTCGATTGCTGAGCGAAGTAGCCGTCGAGCAACCGCGGCAGAGTCGCGACGACAAGAGCCAGCGAGATCGCCACGACGATGAGGAATGCGAGAACTAGTTGTGCCCGCAGGCCGGTCGCGAACCGTGGAACGAGGCGGCGCATCAGGCGCTCCTAGCGTTCGGCGAAGGCGTAGCCCGCTCCGCGAATGGTCAGGATGAAGGCGGGATCGGACGGATCGTCCTCGAGCTTCTCGCGCAGGTGGCTGACGTGGACGTTGATCGTCTTCTCGTCCTGATCGAGCGCCTCGTAGTCACGGACGAGCTCGAGCAGCTCACGGCGCGTGAAAACGCGGCCGGGCTTGGACGCCAGGTGGCGCAGGATCTCGAACTCGGTCGCGGTCAGGCTGATTCTCCGCGTGCCGCGCTGGACACGTCGCCGCTCCAGATCGATCAGAAGATCCCCGTGGCGGATGACGCGCCCCCCGGCGGCATCGGCCAGGTCGCCGTACGCGCGCCGCAGCAGCGCCTTGATGCGGCTCATCAGCTCGCGCAGCCCGAACGGCTTGGTCAGGTAGTCGTCCGCGCCCA
>CAYZEJ010000087.1:0-10257 GCA_964477545.1 uncultured Anaerolineaceae bacterium | reverse complement strand
AGCGTGACTACGCCGATACGATTCGCTCGTCGGGTGATGCGCTGCTGACGATCATCAACGACATCCTCGACTTCTCCAAGATCGAGGCTGGCAAGGTCGACCTCGTCGCGGAGCCCTTCAGCCTTGCCGATTGCATCGAGGGCGCCCTGGACGTGATCGTGCCCTCGGCCACCGCGAAGGGCGTCGAGCTGGCCTACGAGCTCAAGAACGAGCTCCCGCCGGCGGTGATGGGCGACCTGGGTCGGCTTCGCCAGATCCTGCTGAACTTGCTTTCGAATGCGGTCAAGTTCACCGAGAAAGGCGAGGTCGTTGTTTCAGTTGACAGCCAGACCGACGGCGAGAGGGTCGATCTCCACGTAACCGTTCGCGACACCGGCATCGGCATCCCCAAGGACCAGATGGGTCGCCTTTTCCAGTCGTTCAGCCAGGCCGACTCATCCATCGCTCGTCGCTATGGGGGCACCGGTCTGGGTCTGGCGATCAGCAAGCGGCTTGCCGAGGCCATGGAAGGCTCGCTCTCAGCTGAAAGCACAGGGAAAGCCGGTGAGGGTTCGACATTCAAGCTGGCAGTCAAGCTACGGACGGCCCAGGAGTCCGCGCTGGCATCGGTACCGGTGCGCCACCCGGTCGACCTGGGCGGCAAGCGGGCGCTGATCGTGGATGACAACGCCACCAACCGCCGCATCCTGTCGGCTCAGCTGTCGCGCTGGGCGATCAAGGCACGCGACGTGGAGTCGGCGGACGCGGCCCTGGCGCTCATCAATGGCGGCGAGGAGTTCGACGTTGTGCTCCTCGACCTGTTCATGCCGGGCATGGACGGCGTTGCCCTGGCCGCTGCAATCCGCGTGGCCAAGCCCAAGGACACGCCAAAGCTCGTCCTGGTCTCATCGGCGGCGATGCGCGAGCACGGCGCCTCGGTCGATGCGCTGCTGGCAAAGCCCGTCAAGCCGTCGGCCTTGTACGACGCATTGGTGACCGTGCTCGCGGGTGTGGAGTCGCGCTTCAAGCTTGAGCGCGCACCCGAGATGTCTGCCGATCCCGACCTGGCCAAGCGCCACCCGCTCAAGATCCTCCTGGCCGAGGACAACGCGGTCAACCAGAAGCTTGCTCTACGCCTGCTTGCGAATCTGGGCTACATACCCGACGTCGTAGGCGACGGCCTGCAGGTGCTAGCTGCATTGGATAGCTCGGATCATGACGTCGTCCTGATGGACGTCCAGATGCCCGAGCTGGACGGCCTCGAGGCGACGCGCCGCATTCGAGCCAAGTGGCCGGACCGGCCGCTCCACATCGTGGCCATGACCGCTAATGCAATGGCCGGGGACCGCGACGCGTGCCTCGCGGCGGGCATGAACGACTACGTGAGCAAGCCCATCAGGCCGCAGGAGCTCGCGGCAGCCCTTGGCCGCGCCCCCTCACCAAACGAAGCGGAGATCAGCGCATGAACGCCGACCTGCCCATCATCGATGAGTCCGTTCTCAACGAGTTGCGCGCGTCGGTCGGTGGCGACGAGGGCTTCGTCGTGGAACTGGCCGCGGCGTACCTCTCGGAGGGCGAAGGCCATATCGAGCAGGTGGCGGCAGCACTCGCCTCGGGGGACATCGCCGGCATGGTTCGACCCGCGCACACGCTGAAGTCGAGCAGCGCGGCGCTCGGGGCGGCGCGGCTCGCCGAGATTTGCAGACACATTGAGCACGCCGCCCGCGACGGGCAGGTCGACGGTCTCGGCGCTCTCGTTGACGAGGCGAAAACCGCGTGGCAGGACACCGTCGCAGCTATGACAGACATGGGGCTGGCCGGATCGTGACCTCGGCCGCGGTTGCGCTCGTCGTCGACGACAGCTCGGTCAACCGGATGCTGCTGTCGCGACACCTCGGGTCCATTGGAATCGACGCACGGGAGGCGGTCGACGGCAAGACCGCGTTGACGGTGCTGCGCGAGACCGGGAGCGACGTCGCCGTGGTGCTCCTTGACGTGATGATGCCCGAGATGGACGGCTACGAGACCCTCGCCGCCATCAAGTCAGACGAGTCGATCCGGCACCTGCCGGTGATCATGATTTCCGCTGTTGACGAGCTCGATAGCGTCGCGCGCTGCCTGGAAATGGGGGCGGCCGACTACCTGCCCAAACCCTTCAACCCCACGATCCTGGCGGCCCGGGTCAGGGCTTCGCTCGCGGACAAGCGGTTGCGCGATGTCGAGATCGCCCATTCCGAGGCGCAGGCCATGCTGCTCGAAACGATCGAGCGCCAGAAGTCCGAGCTGGCCAGGTTCCTGTCGCCGCAGGTTGCCGCGTTGGTCTCGAGCCCCGAGGGCGAGCAGATGCTGGCCGGCCACCGGCGCGAGGCCACAGCTGTCTTCTGCGATCTGCGTGGCTTCACCGCGTTCAGCGACTCGGCCGAGCCCGAAGAGGTGCTCGGTCTGCTGCGCGAATACCACGCCATGATGGGCATCCTGATCGTCGAACACGGCGGCACGCTCGAACACTTCGCGGGCGACGGAATGATGATCTTCTTCAACGACCCGGTCCTGCAGGCCGATCACGTCGCGCGTGCGGTTCGTATGTCAATCGCGATGCGCCAGAAGTTCGCCGAGCTGGGCGGGCGCTGGTCCAAGCTCGGCTATGAACTCGGGCTGGGCATTGGCATCGCCACGGGCTATGCGACGCTCGGGCGGATCGGGTTCGAGGGCCGCTACGACTACGGCATGGTCGGCGCGGCAGTTATCGTCGCATCGCGCCTGAGTTCGGCGGCAGAGGCGAACCAGATCCTGCTCAATCCGCGGGCCCACGCTGCGGTGGAGGATCTCGTGCTGGCTGAGCCTGTGGGCGAGCTGCAGCTCAAGGGCTTCAGCAGACCGATCCCAACGGTGAACGTTCTCGGGCCACGTGATGCGAATAACGCCGACCAGGGCGTGGCTGCTGATCCGCCGGTCCTGACGGGAGCGGGGACGCCCGAAGCCTGAACATCACAACGCCGCGTAAAGGGGTAGTGAACACCCTGAGTGTTGGCGGAGCTCCTAGCGCGGCCCAATTGCAGCCCGTAGCCATTCTGGGCTCGAAGCTGCGTGCGGACTGAGCGTGCAGCGCGTCGCCCGTGGGCGCCTTCGACCGACAAGGCCGCTTGGCAACACTCGGAGTGTTAAGCAGTGTCCCTCGGGCGGTCGGGGTCTGCATTGGAGTCGTCTTCGGGTGACGCGGCTGAATCGTCGGCGGGCTCATCCGCCTCGAATTCGTCGTCTTCGAAGTCGTCGCCCGCCTCAAGGTCATCCTCGTCGTCGACGAACGCGTCCTCGTCGTCGCCGAAGGGATCGGGCGGCGGCCCGAGCGGCTCGACAGGGTCGGGGTAGGCGAACGGCTTTGACCCGGGGCGGTGGTTGTAGGCGATCCACGCAACCCCGATGAGCGCCAGAGTGATGCCCACGACCTGCGCGGTGGGAATACCGCCGGGTCCGAGCGTCCAGTTCCAACCCTCGCGGAAGACCTCCAGCAGGCTGCGAGCAATGCCGTACCAAATGCCCCAGAACGCGGTCAGGTCGCCCGGCTGGAGCCGCGACAGGAACCGTCGCGAGAGCCACAGCGCGAACAGGCCGCCCGCGATATCGAGCGACGACTCGTAGAAGAAGAGCGGGTGGAAGCCTGTCGTTTCGAACGGAAACTGCGCGCACGGGTACTGGGCAACCCGGTGGGCACAGTCGATCACTATGCCCCACGGCGCATTGGTTGGCGGACCGTAGAGCTCCTGGTTGAAGAAGTTGCCCCAGCGAGCGATGCCCTGGGCGAAAAGGGTGCCCGGAATGACCGCGTCGAGCCCGAGACGCAAGGGCAATTTCTGCCAGCGCGCGTAGATGATGATGCCGAGTGCCGCTCCGGCCACGCCTCCGTACAGACCGAGGCCCGAGTACGGCGGCAGCACGATCGAGAAAAGGTTGTCCCTGTAGAGCGGCCACTGGTCGATGACGTGGTAAAGCCGGCCGCCGGCCAGCGCCAGCGCCCCCACGATGAGCAGGGCATTCCAGACGTGCGACCGGGCAATTCCGCGACGCTCGGCCTCGAACTGCGTGAGGTAGAGCATCACGCCGAGGGCGAGGACGTAGCCGATGCCGTACCACCCGATCTGGTAGAACCCGAGATCGAGTGCAGTCGGACTTGGCGTGACGGGTATCAGGGGGAACACGGCCGCAGCATACCTATACTCCCAGCGATGACCTTCCCGGGGGATTCCCACCTGTCGACGGCTGCACGGATGGCCGCATGACCGAGCAGTACATCGGCTGGGCGCTGGTGGTTGGCCTGGCGGTCGGTGGCGTGCTGGTCTGGTTCGCAATCGGCCGATTGCCACGGAGCGGTGAGGAGATCCCGCCCGACGAGCGCAAGGCCGAGGCCACGTGGATAAGCCGAACGATCAACAGCCGCGGTGGCATGGCGCCGCAGGACCTCGTTGAAGAAGTGCTCGAACTGCACGCCGACTACCTGGAGAGACAGGCCGAACACCGATCGTGAGACCGGCAGCTACCAGCCCTCGGTGAGGTGAACCGGGGCGGGCGAGAGCGACCCGGCTGGAAGATGCGCTTCAAGGCAGACGACGCCGTCAGGACCGACGGTTGCGCCATGCAGGGTCTGAGCCGGCAGTTCGAGCCGTTCGCCGGTCTGTAGCTCGATCTCGCGGCCCAGCTCCCTCAAGTGGAAGGTGATCGAGCCTTCGCGCGCGACGAGGACCTTGTCATAGGCGTGGCGATGCTCAGCGTAAGTGTCTGAGGGCCCATTTCTCCATTCACTGCCGCTGAGTCCCTCGCTGGCCAGCCTCGTCGCCATGGGATTGGTACGGATCTCGCTCACGCGACGTTGACGCCGATGACCGTCCCTACGGCAAAGGTCACCGCAGCCGCGGCTGCGCCGATCAGCACCTGCCGGGTGCCGCTGAAGACGAACCCGCGACCGGTGACGATGCTCACCGCGGCCCCGACCGCGAAGAGCGCGGCGAACGAAAGAGCCAGCGCGGCAATCACAGCGTTCAGGCCGCTCCCGAGCAGGAACGGGGTAAGCGGCACCACCGCTCCCACGGCAAACGAGATGAAAGACGACCAGGCGGCGCCCCAGGGCGAGCCGAGCTGGTCAGGATCCAGACCCAGCTCTTCGCGGACCATCGTGTCGAGCGCCTTCTCGGGATCCATCATCAGCCGATCCGCGACGGCCTGGGCCTCCGCCCTGGGAAGGCCCTTCTGGCGGTAGATCTCGGCCAGCTCCTCGCGCTCGAGCTCGGGCATGACGCGCATCTCCTCGCGCTCCATCGCGATCTGGTTCTCGAAGAGTTCGCGCTGGCTCTGCATGCTGATGTACTCGCCCGCGGCCATCGAGAACGCACCAGCGAGCAGGCCCGCGATTCCGGCCAGGACGATGAAGTGGTTGCCCGCGGCCGCGCCCGTCACGGCACCGGCTGCGGCTCCTGCAACGCCCATGACCAGCGACAGGTTGCTGACCAGCCCGTCGTTGGCGCCAAACACGGCGGCGCGCAGAGTGCCTGAACGGCCGCTCCGGTGCCACGCCTCTTCCCGGGGTCGTGTTCGGTGGCCACGTCCCGCCGTGGCGCCTTCGTTGAGCTGCTCCCAGATCTCGGCGTGTTCCCGCTCGTCGGCCGCTATCAAAGCCGTCTCGGGAGTCAGCTGCGAGGCATAGGCCTCTTCCTCGTCGCCCTCCAGAGCCTGCACGAGGTCCGACACGGCGTTAGTGCCGAACAGCCGCGCCAGCAGGATGATCATTCGAACGCGCATGCGTGGGCCACTGACCGGCGGCACCGTCGCGCCGGCCTGCTCGAGACGGCTCGCCCAGATCTCAGCGTGACGGCGCTCGTTGCCGGCGATCCTGTGGAAGGCGGCGGAGCGGACGGTGTCCTTCTCGATCTCCGCGAGGCGCTCGTACAGCACGACCGCATCGCGTTCCAGCTTCAGGTTGTCGAGGCTGCGCGCGCGCTCCTCGTCGTTCAGTTGAAGAGTGGCCTGCTCCATTCCAAGAAGGGTAGCGAGACGTCTCTAATCTGGAGTCGATGCAACGCACCGATCGGCCCGAACTGCCTCCGTTGAGGTACCTCTCCGCCGACGCTGTGCGTGCCGCGATGCCGCCGGTCATGGAACGGATCGAGCTTGCGCGGCGAACGATGATCGCGCTCATCAAGGACGCCGAGCTGCCGCCGAAGCTCGGTGTGGACGCGCGTCCCGATTCTTCGCACACGGCTGCCATGCCGGCACTCCTTCGCGGCACGGACCCGGCCGGGACCCGCGACCTCCTGGGCATGAAGTGGGTGACGGCGTTCCCGACCAACCGCGCACTTGGCCTGCCTGCGATCCATGCCACAGTCGTGCTCAACGACGCGTTGACGGGTACGCCCGTGGCAATCCTCGATGGTGGCCCGATCACTGCGGAGAGGACGGCCGCGGTCAGCGGTGTCGCTCTCCAGCAATGGTGGCCGCAGACCGAGGGCCCAACCGCGGTGACGCTGGCCGGCGGCGGCGTACAGGGAGCCAGCCACGTTTCGGTCCTCGCTGCCGTGGCACAGGGCGCGGCACTCACGATCTGCGATCGACACCTGGACCGTGGCGGGCGGCTGGCGGAGGTCGCCCGTGAGACTGGGCAGTTCGAGTCAGTGACTGCCGCGACCGACCTTCTGGCAGCAGTGCACGACGCAGACGTCGTTCTGACGATGATCTCGTTCGCGGCTGAGCGGCAGATCTTGCCGGCCGAGGCCCTTTCGCGGGCATCATTGATCATTGCTGTTGACTACGACATGTGCATCCCCGCCGAAACTGCCCGACGTTCATCGCTCTTCCTGAGTGACGACGTCGCGCAACTCCTCGCCACGCGCCGCGGCGTCGTGTTTGCCGACTACCCCGAACCGGACGCATCGATCGGCGAGGCCCTGGTGGGGACCGCGCCCGCGCCACGCCCGAGTGGACCCCTCTACGTCAATCACCTCGGCGTCGGCTTGGCCGATGTCGTCTTCGCTGACGCCATCGCGCGCCGCGCCGCGGAACTGGGGCTGGGCGTGGAGTTGCCGCGCTGATGCGCCAGCGCCAGGAGACTCCGCGCGAACCCGCCGAACGAGCCACGTTGGAGGTGGCGCGAGTCGGCGGCGGCGGGTCGGCTCGCTTCGGCGCCCTCGTCGTGGTTGGCGTGCTGGTGGCTGTTGTATGGGTCGGACTCTCCAATCGCCCGGCGACTCTGCCCGGATCCACCCCGGCAGGGACGCTGGCGCAACCGGTCGCGGTTGGAAGTGCGTCGCCGAGTCCGACGGCGCGACTAACACCGCCCGCCTACGCGTATGCAGTCGGGGCAACCATCGAGGGTGTGAAGTACGTGACCGCGTTCGACGAGCTCCGACCCGGCTACCTGTCCGCGACGCTGCGCGTGCCCCTGCCGATCAACACGGCCTCTGGGGTACTGACAATCACAGAGCTCTGGGCATCAGAGCTCCGGAACGACTCCGTGCCGGTCGGTGACTGGAGCCTGCCACTCGGTCCGTTTTTCTCCGCGAGCGGAGAACAGCAGCAGGTCATAGACGCCGCAATGCCAGCGCGTCCCAACCGGGACGATCTTCCGGCGCGCATGCGTGGCGGCTTCAAGCTCAACGTTTACGCGGAGAACGACCTTCTCTTCGGGATCCTGTCCATCGAGGTGCTGCTCAACCCGGTAGCCACTGCGAGAGTGCCGCCGACGCCAACCGGTCCTCCGGTTACTGCGCGCGTTTATGACCCGGACGACATTTTCGGGGTCTACGTCGTCCTCGGTGACAGCCAGTTCCTCACGATCCTGGCGGAGTCTGAGCCTGGTCACCTGACGGGGCGCCTGCGCTTGCCGATCCCGCCGCCCGCAACCCAGGGCACGTTCGTGTTCCAGCAGTTCTCTGCGCCGTCGGCGCGCGGACAGCCGGTACCCGTTGCCCAGTGGCCGATCCGAGTGGAGGGCCTGGTTGCCGCGAGCGGGCTCGAGTACGTGGTCGTGGACGAAACGTGGCCGGCCCGGCGGACGCTGCTCAACGTGCCCCGCCCGGTCATGCGCGGTTTCCACATCACGGTGCATGCCCAGAGTGGCGTGGACTCGGGCGAGCTCAAGATCGACATCCAGATCGGCCCAAACCAGCGGATCCTCGGCGACGACGGGATCTACGGCTGGCCGGTCGTTGAACAGCTCAATGTCCGCCATCGGAAGCCGATCCGGCCGCGCGGTTTCTACAGCCAGTGCCGGTGGGACATCGGCCCGATGGCGGCCCGGACCCAGCCCGGTACCGACATGTCGGAGTGTCGAGGCTGAAAATGGGACCATGCCCGTAGTCGAACGCGAAGATCTACGCCGAATACTCGAGCGGTTCTGGGAGCTGCAGGAGCGCCTCAGGGTGGATCTCGAAACTACTCGTTGATCGGGATCGGGCCTTCGGGGAGCTCCAGGACTACCTGACCATCATCCACGGTCACGGGATAGAGCGCGAGGGGCAACTCCGCCGGCGGGTCCAGCGCTTCGCCGTTGTCAAGGTCAAAACGGGACAGGTGCAGTGCGCACGTCAGCGTTCCGTCCGTCAGGAACCCCTTGTCCAACTCGAAGTACTCGTGCGTGCAGATCCCCTGCGTCGCATGCCAGTGCTCATCGGAGTCGTGGACGACGAGGATGTCCGTGCCGTCGACCTGGACCATCTTCATCGTGCCGGCGGGTATCTCGTCCACGCTGGCGACCGGCACGCGGCGAACCCCGTCTGTCAGGCCGCGGCCTCCGATTCGCCGGTGGCGTCCAGCTCCGTGGAGGCGGGCCACTTCTGCTCGAGCAGTCGACGCAACCGATCCTGGGCGTCCCCGAGCGGTATGCGCGAGACGACCGGCTCCAGGAAGCCGAGCACGATGAACTTGCGCGCAATCTCGCGCGGCAGGCCGCGGCTCATCAGGTAGAAGACCTGGGACTCGTCGACTGGTCCCACGGAGCTCGCGTGGCTGGCGCGCCGGACGTCGGGCTGGTCGATCTCCAGGCTTGGGATGGTCACCGACCGCGCTTGCTTGCTCATGAGCATGGCGAACTCGCCCAGGAAGCTGTCGGTCCCGCGGGCCGTCTTCTCGATCGTGATCATGCCCTTGTAGTAGCCGCGAGCGCGGTCGAGGAACACGCCCTTGGACAGGAGGTCGCCAGTGGTGTCCGCGCCGATGTGACGGGTGTAGCTGGTGGCGTCGAAGAGCTGCCGGCCGCCACCAAACCCGATCTCGACCTGCCTCACGCCTGAGCCGCGGCCGACCAGGTGGTTGTCGATCCTGCTCTTGTGGATCTGTGCGCCGACGCTGGCAAGGGCCCAGTTGAGCTGCGCGTCCTTCTGAAGCGTGGCGTGCCGGTTGACGAACGCGAGCGTGTTTGGCCCGAAGTCCTGCTGGGCGGCGAAGTTGAGGCTGGCGCCCTGGGCCAGGCGGACCTCGGTCGTGCCCCACCACAGACTCTGTGGTTGGGTTTCCGATGCTGCCTCAGCTTGGGAGTCGGTCGGGAGCTGCTCCTCCAGGATGCTGACGCTGGCGTTCTCGCGGACGTCGATCAGCATGCGCGAGACCAGGCCCCTGCCCGGTTCGCCTGCGGCCCAGCGAACGACGATCGGCTTGTCGAGGGTCGCGTTGCGCGGGACGTGGATCAGTACGCCCAGGGCCGAGTGGCTGCGCGCGAACTGTGCGAACTTGTCGTTTCCGGGCAGCGTGGCGCCGCCATCGAGCGCCTCGCGCAGTAGCGCAGGCCTGTCTCTCAGCACGTTGGCGAACGTGTCTATCACGACCCCGGCCGACTTCGCCTCTGCCGACAGACCGCGCGCGACCACCTTGTCCTCGGCAACCTCGATGAGCGCAGAGACGCCCTCAGGGACGATGTCAGCCACTTGGGGCGCCTCAGACGTCTCTTCGTATGGGTCGATCTCGGCGAAGCGCGCCAGACGAAGATCGATATAGAGCGTGAAGAGGTTGTTGGTCTCGATCGGTAGATCGAGGTAGCTCTTGAATGCCGCCAGGCGATCGTCGAGGAGCCATTTCGGCTCTCCCAGGCCGGCCGAGAGTCGGCGGACCCTGTCTTCGCCCGCGAAGGTCAGCTTCAGCGCGTCGGTCATTTCCGGCTAGCCGAGCGCGCCTTCCATCTCCAGTTTCACGAGCCTGTTGAACTCGATCGCGTACTCCATCGGCAGTTCCTTGGTGAACACGTCGAGGAAGCCCTGGACGATGAGGTTCTGCGCCTCGTTCTCTGAAAGGCCGCGGCTC
>CAYZEJ010000086.1:0-10481 GCA_964477545.1 uncultured Anaerolineaceae bacterium | reverse complement strand
CAGATGACGGCCGGCTCATGGATCTACATCGGCACGCAGGGCATCCTCCAGGGCACGTACGAAACGTTTGCCGAGCTGGCGCGCCAGCACTTCGGCGGGACGCTGCGCGGCCGAGTCGTGCTCACTGCCGGTCTCGGCGGCATGGGCGGCGCCCAGCCCCTGGCTGTGACGATGAACGAAGGCGTCGCGCTCGTAATCGAAGTCGATCCGGAACGCGCGCGGCGCCGTCACGAGATCGGCTATGTCGACCGTATGACCGCCTCCGTCGATGAAGGGCTGGCGTGGGCGCGGCAGGCCGCCGCTGATGGTCGGGCCGAGTCAATCGCGCTGATCGGTAATGCCGCCGAGATCGAGCCGGAGCTGGTTCGACGCGGCGAACGCCTCGACGTCGTGACCGACCAGACCTCGGCGCATGACTCCCTGAACGGGTACATCCCAGCCGGATTGAGCGTCGATAAGGCGGCCGAGCTGCGGCAGGCGGACCCGTCGACTTACGTCCAACGATCCATGGTTTCGATGGCCGATCAGGTGCGTGCGATGCTGGCCTTCCAGTCAACAGGCGCGGTCACGTTCGACTACGGCAACAACATCCGAGCACAAGCGCAGGAAGCCGGCGTCGAGAACGCGTTCGACTTCCCGGGTTTCGTGCCGGCGTTCATTCGGCCGCTGTTCGAGGAAGGGAAGGGCCCGTTTCGCTGGGTCGCTCTGTCCGGCGATCCGGCCGACATCAAGCGCACAGACGATGCCGTGCTGGAGCTGTTTCCAGATGACGTCGGCCTCGCCCGCTGGATCCGGATGGCGCAGGAGCGGGTTCCATTCCAGGGGTTGCCGGCGCGGATCTGCTGGCTCGGCTACGGCGAGCGTGCCAAGGCAGGCCTGCGCTTCAACGAGCTGGTGGCGTCGGGCAAGGTCAGCGCGCCCATCGTGATCGGTCGGGACCACCTCGACTCGGGATCGGTCGCCTCGCCGAACCGGGAGACGGAAGGAATGCGCGATGGATCTGATGCGATCGCCGACTGGCCGCTACTGAACGCGCTGGTCAACACGGCGGCGGGCGCGTCATGGGTCTCGATCCACCACGGCGGCGGAACAGGCATCGGCTACTCGCAGCATGCCGGAATGGTTGTCGTCGCCGACGGCACGCCGCTGGCGGCACAGAAGCTGGAGCGAGTGCTGACGACCGATCCTGGCATGGGCGTGATCCGCCACGCGGACGCTGGCTACGAGCGTGCGATCGAGGTCGCCCATGAGCGCGGGGTGCGCATCCCGATGCTCGAGGAGGGCCCTTTGTCGTGAAACGTTTCACCCGGGTGGCCCTGGTTCTTCTCGGTCTGCTCGCGGGAGGCTGCTTCTTCCCGAATTTCGGCGCGTTTGGCGACGAGGAATTCCCTATACCGACGGTGCTGGCCACGTACACAACGGGATCGGCCAGGCTCCAGATCTCATATGGCAACGACCAGGGAGGAAGCAGTGAGGAGGTGGTCCTCGACCGAGTCGGCCAAGGTTCAACGCTCAACTCGCTGATCGGTACGACAGTCTCGTGGCGCAACGGGGACGGTTGGCTCCTTCAGTTGACCGCGTACGAATTCGGTTCGATGTTCGCGCCGACTGCGAGCGGGAGCAGCGATGACAACTCCTACTCCGGCGACGTCACCGTTCAGCGAGTTACGGGTAACGAGTTCTGGGCGGCGCGCGGCGTCGGGCCCTTTGGCAACCGGTGCATCGTCGACGTCGCCGAATCCTCTGCGACGGTCGTTCGCGGTACGGCGACGTGTCGCGGTTTGCGTTGGCAGGACGGCACCGTCCCGGATCCTTTCGGTGACCCGATCTACATCGAGGGCCAGGAAGCCTTTGACGCGGAGATCACGTTCGAGGCGATGCCTTAGCCGCCCAAGCGTTAGGAGATGAGCGTCGACTCCTCGACGTTGATCATTCGCGCGTACAGGACCTGCTCGTTGATCTCCAGGTTGTTGATCACCGAAAGCGCGGCGACGATCCCGCTGCCGACGATCTCATCGGCGGTCTCGCCGAACTGGACCTCGAGCAGGACGTTGTCCGCACGCTCGTCGTTCGACACGCTGTCGGGGTCCTGCCAGGTGCCCGCGGCGGAAAGCTCGGTGGAGGCGCGCATGAAGTCCAGGGCACCTGCCTTTGAACGCGGGACGGCCAGCGTGAGCAGCTCCTGTGCGACGCGCTCGAGGCGGGTGTCTGTCTGCTCATCTCCGAACAACAGGCCGAACAGCACGTCCTTGGCTCGCACCAGGAGCGCCTCGCCGGCTTCGGTTCGATGCTCGGGGAGGAGAAGGGCCGTTCCCTTGACCGGCGCCTGCGGTAACAGGTAGCTGTCGCTGATCGCGCGACCGCGCGTCATTTCCGTGTAGTCAGCGGTGAATGCCCTGACGAGGGAGGGCTCCAGTGCGAGGGCGGTGACTCGCGCCACCCGCTCCGCTCGACGGCGCGCCTTCGCCTCCATGACGGAGGCCCGATCGAGGTCTTCCAGGCGATGCGCGTCGAGTGTGAGACGGACGACCTGGTCGATGAGCCAGTCGCGGTCCCTGTCCGCAAGAGCCTGTCGCAGGCGCTCTTCGAACTGCGGGCTCAGCTCCCGATTGATCGCGCGAACCAGGTCCTCGATCGTCGCCACGTTGACGACAGCCTACCCGGCTGCGGTCGCTCGATTCTCTGCCGCCACCACCTGGCCGACGCGGATCAGCGCGCGGCCGAGGATCTGGCGAGGACGTCCGAAGCGCGCGGCGCGTCCTCGGATCTCATACGCCCACCAGGGCATCTGCCGCGGCGCGCCGAAGGCCACGTACGGCTCGTCCGGGTTGAGGCCTAACAGCAACATCTCCATGTCCCTTTCTCTCTGTCCTTCTATTCGCTGACGATCAGCACGCGGCTGCCGTCTTCACTGTTGATGTCAAGGATCGGTCCGCGTTCTCCCGAGGCAATCGCGCCACGGATGCGGTTTGTGTGGTCGTCCGACAGGCCGGGCAGGAACGAACTCGCCCAGCCTGCGATGTTCATCGGAACACGCAGGTTGACCACGCGCCTGCCGCCCTCACTGACTTCCACGCGCAGGTGACGTGCCCCTGGTGTTGGCGGAGCTGCCACGGCTTCGGTCGTCGCCGACAGAATCTCGTCGGCCTCCGCTGGGCTGAGCACGCCTTCTGACACGAGACGCAGGATCTTGTCGATGTCAGCCACGGCTGCCGGCTCCTTCGAGTCGGCGAGAGGCCTCCTCGACGTCGATCTCGCCGCGCTCGAGCGCGCGCAGGATGTCGAGCGAGTCTTCGTTGCTCATCGGCGGCTCCTGTGGCACGGACGCCGCGGGGGCCGAGAGGCCGCTCAGCTGGACGTCACCGGAGAGCGACCGGAAGCGCAGGTTCGCGCTGCCGTCCCCTGAGACGATCGGCCTGTGGTCCTTCTTGGTGAAATCGAGGCCGCGCTTGGTGTCGACGGTCAGCCCTGTCGTCGCTTCGATCGTGAGATCGCCGCTGACCGACTCAACGGTGTGCTGCGGCCCAGGGGCAAAGCCGCCGACGACGTTCATGTCTCCGCTCACGGATCGCAGCCGGACCGGTTGGAACGTCGGCGCCGTCAGCGAAGCATCGCCGGATGTCGTGGTCACGTTTGCCTCGACCGGCTTGGTGGCGATTAATTGGACGTCGCCCGACACGCTCGTCGCGGAGACCCGGCCACCACAGCTGTCTATCACGAGGTCGCCGGAGACCGTCTTGTACGTCTGGTCGCCAAGCAGGCCGTGCGCGCCGATATCCGCGCTGACGGCGTTGATTTCGACCCGCGCCCCTGCCGGAATGCTCACGTCGAAGCCGATCGCGCCGCTATGCCGGAACGACAGCCAGCCGCCCTGCTCGTCGGTGTCGACGTGCAGCGAGGTTTCGGAGCGGCGGACGACCAACGGGAGAGGTCGGTCGTCCCCGCCACGCTCCCAGCGCGCATTGACGACGACCTCGTCACCGTCATTGCCGCGGAGGCGAATGTCGCCCGAGACGTTGCTCAGGCTGAAGGTGCCGTTCGCCCCAATGCTGTGGCGGATTTCGGCGGGTGAATTGAAGTTCTCCTGGTCGGCCATCTAGGCGTCCTCCTCATCGGTCGTGTTGGTTTCCTCGCCGCGCAGCGCAGCCGCGGCGTCCTCGGCGGTGATTTCCTTGCGCGCCAGCCGCTCGAGGACGTCTCGCCGCGTGGCCGGGTCCACGCCGACCTCGGTTGCCGATTCGGCGGCGGCATCTGAGGCCGGAACCGTGGAGCCGTCGCTCAACCCGAGGGCGCGCAGCAGGCTCTCGACCCGTCCGCGGATCGTGGGATAGGAAACGCCCAGCTCGCGCTCGAGCTCGCGCAGGTTGCCGCGCGAACGCAGGAAGCCTTCGAGCAGCAGCATCTGGTCTCGCCCGAGGTGGGCAAAACGTCCGACGTTGAACTCGCCTTCGATCGTCGTGCCGCACGTGTTGCAGTGCAGGCGGGTCACGTGGAGCTGGCTCTCGCAGACGGGGCAGGTGGAGATCACTTCTCTTTGCATGGCCGCAATGTAGTAATGGAGTTTCACTTTGTCAAGTCCGATGTCAACAAAGTGAAAGTGCAGGCGCGTATCGCGCTGGCGTCGCCTTCTATCTAGACTGACGCCCAGCCATGGCACATCTAGTGGAATGCGTTCCAAACTTCAGCGAAGGGCGGCGGCCGGAGGTCGTTGACGCGATCGCCGACCGCGTTCGCGCCGCGCGCGGGATCCATCTCCTGGATCGCACCCTCGACAAGGACCACAACCGCAGCGTGCTGACGTTCGCGGGCCCTGCTGCCAGCGTCACGGACGCGATGGAAGCCGCGGTGGCCGAAGCGATCCGCTTGATCGACATGAACGAACACCAGGGCCAGCATCCGCGGATTGGCGCGGTGGACGTGATCCCGTTCGTGCCACTCGGCGAAACGACGATCGATGAATGCGTGGAGATCGCCCGCGCGTTTGGCAAGCGCATCGCCGAGCGATTCGAGCTGCCCGTCTACCTGTACGCCAGGGCTGCCACGCGTCCTGACCGGGTCATCCTGGCGGACATCCGGCGCCCGCAATTCGAGGGACTCAGACAGTTGATCGGGAAGCCTGAGAACGCGCCCGACTTCGGACCGGCCCGCCTTCATCCGACCGCAGGCGCAGTCGCTGTGGGCGCCAGGCCTTTCCTTATCGCCTACAACATCAACCTCGAAACGCCCGACGTCGAGATCGCCAAACGTATGGCGCGCCAGGTGCGCGAGAGCTCAGGCGGCTTACCGCGCGTCCAGGCGCTCGGGTTGTACCTCGAAGATCTCGGCAGCTCCCAGGTCTCGATGAACCTGCTCGATCACACGGTCACGCCGATCTGGAGGGTGTGGGAGGCCGTGGGCGAGGCAGCCCGGGCCGAGGGCGTGGCGGTGCGTGAATCGGAGCTGATCGGACTTTGCCCGCTGGCCGCGCTGGCAGACGTGGCCGACCATATCGGCGTGGACGCTTCGTTACCTGTTGAGGACAGGATCACCCAGGCAGCCGCATGGCTGAAGATTCGCGACTTTGACCCATCGATGGCACTCGAGTTGCGGCTGGCGGCTGCGCAGGCAGCCGACTGATGGCGACCCGCTGATGGCGACCGGCTGATGGAGTCCGATCGACCCGGGCTGCTCGTTCACAACGCTGCCGAGATCGCGACCCTGGCAGGCGGCGTGCGCCGCGGATCAAGCCAGGCCGAGCCACACATGCTGGTGGCCGAGAGCGGCGGCGCTGACAAAGGCACCGGGCCTGCGTTGGGTGCTTACGAGGGACGGATCGTGGCCGTAGCGCGGCTGGCGGATGTCGAGTCGCAGATGGCCGAGATGGGCATCGCGACTGGGTCGGTTACGCGACTCGATGCACAGGGAGGCACGGTCACGCCGGGTCTGATCGACCCTCACACGCATCTCCTCTTCGCTGGAACACGCCACGCCGAGGTCGAGATGCGCCAGCGCGGGCACACGTATCTCGAGATCCTCGCGGCAGGTGGGGGCATCCTCCAGACCGTACGCATGACGCGCGCAGCCAGCGACGACGAGTTGCTCGACCACGGCCGCAGGTGGCTGCGCGAGATGCTCAGCCACGGCGTCACCACGATCGAGGCCAAGTCGGGCTACGGGCTCGATACCGACACGGAGCTGCGGTTGCTGGCCATGTATGGACGCCTGGGCGAGGAAGGCCCGGTCGAGGTCGTGCCCACATTCCTGGGTGCACACGCCGTGGCGCCGGAATTTCGGGATCGCCCTGATGGAGCGGAGGCGTACCTCGACCATGTGATCAACGAGCAGCTTCCGCGCGTCGCCGAGCAGGGCATCGCTACGTCATGCGACGTCTTCTGCGAGCGCGGCGTGTTTGCTCCCGACCAGGCGCGCCGGCTGCTCGATGCCGCCCGCGGACTGGGCATGGCCACCCGCCTCCATGCGGACCAGATCAACGACTCAGGCGCGGCCGCGCTCGCCTCGGAGATCGGCGCGCTCTCCGCCGACCATCTCGGCGCGATCTCAGATGCCGGCATCGACGCGCTCGCCGCGGCGGCCGCGGGCGCGAAGCCAGTTGTTGCCACGCTCCTGCCGCTCGCCAGCTTTTACCTCGATGAGGATCGCGATGCGCCTGCCCGTCGGCTGATCGACGCCGGCGTGCCGGTCGCGGTTGGCACGGACTTCAACCCGGGCACGTCACCGGCTCCCAACGCGCAGCTTGCGCTGGCCTTCGCCGTTCACCGGCTCAGGCTGACCGCCTCGGAGGCACTTGCCGCCCTCACGATCAACGCCGCGGCCGCGTTGGGCATGGCCGAGAGCCACGGATCACTCGAAGCCGGAAAGCACGCCGACCTTGTCGTCTGGGAGCCGGACTCGCACGCGCTGCTGCCCTATTGGCTGGGCGCGAACCTGGTCCGGACGGTGGTCAAGCGCGGCCGCGTCGTGTACTCGGCGGACTCAAACGAAGGAAGACCTGTCGACTGGCCCTAGCTTCGGCCGCGCGGCTCCAGCAGGACGACCGTCGATTCAGCCGGCAGCGACGAGTGGGTGACAGCCAGCTTGGGAACCGTCTCACTATGCGCGACGCTCATCTCGTGCAGGAAACGCTCCAACTCGGCCTTGCCGGCGCCGACGCTGTCAACAGGCATGGGCACCACCAGCTTGGCGTCGAGCTGGGCAACCAGCTCCGCAGCCTTGGCGGCAGCAAGCGATCCGCCAACCGTGATGCAGACGACCTCGACGGTGCCAATGTCACCGAGCTCCTCTTCGGTCAGCAGGTGGCCCACGTCGCCGAGATGGATCACGTGTATGCCATCCAGCTCGTAGACGAAGCAGGTATTGAAACCGCGCTCGGCGCCTTGGTGCTCATCACGGAATGTGCGGACGCCGGTCACCAGGATCCCGTGGACGTCGTACTCGCCCGGAGAATCGAGCAGGAAGGCCGACTCGAGGCTGGTGGGTACCAAGGCGCCGTTCTTGCTGGACGACCCTCGGCCCGTGGCGGGCTTGTCGACGCGCCGAGTCGCGGCGGGCATTTCCAAACCCAGCGTTGGCTGCCCGTCCGGATGACTGAAGGTGAGGATGTCGGCTGTCAGGCCGCGCCCGGTCGGGCCGACTATCCGCGAATAAGCATCAGAGACCACGACGCCCTCGCGGCCGCGCATGCGCAGGCAGGTCTCGCCGAACGAAGAGATTTCCATCAGGGGAGATTGTCGCGGAAATGCCGGACACAAAAGAAACGAGGGGCGCCTGCCCAATTGGCGCCCCTCGTTCCGAGGGAGGGAGAGGGAACTAGAAGCGATGCTTCAGGTTCCGCTGGCCAAAAGGTTAGGTTGGCTGCGTGAAGCCCCAAGTCGGTAGTCGGTGAAGAAACGCACATCAAAGGAGGAAACCGCCGCAAGCGTCCCGCGAGATGCGGCGCCCGACGCAACTCGCGGGTGAGCGCGCAGCAGCGCCGAAGGCGGCTGCGGAGTCGGATTGACTCACCGGCTGGCACAATTCCGGGGTGAGGCGCGTATGGGCAATCGTTCTCGTCCTGGCCGTGGCCGGGTGCGTTTCGATCGACCCGATTCCAAGCGCCTCCCCAACTCGAAGCGCACTTCCGACCGCGAGCCCGACGACACCTACCCAGAGCGGGCAGCCGACAGACACTCCTCCGCCTCCTTCGACGCCTGGCGTCTCCGACACGCCGCGGCCAACCGGACCCGCGACCCCCGGCCCGACGATCGACCCGGCGCTCGCCGCCCAGATCGATGCCGTTGTCGCCCAGGTCCCCGCGATACGCCAGCTCGAGCCGCTGGCCGACGTCCCGTACGAGTTCATCAGCCGCGAGCAGTTCCGAGACGACCTGATCGAGCTCCAATTCGAAGAGGTGCCCGAGGAGACCCTGCGGGCAGAGGAGCGGCTGCTCAAGCGCCTCGGGCTACTGCCAGATGATGCCGACCTGCTCGGGCTGCTGGTCGAGCTCTACGGCGCACAGGTTGCCGCCTTCTACCGGCCGGACACGAAGCGTTTCTACATAATCGCGCGCGACCAGCCGTTCGGCGCGACCGACAAGATCATCGTCGCGCACGAGTACACGCACGCACTCCAGGACCAGCACTTCGACCTCGAGGGCACTCGTATTACAGACCTCACCCAGGGTGACGCAGTGCTCGGGCAACTCGGCCCGATAGAGGGCGACGCGACGCTCACGATGCAGCTCTGGATGCTCGAGCCCGGCAACCTGTCGCCCGAAGAGGCGCTCGAGGTTCTCTTCGAGTCGTTCGGCCAGCTCGACGATCCCACTCTGGCCAGCATGCCGCCGGTCCTGCGCCGGCAGCTGGAGTATCCCTATGTCGAGGGGTTCATCTTCATCCAGGAGATCTACAACGCGGGTGGCTTCGATGCGGTCAACGCGACGCTCAGCACGGCCATACCAGCATCGACGGAGCAGGTGCTCCATCCCGACAAATACATGGCCAACGAAGCGCCGATTCCTGTGTCGCTGCCCGACGCGACCTCCGCACTCGGAGACGGATGGCAGAGCGTCTACCAGCAGACGATGGGCGAGCTGCTCATGCAGGTCTGGGCTGCGGGTGACGAGTCACCAGCCGAGACGATTCCCGGCCTGCCCGTCGAATGGCCACACGCCGAGACCGTCGCCGGCTGGGGCGGCGATCGCCTCGCGATGTACGAGGGGCCGAACGGCGCGTGGCTGATCGAATGGGAAACGGCTTGGGACACCCAAGCGGACGCTGACGAGTTCAGCGCCCGACTGATTGACCTGCAGCCGACCCTGCAGGGCCATTTGCTCTTCGAGCCCGGAGTGGAGCCGAACAGCATCCACTTCCTGTTGGCGAACGACGTGGCAACGATGGACCTCGTCCAGCCCCCGCGCTAGTCCGCTACATCGACTCCGGCGCGGAGATCCCCAACAGCCCGAGGGAGCGGGCGAGCGTGATGCGGACGGCATCGACGAGGGCGAGGCGCACCGCCGACGTCTGAGGGTCGTCCTTGTTGACGACGTGCCGGTCCCGATAGAAGGCGTGGAATTTCGTCGCCAGCTCGGTCGCGAAGGTGGTGATGGCCTGCGTCTGGCGCTCGGCCGCGGCGTCGAGCACGATGTCCGGCAATAGAAGCAGCTCCTTCGCCAGCGCCAGCGCGATGTCGTCGGCCGCTAGTGCACCATCGAGCGAATCGGCCGCCCGCAGCCCTTCGTCGGCTGCCTTGCGCAGCATCGAGGCAATCCGGGCGTGCGCGTACTGCACGTAGTAGACGGGATTCTCGGCCGACTGCTTGCGCGCCAGCTCGATGTCGAAGTCGATCCCTGTCGACGGAGCCCGTGACGCGAACGACCAGCGCGCCGCGTCCACGCCGACCTCTTCGAGCAGCTCATCAAGCCTGACGAACTCCCCCGCGCGCTTGGACATCGACATCTCTTCGCCGTCACGCACGAAGCGGACCCAGGCGATCAGCAGGACGTTGACCGCGTCGCGGTCGAAGCCGAGAGCCTCGGCGGCGTTCTTCAGTCGGGCGATGGTTCCATGATGGTCGGCGCCCCAGATGTAGATCAGCTCGTCGAAGCCGCGGCTGAACTTCTCGACGACGTAGCCGATGTCCGACGCGAAATACGTGGGCTCGCCATTCGATCTGATGACGACCCGATCCTTGTCGTCGCCAAAGGCGGTCGACCGGAACCACAGCGCCCCGTCGTTCTCGTACATGTGGCCCGACACCTTGAGCTGATCGATGCCGCGCTCGACCCAGCCTTCTGTGTGCAGCGAGCCCTCGCTCTTCCACACGTCGAACTGGACGCCCAGGCGTTCCAGGCTTGCCTCGATCCCCTCGCGGATGCGCTCCGACGCCCATTCCCCATAGACCCAGCCGGTGCGCACCGGGGTGGCCTCGGCCAGATGGAGGACCTCGTCCGGAACCTGGGAGGCGAGCTCCTTGACGTAGTCGCCGTGGTAGCCGTCCTCGGGCAC
>CAYZEJ010000085.1:0-10619 GCA_964477545.1 uncultured Anaerolineaceae bacterium | reverse complement strand
ACATGATGAAGACGGCGCGCAACCTCGACATCGCCGTGGTGGTGTCGGGAGATGGCGACTTCGCGCCGGCCATTCGCGCCGTGCAGGAGCAGGGCGTACGCGTTGAGGTGATCAGCTTCCGCGGCAATACCAGCTCCGACCTCATCGACGTCGCGGACCAGTTCACGGACATCGCCCAGATCGCGCGCGTCGAGAAGGCGTCGGTACGCAGCGGGCGCCGAGTCGCAGCCGAGGGCGACCTGTCGATGACCGAGGTACCCGAGAAGGAAACAGAGGGCGCCCCGCGCCGGCGACGTGGCCGAGCGCGCGACGAGCGTCCGGCTGAGGTCGTTATACCCGCCGTCACCAGCGCCGCAGGCGCTGCAGGCGCTGCCGGCCGGCAGCGCAACATCGTCGCATTGCCTGGCGAGCGACTGTCTCGCCGCGCCGACGGTGATGAAGCCGATGGCGAGGATATGACCGAGGTCGCCACGATCGCCGATTTGGGCGACGTAGTTGGATTGGACGAGACGGACGCGGCGGAGGTCGTGGCCGGGTCGGACGAGGGCGACGGAGCTCTCGATGACGGTCGTCGGCGGCGCCGGCGGCGCGGCGGTCGTGGCCGAGGCCGCGGCCGGCGTGGTGAGTCCGACTCGATCGCTCCGGCGGAAGGAGCGGTCGTGGCGGCCGGCGTCGACGAGGAGGACGAGGAGTTCGAGGACGCCGCGCCGGCACAGCCTGCGCATCAGACGTTCGGTTCTGTCTGGGACAGCCAGATCGGTCTGCCCGTCAGCCCCACCTCGGCATCGGCGGGTGCCAACGGTGGCGCCTCAGACGAGGACGAGGATCTTGACGAGCCGGAAGTGCCCGAGTACCTGCTTGCCGAACGACGCCAGGGAGGTCAGCGACCCGGTGCGCGCGGTGGCGTCCGGGCGCCGCGCGGCCGCTCTTCGTATCAGGCCGCGCTCGATCGCGAGCGCTACGGCAACCGGGCACCGCAGCCGAGCTTCGGAGGCGGCAACCGAACTGATCGTGATCGCGGTCCCTCGCGCGACCGTGGTCCGGATCGTGGCCGTGACCGCGGTCGTGGCGGACGTCCCCAGCAAGGTGGCCGGCCGATGGACCGCGGCCCGCGCATGGATGACCGCCAGGCGTCGCCCGAGCAGCGCTCGTCAGAGCCGTGGTCGGAGGTTCCGCCTGAGCTCGAGCAGCTTCTGAGGGCCGAACTGGCGCGCAAGGCGCCCGCACCTGCCTCTCAGTCGACTTCCGAAAACAGGTCGACCTCCAACAGGCAGGCGGAGGCTCCCGCACCCGCCTTCACCGGGTCGGCGGATGAGGCCCCGGCCGCTCCGGCAGCCAAGCCGGTGCGGCGTCCGCGCGCGAACAAGGCCACGGCGACACCCGCGTCAAGCGACGCTGGCACAGCCGCGACTGCCACCGGCAAGGCCGCCGCGGCCGCGAAGCCAAAGGCGCGTGCCACGCGGGCAAAGGCGGCACCCAAGGCGGCCAAGTCGGAGTCCGCTTCAGCCGACGGCGCCAACGCTCCGCCAAAGAAGCCCGCAACTCGCCGTCGCGCGACTACCAAGACGGCGCCCGAGGAGGGCTGAGCACACCACCGGTGGGTGGCTTTCGCACCCGGGGTCATCGCGCTGCGCTCGGCTTCGTGGAGCGCAGCGTCCAGACCGGGCGTCCACCTCACGCTCTGCTGCTCGTCGGGCCGGACGGCGTCGGTAAGACCACGCTCGCGCGTGACCTGGCGGCCGGTCTGCTGTGCCTGGACGCCGATCCCTCAGCCCGGCCGTGCCGCAATTGCGCCGCGTGCCGCAAGGTCGACCACGGAAACCATCCCGACCTGCACCTCATGGAGCCCGAGGGTGCCGGGCAGCAGATCCGGGTTGGTCAGGTCCACGCGCTCGTATCCGAGCTTGCCCTGCTACCACTCGAAGGGCGCTTTCGCGTGGCCATCATCGAGCATGCCAATCGCCTCAACCCGGACGCCCAGAACGCGCTGCTGAAGACGCTGGAAGAGCCAGTGGGCAAGGTGTGCCTGATCCTTGCCGCCGACGACGCCTCCACGCTGTTGCCGACGGTCGTGAGCCGCTGCGCGCGCATCCGGCTGGGTCCTGTCGCCGCCGACACGATCGCCGAACTCATTGAACAGTCCGGGCTCGCAGACCGTGCCCGGGGCGCGGCGCTGGCGCGCCTTGCAGCCGGCCGTCCGGGTGCTGCCCTTGCGCTCGCCCGACGCCCAGAGGCTGCCCTCGCCCAGGCACGACTCTCGCGGACGTTGCTCGACCTGATCGACTCGGACCGTCGCCGCAGGCTCTCATCACAGTCGGAGCTCATCGCGGATGGCGCCACGCTCGCCGCGGCGGCGGCCGGTACCAGCGAGGACATCGAGTCGACCGACGAAGGCGCGAGTCGCCCGCGCCGCGGGTCGCGTAGCTCGGCGGCCGTGGGCGATCGCTCGGCAACCCGCCGCCCGAGCCCTGCTGAGCGCCGCTCCGCCGTCGCCCAGGTGGTGTCCGTCTGGCGCGACGTCTGTCGCGATCTGGCCGTTGCGGCACGCGGCGGCACGCGCGAGATCCGCCAGCCGGATCTCCTGGACGACCTGACCCGAACAGGCGCGACCGTCGACCCGAACGCGGTTGTCGCCTTCCTCACTCGCCTGGATGCGGCGTCACGCGCGCTCGATGCCTATGCCAATCCTGAGCTTGCCCTGGACGCGCTGTTGCTCGAGTGGCCGCGCGCCCAACAGCCGGCATGACCGAGAGGAAGCGCCTCGAAGCCATGGTGCACGGCCGCGTGCAGGGTGTCGGGTTCCGCTGGTTCGTGCGCAGCACCGCGGCCCGCCTGAAGCTGGTCGGTTGGGTCTCCAATGACCAGTCGGGAAGCGTTTCTGTGGTGGTCGAGGGCGATGATCAGGACGTCGATGAGATGGCCAGCGCGCTTCGCAAGGGTCCACAGGGGGCCGTCGTCGACCGTGTCGATACCAGCTTTCCGCCACCCACCGGGGAGTTTGGTTCTTTCGGGATTCGCCCCGGCGGCCACTCAGGCGACTGACTCCGGGCTGCCGCGGAACATGGGCCGTTGAAGCCCATGGCGCCGGTGCTATCGTCCGTGACATGCCGCTGGAGACCAAACAGGTAGCGTCCGCGCTCGCGCATGTGCCGCTGTTCGAAGGCATCAGCGCGGAGTCGATGGCCCGGTTGAGCGCCGTTACCGGCGAGCTCGACTTCGAGGCCGGCCAGTTCATCGTCCTCCAGGGCCAGGTGGGTACCGGCCTGTACGTGATCCTCGACGGCTCTGCGCGCGTAGTGCGCGGCTCCGATGAGCTCGCTGTACTCGGGCCGACCGACTTCTTTGGTGAGCTGTCGGTAATCGATCAGATGCCGCGCAACGCCAGCGTCCAGGCGATCGGGCCGACCCGTTGCCTGGCCCTGGCCTCGTGGGATCTGCTCGACCTACTGGAGAGTGATCCCAAGCTGGCTCTCAACATGATGCGCGTGCTGGCGTCCCGTGTTCGCGAACACGGCGAACTCCATCGCCACTAGCCCGAGTCGAAGCGGATGGCACTGAGTCCACAGGAGCTGGTCGACATGCTCAGCGGTCTGTCGCTGTTCGCGGACCTGTCGCGCCCGCAGCTCGAGCAGGTCGCCCACAAGATGACGGAGGAGTCATACCCCGTCGGCCAGCGCATCCTGCGCCAGGGCTTCACGGGCACTGGCTTCTACGTGATCCTCGACGGCGAGGTCGCGATCAAGATCGACGGCGAGGAGGTTGCTCGTCTCCAGAAGGGCGACTTCTTCGGCGAGATGTCGATCCTCCTCGGCGAGCCGCCGGTGGCCGACGTGGTCACGACGCGTCTGCTGCACGTCCTGCACCTGGGTGGGCCGGAGCTCGAAGGCTTCCTGCGCGACCATCCACAGGTGATGTATCGGATGCTCAAGGCTGTCGCACTCCGTCTCTATAACGCGAGCCGGACCCGGAGCTGATCAGACGAGCCAGACATCCCAGGACCAGCTAGACGGCCGTCCGTTTCCACCTGGCGATTACCCGGTGGTCGTCGTCGGCAGTGGCCCTGGCGGCCTTCAGACGAGCTACTACCTGGGCCACCTCGGGATCGAGCATGCGGTCATTTCAGCCGATCCGTCGCCGGGCGGGATGTTTCGACGCTTCCCCTTCTTCCAGCGTCTGCTGTCGTGGACCAAGCCGTACGGTCCGGTGCCGCGGGAGGATCGTTTCTATCAATGGTTCGACTGGAACAGCCTCCTCGCCGAGGAGCCGGAGAGCAAGGCGATCATGCCCACGCTCATGGACGGGTCTTCGTCATTCCCGTCGCGCCCCGAGATGGAGCTCAACCTGGCGACGTACGCACAGCGGACGGGCCTACGAGTCCGCTACGACTGCCGCTGGGAATCCACGCGCCGCGACGGCGAGCGCTTCGTCCTCCAGACGAGCGACGGCGAATACCGCTGCCAGGTGGCCATCTTCGCGGTCGGCATCGCCGAGCCATATAAGCCCGATACCCCCGGCTTCGAGCACGTGGCGCATTACGCAGACACCCGCAGCCCGGCTACCTACGCCGGGAAGCGGCTCTTCATCGCTGGCAAGGAAAACTCTGCTTTCGAGCTCGCTACGGGCCTTCTCCAGTGGGGTCAGCGGATCGTGCTCTGCTCGCCGCGCCCGGCCAAGCTGTCCGTCAACACTCACTCGCTCCTCGGCGTCCGGGCGCGTTACATCCAGCCTGTCGAGGACCAGATCCTGGGCGGCGGCGTCTTCATGCTGAATGCTTCCATCAATCGGATCGAGCGGCTGGGAAGCGGTTATCGAGTCCTCTGCTCGCGGTCCGAGGGTGGCCCGGAGCTCGCCGTGGATGCGGACGAGGTCATCGCCGCGACCGGGTTCGTGTGCCCCCTGCGCGACCTCCCCGATCTGGGCGTTTCGGTCTACGGACGAAGCCAGCTGCCTTCGATGACCAACTACTGGGAGAGCGCGACCCTCCCCGGGATCTACTTCGCGGGGACTATCGGCCAGGGGGTCTCGGGTATGAAGAAGTACGGCCTGCCCGCGAACTCAGGCGCCGTCCATGGCGCGCGCTACAACGCGCGGACGATGGTCTTTCATGTCGCGCAGAGGCACTTCGGTGTTGAGCCGCAAAGACCTCTGGTCGAGCCGTCGCGCCTGGTCGACGCCCTACTCGAAGAGGCCACCCACGCGCCAGAGCTGTGGAACCAGAAGTCGTACCTGGCGCGCTCGTTCTCGCTCGACTCAGGCAAGGGGATCCTCGACGAGGGCATCGTGCCGCTGGCCGATTTCGTGGACACCGAAGGCTCTGCCGCGGTCGCGATCGCGGTCGAGACCGACGACACCGGCGACATCCATCCCGCGGTCTATGTACGCGAGCAGGGACGCCCAGCGGTCGAGACGCTGCTGTCATCTCAGCCGTTGCACGACTTCAGGACCGCAGAGCATCGCGCGCAGCTGTCCAGCCTTCTGAGCGGGGTCACGGCCGGCGCGGTGAGGTGAGTCGCGCCGCCGCAGGGCGCGCGGAGGGCGTCGAGCAGATCAACGCCGAGATCGTCTCCTGTGCCAGGTGTCCGCGTCTCGTCTGGTGGCGCGAGGAGGTGGCGCGCAAGCCTATGGCGCGTTTCGCGGGGCAGCACTACTGGGCTCGGCCGGTCCCCGGCTTCGGAGATCCAAGGGCGCGGGTTGTCGTCATCGGGCTGGCACCCGCGGCGCACGGCGGGAACCGCACCGGCCGAGTCTTCACCGGTGATCGATCGGGCGACTTCCTTTTTCCGGTGCTGCACGAAACCGGCTTTGCCAATCAGGCCGTCTCGACCCATGCCGGCGATGGCCTGCGGCTGATCGACGCGTACGTCTGCGCTGTCAACCGCTGCGCCCCGCCCGACAACCGCCCGACACCCGTCGAGCGCGACAACTGCCTGCCCTTCCTCGAGCGCGAACTCACGGCGCTGGACGGGGCGCGCGTTCTCGTCTGCCTGGGTGCATATGCGTGGGACGGCGCTCTGCGTGCGCTGTTGGCGCATGGCTACGAGGCGCGCCCACGGCCCCGGTTCGCGCATCGCGCCGAGGTATCCGTCGGTCCATACACGATGTTGGGCACTTTCCACCCCAGCCAGCAGAACACGTTCACTGGCCGGCTGACGCGCGACATGTTCGTCGAGGTATTCCGCCGTGCGCGGGCACTCGCCGAGGAACCCGTCGCCTAGCAGACCGCGCGGTCTCCCTCCGCTGTCCGGGGTATGGTTATTAGCAATGTCGAAACAGAGATCGGGCGACGAGGATCTTCTGGCCGACCTTCAGAGCGGCATCGAGCGAGGCGAGTTCCGGCTCGAGTACCAACCCGTGGTGAGGCTCGGTGGCGGGGTGGTCGCCGGCGCTGAAGCCCTTGTGAGGTGGCGACATCCGCGTCGCGGAACGATTCCCCCGAGCGATTTCCTGCCACTGGCGGAGAGCTCCGGGCTGATCGACCAGATTGGCTCGTATGTCCTGGACGAGGCATGCCGAGCGGCCGCTGGATGGCCGCGCACGGCCGAAAGGCCGGGGTTCGTGAGCGTCAACATGGTCCCAAGCCAGCTCCGGCACAAAGGCATCGTGTCGAGCATCCTGGGCGTTCTCTCCGAGGCGGGGCTCGAGCCACGGCTCCTCACTCTCGAGCTGACGAGCGGCGTGAGCAGGGACATCGAGGTCATCACGGCTGCGCTGACTGACCTGCGCGAGGCCGGCGTGCGCATCGCGCTCGATGACTTCGGTATGGCCACGTCTCTGGCCGACCTCAAGCGGCTGCCAATCGACGTAGTGAAGCTGGCTCGCGAGTTCGTGGCCGACGTCACGACAACGTCCGATACCGAGTCTGTCTTCGCGACGACACTGATCAACCTCGCAGACAGCCGTGGGGTAGAGGTCGTGGCCAAGGGAGTCGAGTCACGCGAGCAGGCATGGCGGCTGGCGGAGCTCGGCTGCCGTTTCGGCCAGGGCTTCTTCTTCAGCAAGCCACTCGGCGCGAGCGGTATGTTGTCGGTGCTTCGCCAGGGGACCTTGCGCGGCTGAGCTGACAGGCCGTGATCCGGATCACGTTTTGAGTTTGACGGCTGTGACGAGGCGGATGACACTGCAACAGTCACGTCACTGAGGGGAGTCACCATGTCTCAGTCGCGCCGATTCGGCGTATCGTTGGCCATCGTCGCCACGGTGTCCCTCATTGCCACCCCTGCGGTGGTACTGGGCGCCGTGTTCTCGAACAACGACGGGATCGTCATCCAGGGTGAGGGGTCGCTTCCCTATCCATCGACGATCGCGGTGTCCGGGGTCGTCGGGACGATCACCGACCTCAACGTCACGTTCTCGGGCCTCTCCCATACCTTCCCCGATGACATCGACGCCCTGCTCGTCGGCCCTACCGGCGTGAACACCATGCTCATGAGCGATGCTGGAGGGGCTTTTGACGCGAGCAACGTGAGCCTGACCTTCGATGACGAAGCCGCCTCCGGGCTGCCCGACTCCGGGGGGGGCCTGTCGAGCGGATCGTTCAAACCCACCAATTGGGGTGCCGACGCCGACGGCTTCTCGTCTCCGGCGCCCGTCCCCGCGGCTCTCGTCTCGCTGGCGGTCTTCGATGGGACAGACGCGAATGGAACATGGAGCCTCTTCATCGAGGACGACACCGCGGCCGAGTCGGGCAATATCTCCGGCTGGAGCCTTGCCGTCACCGTCGCGCAGGCCGACCTGGCGATCGATAAGTCCGACCTGGTGGACCCGGTGACGGTAGGCTCGAACGTCACGTACACAGTCGACGTGTCCAACGGCGGGCCCGACACGGCCACGAACGTCGTGGTCACGGACCCGCTGCCGGCAGGCGTGACCTACGTGAGCGCCACGCCGACACAGGGGACGTGTTCCGAGCTTTCCGGCACCGTGACCTGCGAGCTGGGTGACCTGGCCAACGGGGCAGGGGCGTCGGTCGATATCGTGGTGAGCACGTCCTCGGTCGGGCTTCTCTCGAACACGGCGACGGTGTCCTCCGACATTGCCGACCCCGTCGACACGAACGACTCGGATACCGAGGAGACGACGGTCGACGAGGTGGCTGCGGACGAGGCCGACCTGGCGATCGATAAGTCCGACCTGGTGGACCCGGTGACGGTAGGCTCGAACGTCACGTACACAGTCGACGTGTCCAACGGCGGGCCCGACACGGCCACGAACGTCGTGGTCACGGACCCGCTGCCGGCAGGCGTGACCTACGTGAGCGCCACGCCGACACAGGGGACGTGTTCCGAGCTTTCCGGCACCGTGACCTGCGAGCTGGGTGACCTGGCCAACGGGGCAGGGGCGTCGGTCGATATCGTGGTGAGCACGTCCTCGGTCGGGCTTCTCTCGAACACGGCGACGGTGTCCTCCGACATTGCCGACCCCGTCGACACGAACGACTCGGATACCGAGGAGACGACGGTCGACGAGGTGCCACCGGCGAACGACGACTTCCCCGGGCAGGAGCTGGTCGGAGCGTCGGTCAGTGTCACCGGCACGAACGTCGACGCGACCAAGCAGCCGGGCGAGCCCGACCACGCCGATGATACCGGCGGGCACTCGGTCTGGTACTCGTGGACGGCGCCGAGTGACGGCACCGTGAACGTGAACACCTGCGACAGCGACTTCGACACCCTGCTCGCGGTCTACACCGGCGACGCCGTGGACGCTCTGTCCCTGATCGAGTCGAATGACGACGCCGACGATGACTTCTGCGACTACCAGAGCGAACTCAGCTTCGCGGCCATCCAGGGCACGATCTACCGCATCGCCGTCGACGGCTGGGACGGCGATGAAGGGATCATCGGCCTCAGGCTCAGGGCGCCGGTGCTGCTGAGCGACGCCGGCGGCGTCTTCTGGGCCAACTACGAGATCGACTCGATCTCGTTGGCCAACTTCGACGGCAGTGGCGGGGGCGACCTGGTCACGAGCGGCGCGACCGTGGATGCACCACAGGGCGTGGCGATCGACGCGGCGGCCGGCAAGATCTGGTGGGCCAACTGCGCCGGCCCGATCTCATACGCCAACCTTGACGGCACTGGCGGCGGGGGCGACCTGGACACGAGCGGCGCGACCGTGGATTGTCCGCAGGGGCTGGCGATCGACCCCGCCGGTGAGAAGATCTGGTGGACCAACAGCGGCGACTACGTCACCTGTGGTGGCTCGATCTCGTTCGCTGCCCTGGACGGGAGCGGCGGGGGCGACCTGGACACGAGCGGCGCGACGGTGGATTGTCCGACCGGGCTGGCGATCGACCCGGCCGGTGGGAAGATCTGGTGGACGAACACTGGCGAACTCTCCGACTGCAGTGGCTCGATCTCGTTCGCTGCCCTGGACGGGAGCGGCGGGGGCGACCTGGACACGAGCGGCGCGACGGTGGATTGTCCGACGGGACTCGCGATCGACCTCGCGGCGGAGAAGATCTGGTGGACCAATTACGACGACGACTCGATCTCTTCCGCCGATCTGGGCGGCGGCGGCGGCGCCGACCTGGACACAGGCGGCGGCGCGACGGTGGACGGGCCGTGGGGCCTCGCGATCGACGCCGCCGCAGGAAGGATCTGGTGGACCAATTACGACGACGACTCGATCTCGTTCGCGAACGTGAACGGGAGCGGCGGGAATGACCTCGACACGGGCACCACGATCGTGGACGGTCCCAACTTCCCGGTCCTGCTGAAGAAACCCGTAGGCGACGGCGATCCGGCCATCACTGGCGGCTCGACGCCGGGCTCGGAGCTCTCCTGCTCCCAGGGAGACTGGGCGCCGGACCTGCTCGAGTCCTTCCTGTACCGCGTGCCCGAGAGCTTCGCCTACCAGTGGAGCCTCGACGGCTCGGACATCGGCGGGGCCACGTCGGACACGTATACCGCGACGGCCGAGGGCGACTACCGCTGCATCGTGACGGCCACCAACGCGGCCGGGAGCACCTCGCAGACGAGCGATCCGGTCACGGTGACTGGTGGCACGACGGAGGCCACCACGACGGCATTGGCGAGCAGTGCCAATCCATCGGTCTACGGCCAGCCTGTGACCTTCACCGCGACCGTGACGGGGAGCACGCCTACGGGGACGGTCCAATTCAAGGTCGGCGGTGTCAATCGTGGCGTGCCGGTCGCCCTCAACGGGAGCGGTCAGGCAAGCATCGTCATCTCCAACCTGCCGCGCGGCACCAGCACGGTGCGCGCCTTTTATCTGGGCGACACGGGGTTCGACCCGAGTACCAGCCCCAAGCGCTTCCAGACCGTCCACAAGGCGGCCACGGCGGTAGCGGTGAACGGTAACCACAATCCGGCCGCGCGCCGAACCCTGATCACGTTCACGGCCAGCGTCTCGCCGGTCGCACCGGGCGGCGGCACACCGCATGGATGGGTTCGCTTCAGAATCGACGGCAGCAAGGTCGGCCGGCTCAAGAAGTTGGCCAGCGGCGTGGCAACGATCACGGTCCGCTTCAACAGGACGGTCGGCGACCACAACGTGACGGCACGCTACAAAGGCTCGAAGAACTACCTCGTGAGCACCAGCCCGGCGTACGTCCAGACGATCACGAGCCCATAGAGTGGCGCGCCCGGCGGGACTCGAAC